>DATCFH010000139.1:0-3421 GCA_036509625.1 Verrucomicrobiia bacterium
AGACAAATTTAGAATCTTCGCAAGCTCGATCAAATCGTTTTCAGGATTGATTGAAAGCGGTAATGTGTAAGGAATACGGGCAAATTTTTCCGTTTTCTTCCAGGTGTCATTCAGGTCGCGGATGAGGTCGCGCAGGTCGGCAGCTTTTTCGAAATCGTGCGCGGCGGCGGCTTTTTTCATTTCGGCTTCGAGCTGCGGTTGCATTTCGCGCGTCTGCCCTTCGAGAAAACTGCACGCGGCTTTGACCTGTTCGAGATACTGCTCGCGCGTGACGTTGCCAACGCACGGCGCAGTGCAATTTTTCAGATGCGCGTAGAGACAATGTTTGTAATCCGCTTCGCCCGGCGTGAAGACGCGGCAGCCGCGCAGGTTGAATTGTTTTCGCGCGAGCGCGACGGTATTTCGCAGCGCGAGGGAATTTACAAACGGCCCGAAATAACGCGCGCCGTCGTCTTTTTTCAGCCGCGTGAAAGTGAAGTTTGGAATCGGGTCATTGAGATTCACCTTCAACATCAAAAAGCGTTTGTCGTCGCGCAGGCTGATGTTGAAACGCGGTTTGAATTCCTTGACGAGTTTGCTTTCGAGCAGCAGCGCTTCGGGTTCGTTGCGGACAACGTGAATGTCAAAATCGCAAATCGCCTCGACGAGCGTATTGAATTTCAAATCCCAGCCGTGGCGTCGGGAAGATTGAAAATACTGGCTCACGCGCTTCCGCAAATCCAAAGCCTTACCAACGTAGATGACCGTGCCGAAGCGGTCTTTGTGCAGATACACGCCAGGCTTGTGCGGCACGGCACTTAATTTTTTACGGATGTGTTCTGACACGGCCATTGCCGGAAAGTTTCACGCAAAGACGCAGAGACGCAAAGAAATTTTTAGACACGGATTACACGGATTGAATCTGTGCAAATCCGTGAAATTCGTGTCACTGCTTTTTCTTCATGTGCTGGTGGACAAAGAAATAATAAAGTCCGCCGAACACAAGCGCCGCGCCGCCGACCCAAATGGCCACATCGCGCAACTCACCGTGCATCAATTTTTCGTCCTGCCCGGCTTTCACGCCGAGCCAGCAAAGCACCGAGCACCAAATCGTCGCGCCGAGCAAAGTGAAAATGGAAAACTTCAAATAATCCATCCGCGCGATGCCGGCGGGAATACCGACCAGTTGCCGCGCGCCCGGCAGCAGCCGCGCAATGAACACGCCCGCCGCGCCGTAATGCGACATCCAGTTTTCACTTTTCTGGATTTTTTCCGGCGTAATCAAAATGTAACGGCCATAACGCAACAGCAGCGGTCTCCCCGCCAGTCGCGCGAGCCAGTAAACAATCGTTGCACCAAGCCACGAGCCGAGCGCGCCCGCGAGGATGATGCCCGGAATGCCGATGTGGATTTTGCCGGCGTGCGACCAACTCGCCGCGAGCGGGATGATGCTTTCGCTGGGCAGCGGCAGCACGGAACTTTCCATCGTCATCAGCAGGCCGATGACAAAATAACCGCCCGTCTCAAGCGCATTTTGATACCAATCGAGCAGTGGCTGGAAAAGATGTTTCAACATGGCGCGGGTTTATAGCGGAAAATTAAATCAGGGCAAGCGGCAAACATTCTTCATTGGGCAATTAAATTGTCCTTTAGCATCACACCTGCAAAAAGAAATTCCGCTGTTTCGTGCTGATGGGCATTTCGAGTTTTTCCATCACCTTCAAAAAATCTTCCCATACTTTGCGCTTCTCGCTCAACGACTGGTTGCGCAGCAGATACGCCGGATGATACGTCGGCATCAGCGGAATGCCGCGATACTCCTGCCAGTTGCCGCGCAGTTTCGTGATGCCGAGCGTCTTGCCGAGCAACCCGTCCACCGCCGTCGCGCCGAGCGCCACGATGGCCTTGGGCTTGATCAAATCAATCTGCTCCTGCAAATACGGAATGCACGTCGCGCGCTCCTCCGGCGTCGGCGGACGATTGCCCGCGCTTTGGCCGGGCGTGTCCGGGCGGCATTTCAGAATATTGGCGATGTAAACGTCCGCGCGCGAAAGGCCGGTGGCCAAAAGAATTTTCGTGAGCAACTGCCCGGCCCGACCGATGAACGGCTCGCCCATTTCATCTTCATCCGCGCCCGGCGCTTCGCCGACGAACATCAATTGCGCGTCAATGTTGCCCACGCCAAACACGACCGTCGTGCGCGACGCCGCGAGGTGCGGACATTTCACGCACGCCAGCGCGCGGTCGCGCAAGGCGATGAACGCAGCGGCTTTTGCCGGCGATGAACTGGTGATTTCAATTTTGGGAATTGAAACAGCAACTTTGGGCGCGACAGCCGGAATAGAAATTTTCTTGGACGCAACGGCAATGGCCGGTTCAATTTTGATACTTGGCGGCACGGATATTTTTTTAATCGGCAATCGGCAATCGGCAATCGGCAATTTTGCAGGCGGCAACGCGAGTGCGCGCAAGGTTTCCGGCGCGATGGCGACATGGCGCACGCCGCGCGATTTCAAACCTTCGAGGTGCTGAATCGTCGCGTCGAGCAGTTGGCGGTAGCCGTCAGACATGGAAACATCCTAGCGACTGCGCGACGCAGCGGCAACCGGCATCCACAATTTGGGTGACTTGCGGCACGGTCAGCTTTGCGGGAAACTGTGCGTCCAAACCTGCATGAAATTTCACCACCATATTTTTTCCGTCGCGCTGTGCCTGCTGCCATTCATCGCCGCCGCGCGCGTGACAGAAAATTTTGATGCGAACTGGAATTTTCTCCAAGCCGACGCAACCGGCGCAGAAACAAATAATTTCAACGACTCGGCCTGGAAAAAACTTAATCTGCCGCACGACTGGAGCATCGCCGGACCATTTTCTGAAACAAACGAAACCGGCGGTGCGGGTGGATTTCTGCCGAGCGGCATCGGCTGGTATCGTAAACATTTTACTTTGCCAAAAACGGATTCGGACAAATCTATTTCCATTGAATTCGATGGCGTGATGCAGAACAGCGACGTTTGGATCAACGGTTTTCATCTCGGCCATCGCCCGAACGGCTGCGTCAGTTTCAGTTACGAACTCACCGGCCATCTGAATTTTGGCGGCGACAATATTCTCGCCGTGCGCGCCGACACTTCCGCGCAACCGGCGTCGCGCTGGTATTCCGGAGCAGGCATTTATCGCCACGTCCGGCTCATCGTGAATGACCAAATTCATTTCGCGGAAAACGGTTTTTTCATCAGCACGTCCAAAGTTTCTGCCACGGAAGCGACGGTAAAAATTGAAACCACGATAACGAACGCAGCCGCGTCCAAACGTAAAATCACCTTGGTAACACAATTGATTTCGCCGGATGGAAAAATTGTCGCCGGCGCAAACATGAGCGGAGCAATCATCGCCGGAGCTTCTGAAAAATTCTCGCCGCAAATTGTGATCGCCAATCCGC
>DATCFH010000140.1:0-22540 GCA_036509625.1 Verrucomicrobiia bacterium
GTGCGCATACAACGGCTCGTTGCGCATCCGTTCCATTCCGTTGCGGGAATGCAACGACCCGTTGCGCGCGGACAACAGGTCATGTTTGGCGAGACATATCGCATTTTCGGCCACCGCCGATCCGGTCGCGATTGGATTGGCGCAACTATCAGGAAAGGAAGGTTTATGTCGGCAACCGCTGGCCGTTGGCGAAGGCGTAGGGCAGTTTTTTGTAGAGCGCAGAACACTCGCGCCGCAGCCAGCTCGCCGTCCAGTGGCGCATGAACATCAGCAGGTTTTCCCGCCCGCGATTGCCGGGACGGTTCATGCCTTTGTGGAAATGTGGGTGGCGCGGATAAAGATGATGCGCCTTGGCCGCGAGCCGTTCGGCGAAATTCTCCGGCAACTCCGCTTTGAGAAACCGTTCCACTTCCTGCACCACGCTTTCGGCGATCCATTCCGGCGTGAGCAAGGTGTCGCGTTCCAGCGCGGTGGGCAGCGACGCGAGCAACTCGCGCGATACGCCACGCCGACGTGGCGGCTTTCGGCAGAAAGCCGCATTCTTGTTTGGTTTTGCGGCGCTCTGCCGAGACGCCGCTACGCGATTACGTTTCATGCGTTGCCCTCCACCAATTTTATTTCGTCTTCCGTCAAACCGTAAAGCTCGTAAACCAGAGCATCAATCTGTTGATCCGTGGCGGTGACGGCGTTTTGCAGCACGGCCTTTTCCGCCGCCAACGTGGCCGCGCGCAGCTTGGGCATCAAGCCCAGCAGCTTCGGCGTAACCAGGGCGCTTGAGTTCGTTGAGGCGTTGGCCGAAGGATTCGACGAGACGATTTAACTCTTTTTCAAAAGACTCAAACGTGGCGTCGGTCGGCATGGCGCAAAGTTTGCATTAATCGGGCGGTGGCGACAAGCGCGGGAATTCCGTTGCGCCCTCCTCGCCTCGCTCCCGGAGACGCTGCCGGCTAAAACTTGAAATTCCACTCGTGCGTCGAATATTTCTCGCGGGCGAGCTGGGAAATTTCTTCCAGCGGCGGATTTTTTAGTTCTTCATTTGCGTTCCACTCGTTGGCGAGCGCGGCTTTTATTTTTGCGGCGGGCAGATTCAAGTTGGTCACGAAGTCGGAATGTGGGCGGCTGGCGCGGTAATCGGGCTGTAATGACGGCATCAAAAGCAGTTCGCTGATCAGATTCAAATCGCAGTTGAGCAGCAGTGTGCCGTGAAAGAGCAGAAAGTTTTTCCGGCGCCGCTGCGAGTTGCCGGCGAATTTTACGTCGCCGAGACAAAGGTCGGTATGGCCGCGCACAGACACGTTGAGAGTTGAGGGTTGAGCGTTGAGAGACGCAATCGCCGTGCGGTTTTTCTCCATGATGAATTTGTTTGCGGCAGTAATGTTTTGCGTCGGAGTGTTTTCGGCGATGCGCAAAATAAGTGAGTAATTTAATCCGCCGCGCATTTGGACGACGGTTCCGCCGCCGGAGCAGCGGCGGAAGATCGGAATTTTTTTCGCGTCGCACGCGGCGACGTTCACTTCCGTGGCAATTTTATTCGCGTAACCGACGACGACAAAAGTCGCGCGCGGTTCCCAAAATAAAAGCGTTTCTTCGCCGTGACCGGCTTCGCACCAATCGAGCAGCGCTTCGTCCGCCGCAAGATTTTCGGCGGACGCGGGAAATGCAAGGTTAAGCTGTTTCATGGGCGCATCATTTCGCAGTTGTTGCGGGAAGAAATCCAGTTTATTCTTCGGGCGTTGACTTTGCATCTGCGAAAGAAATTTTAGAGAAATTTTAGCCAAGTGAAATCACCCAAAAAAGAAATTTACGGTTCGCGCGGCGTCACCTCGACCGCCACCAACGGCAACGGCGACAAGCTGGACGAATCTTTGCAATCCGTTTTGGAACTCGCGCTGGAAAGTCGCGGGGCGGAACGCACGGCGGAATTGCTCGAAAAATTTGCCAGCCAGTTGCGCGCCGAGCCGCGTCCGATGGCCGGGCAAAATACGCCTTACGTCAACACGATTCCTCCCGAAGCGCAGCCCGCATATCCGGGCGATCGCGACATCGAGCGCCGCATCAAAAGCATCATCCGCTGGAACGCGATGGCGATGGTGGTGAAGGCAAATTCAAACACAAACGTCGGCGGGCACATCGCTTCGTTCGCGTCGTCGGCGACACTTTACGAAGTGGCGCAAAATCATTTTTTTCGCGGACGTTCGGAAAATTTTCCGGGCGACCAGATTTATTTTCAAGGTCACGCCGCGCCGGGTATGTATGCGCGCGCCTATCTTGAAGGCCGTTTGGACGAATCGCATCTGCAAAATTTCCGGCAGGAACTTGCGCCGGGCGGCGGGCTGTCGTCCTATCCGCATCCGTATTTGATGCCGGAATTCTGGCAGTTTCCGACGGTTTCGATGGGTCTCGGCCCGATTATGTCGTTGTATCAAGCGCGTTTTAATCGCTATTTGCAGGCGCGCGGCTTGGTGAATTGGAAAACGGAACCGAAAGTCTGGGCGTTTCTCGGCGACGGCGAATCGGACGAACCCGAATCGCTCGGCGCGATCACGTTGGGCGCGCGCGAAGGACTCGATAATTTGATTTGGGTCGTGAACTGCAATTTGCAGCGACTCGACGGACCGGTGCGCGGCAATGGGAAAATAATTCAGGAACTCGAAGGTTTGTTTCGTGGCGCAGGCTGGAATGTCATTAAAGTCATTTGGGGAACCGAATGGGACGACATTATTAAGCGCGACAAATCCGGGTTGCTGCTCAAGCGCATGGAAGAATGTGTGGATGGCGATTATCAGAAATATATCGTCGAGCCGGGCAGCTACACGCGCAAACATTTCTTCGGCAAATATCCGCAGTTGCTCGAACTCGTCACGCACTTGAGCGACGAACAGATTTCCAAGTTGCTGCGCGGCGGGCATGACGTTCGCAAAATGTATGCGGCCTACAAAGCCGCGACGGAACACAAAGGTCAACCGACCGTCGTTCTGGCAAAAACCGTCAAAGGCTACGGCCTCGGTGAAGCGGGCGAAGGCAAAAACATTTCGCACCAGCAGAAAAAAATGAACGAGAAGGAACTCCGCGAGTTCCGTGGCCGTTTCAATATTCCAATCAGTGACGATGTCATTGCCGATATGCCGTTTTTCCGTCCCGCGCCGGACAGCGTCGAGACGAAATATCTTTTGGAAAAACGCAAGGCACTCGGCGGTTTTGTGCCTGCACGTATCGTCAAGCCGGTGACGCTGGACGTGCCGAAGCTGGATCATTTTGCTGAACTGGTAAAGGGTTCCGCGCGCGAAGCCTCGACGACGATGGCATTTGGCCGTCTGTTGAGTTTGATGCTCCAGCATAAAGGCCTGAATAAACATCTCGTGCCGATTATTCCTGACGAAGCGCGCACATTTGGATTGGACACTTTGTTCCGTGAAATTGGAATTTATTCGCCGAAAGGCCAGCTTTACGAACCGGTGGACAGCAAAACACTTTCGTATTATCACGAAGCGAAGGACGGCCAAATTTTGGAAGAAGGCATCAGCGAAACCGGCGCGATGTCGTCGTTTATTGCCGCCGGCACGAGCTACGCGTCGCACGGTGTGCCGATGGTTCCGTTCTATATTTATTACTCGATGTTCGGTCCGCAGCGCGTCGGCGATTTGTTCTGGCTCGCCGGCGACATTCGCGCGAAAGGCTTTTTGCTCGGTGCAACGAGCGGCCGCACGTCGCTCAACGGCGAAGGTCTGCAACATCAGGACGGTCACAGTTTGCTGCACGCGAGCACGATTCCGACGTGCCTGCCTTACGATCCGGCGTTCGGCTACGAACTCGCGGCCATCGTGGCCGACGGTTTGCGCCGGATGTATGTCGAGCAGGAAGACATTTTTTATTACCTCGCCGTTTATAACGAAAATTATCCCATGCCGCCCATGCCGGCGGATTGCGAAGCAGGAATTCTCAAAGGCTTGTATAAATTCAAGCCCGGCGCGGAAGATAAAAAAATCAAGGCGCACATTTTTGGCAGCGGCTCCATCATGCAGTCCGCGCTCAAGGCGCAGGAAATTCTCGCGGAAAAATACGGCGTGAGCGCGGATGTCTGGAGCGCGACGAGTTACAAACTTCTCCGCACCGACGCCATTCGCACGCAACGCTGGAATATGTTGCATCCGACTTTGCCGCCGAAGAAAAATTACGTCGAGAGTTTGCTCGCGAAAGAGCAGGGCGCATTCGTCGCCGTGTCGGACAACATTCGCACGATTCCCGACCAGATTGCGCCGTGGGTTCCCGGCGGATTGTTCACGCTCGGCACGGACGGTTTTGGCCGTAGCGACACGCGTGGCCGTTTGCGCCGGTTCTTTGGCGTGGATGTCGAGTCCACCGTCATCGGCACGCTTTACGCGCTCGCGGAGAAAAAATTAATTGACCGCAAAGTCGTCGCGCAGGCGATTAAAGATTTGGGCGTGGATCCCGAAATGGCGCAGCCGCAGATTGTCTGACGGAATTGCGGCTTGTCTTTGGCGCGGAAGTTTGGTTTCATTCGCGCCCCGTGGTTTGGCAGGATAGCTCAGTTGGTAGAGCAGAGGACTGAAAATCCTTGTGTCGCCGGTTCAATTCCGGCTCCTGCCACCACTTAAAACCCCTTGTTTTGACAAGGGGTTTTTATTTTTCACGGACGGCGCCGTTGCCGGCGGCTTGACATCGGTGGACAGCCAGTTCATAAACCAATCCGTTGGAGTTGATTTAATATGCCAAAAACCATCCGCTTACTTTCGCTCGTCGGGGTGACGCTCCTTTGCGGCTGCGACAAGCAGACCAAGATCAACAGTGCCAAGATTGATTTGTTGTCGCGCAACATCATTCAATACGAACAAAACCAGTCCAAGCAAATGGCGGTGGTCCAGTCGCAACTGACTTCGCTCGCGCCGATGCTGGACAAGATGAACGATTTTTATTTTGAGAAGAGCCACGACGAAGCGTTTTTCTTCCACACGAACACGCTATATCTGCTGCTGACGGTGGACAAAAAAATCGAGGCGCATTTGCAACTGGCCGACACCGAGCGCGAATCGCAAAATGCGCTGGCGTATAGTTATTATACCAACCAGATGGGCGCGCTGTATGCCGTTCAGGACGCGCTGGCCGTTCAAGAAACCAATATTGAGAACAAGGTCAATGCCGAAACTTTGCGTATTGGCGGGGAATTACTGCAACAAATCAGGCTGGCTACGCCGGATGCGGCGGAAGTCGCACGGCGACAGCAATTGGCGGCGGACGCGGCGGAAATCAAACGCGTGCTCGGCCAAATCGAATTGCAAATCGGACAGATGACCAACCGGATTTTGCGGTGAATTCTGGAAAAGAAAAGAGACCGGACACTACTCCGGTCTCTTTACAACAACACCTGAAATTTCAGTCGAACCACTACGTCCAACTGAAAATACAATAGCAGATTCAATTTCTTCCGCCTGTCACCAGTTGTGGTTACAGCAAGGCTTTTTGATGAATTGGCTTTTCACTGCGCGATAAATCCGCCACTTTGCGCGCTGATTCGCCGTTGAAAACACTCCAAAAATATCTTGTCGGCCAGGTTTTTGTCACCTTGCTGCTCACCGTGGCGGTGTTCACTGCCGTGCTGCTCATCGGTAATGCGCTGCGCGAAATTTTGACGTTGCTCGCCAGCAGCCATGTCAGTCCGTTGCTGATGGTGAAGGCGATTTTATATTTGATTCCGTTCGTCTGGGTGTTCGCGCTGCCAATGGGAATGTTGACGGCGACGTTGCTCGTCTTTGGCCGGTTCAGCGCGGATCAGGAACTCACCGCCGCGCGCGCGAGCGGCGTCAGCCTGATGTCGCTCGTGATGCCCGTGCTGCTGTTGAGTTTGTTCTGCTGCACATTGAGCGCGTGGTTCAACATGGATCTCGGCCCGCGCTGTCGCGTGGCGTATCTGGATTTGATTAAGGATTTGAAGAAGGAAATTGTGAACAATGCCCTGCCGGAAGGGCGCGTTATCACAGATTTCCCCGGCTACATCTTTTTTATAGGAAAGAATGACGGCGGGAAATTGAAGGACGTGATGATTTACCGGTTGGCGGACAAGACGAATGTGGACACAACGATTCGCGCACCGAGTGGTCAACTCAGTCCAGACCGTGCAAACAATCAGCTAATTCTCGACCTGTTCGATGCGACGACTATCTCCCCGAACGAGCACGGTGATTTCATCAGCAATTCCCCCAGGCTTTCGTTGAACTTGAGCACGAGCGATGTGACTAACCGCGTGAATAAGCCGAGCATCAATGACATGACGTATCTGCAATTACGGCAGGAATTACACACTTTGGAAAGTTTGCACTTGTCGGTGGGGACGAACAATTCGCCGGAGGCTTTGCACGCGCAAATGAAACTTTTGAGCCAGCAGAAATCTGATTTGACCGAGCCGGTGCGCGTGGCGATGAACCGTGAAGTGGCATTTTCCTTTGCGTGCTTTGGCTTCACGCTGCTGGGGATTCCGCTGGGCATCCGCGTCCATCGGCGCGAGACCAACATCGGCATCGCCATCGCGCTGATTTTGGTGGTGGTGTATTACGCGTTCATCATGCTCGGCCAATCACTGTCGTCGCATCCAGAATTTTGCCCGCATCTGATTTTCTGGCTGCCGAACTTTATTTTTCAGGCGGTCGGCGCCGTGCTGCTCTGGCGCGCGAACCGGGGAATCTGAAACGAATGATGAAGTTTGAATTATGAATGATGAAACAAGGCACACCTGCGCGCGATTGCTTCATTCATAATTCATCATTCTCACTTCATAATTCTTCTGAAGACCTTTCCCATTTCCGCCTGATCCGTCGGCTTCACGAGAATTTCATCAATGTTGACGTGCGGCGGACGGCTGGCGACCCAGACAATGATTTCCGCGATGTCGTCAGCCGTCAGCGGATTCGTCCCGGCATAAATTTCATCGGCCTTCTTTTTATCACCTTTGAAACGCACGATGGAAAATTCCGTTTCCGCCAAGCCCGGATCAATCGTGCCGACGCGAATGCCCGTGCCAAAAAGTTCATGGCGCAGCACGCGGGTGATTTGTAATTCGCCGGCTTTCGCCGCGCAATACGCCGATGCGCCTGCGTAAGCCGTGCGCCCGGCGATGGAACCGATGTTGATGATGCTCGCGCCCGCATCGCGCGGCAACAGCGGCAGCGCCGCGCGCGTCACGCGCAACAGGCCGAGAACATTGGTCTGAAACGTGGTTTCCCAATCCGCATCTTTGCCTTCCGCCACGGAATCAAGGCCATGCGCGCCACCCGCGTTGTTGACGAGAACATGGAGATTTGCGATTTCGGATTTACGATTTGTGATTTTTTTCTTCGCCCACGCCATGAATGTTTTGACGCTCTCGGTTTTGGAAACATCCAGTTCGTGAAAGTGCGCCGCGCGCGCGCCGGATTTTTTTGCGTTCGCGGCAACTTTTTCCAAACGGTCAACGCGGCGCGCGCCGAGCAGAAGTTTTGCGCCGTGCGCGCCAAACATTTTTGCCGTCGCCGCGCCAAAACCGCTGGACGCACCGGTGATGAGAATCCATTTATTTTTCAGCGGAGATTTCATGTGTGAAAATTATTCTGAAGCGTCGGATCCGCCGCCACCTTTATTTTTTGCGGACTTGGAGATGCCGGAAAGTTTGTCGAACAAAAATCCCACCGTCAGCGCGCATACGCAGCCGATGATAACGGCGGCGACGCGGTCGCGCGAACTGTGCCATTCATTGCCCCCGCCGATGAGCGTCACAATGATGACCGCGACGAACGCCGGCCGCAGCGCATCGTCTTGTTTCAACAGATAGCAAACCAGCCCGGTGGCCAGCACGCCGATGACCATGGCCAAAATGGGTTGCCCGGTGGCGGCCAGCAACGCCGCGCCGCCAAATGCGCCCGCGAGGTTGGCGACGACGCGCAGCAGTGATGCCTTGAACGAAGAATGAAGATCCGGCTGCGTCACCAGCACGGCAGAAACGGCTGCCACCCACGGTGCGCCGGGCAGGTCAAAAAATTTGTAGCTCACTGCCGCGATAAGGGCGGCGACGGCGGCCTTGGCGGAAAAGATGACAGCTTCAAAGTGGCGTGAGGACATGGAAAAATGAACTGGAAGAATTACGCTTATCCTTGCCGGCTGCCTTCGCTTTTACTGCGTTTAAGCGAAAAATGGTGGAGCCTAGGAGGCTCGAACTCCTGACCTTCTCATTGCGAACGAGACGCTCTACCAACTGAGCTAAGACCCCATCCACCGAGCGACAAGCCTAGCCGGTTTGCCGCGAACCTCAAGTTTTTTGCGCGGAAATTTTGGCCGGAAATAAAAAAGTCGGCGAACCCGGCACACGGTAAACTTCCGGATCCGCCGACGCTCGTCTTTCGACAGGAAAAACGGAGCACCCGTTCTCAAGGGCGATGCCAACCTAATCCATCTGCAAACGCCCGCAAGCGGTTTCTGAAAAAAACTTTTTCCGCGCGCGCAACGGCGTATGCTGTGCCGTCAATTGAAACGGGAAATTCATATTTTATTCATTTGCCTGACCGTTGCACTGGCCTTCGCTGGCCGCGTGGCGGCGGGCGATTTGCCGTTTATCGTGGATGTTTGGAACACCGAGGACGGCCTGCCGCAAAGCTCCGTCATCGCGCTGACGCAGACGCACGACGGCTATCTCTGGCTCGGCACGCTCAACGGCCTCGCCCGTTTTGATGGCAAAACTTTCACCCGCTTCAATGTCAACAACACGCCCGGTTTGCCGAGCAACCGTATCGTTTTTCTTTTTGAAGACAGTAAGAAAAATTTGTGGGTCGGCACGGAAACCGCCGGACTTTGCGTCATCAAAAATGGTGTGGTGCAAAGTTTTCCAGAAACCAGCGCAGGCGGAATTATCAGTTGCGCCTTTGAAGACGGTGGCGGCAACGTCTGGTTCAGTGCCGAGAATGGGAAATTTTTCTGTTGGAAAGATGGTAAAATGGATTCGCGCCCGACAATCTTCCCCGCGCAACTTTTTTACCGTGCCGCCCACGTTTTTGTTTCTGGAAAAGATGGTGTCATCTGGCATCTCCAAAACGGGCGCGTGGAAAAATGGCGCGGCGACCGGCTGGAAAAAGATTTTGGCGCGTCGCCGTGGGACGGAACGCACATTTCGGCGACGACGGAAGATGCGGCTGGAAATCTCGTCGTCGGCACGCAGGGCGCGGGCTTATTTTGGTTTCAGGCCGACGGCAGTTGCGTGCATATCGGCAAGGATGACGGCCTTTCGCACAACATTGTGCTGTCGCTGTTGCTCGACCGCGAAGGCAATCTTTGGGTCGGCACGGACGGCGGCGGACTAAATCGCATCAAGCGAAAAGTTTTTTTCTCGCCTGCCGGTTTGTCCACCGAAACAGCGCAATCCGTCGCGCAAGATGCGGCCGGTGGATTGTGGGTGGCCTTCAACAGCCACGGCCTCGCGTATTGGCAGACCAATTCCACCACCAGTTACGGCATCGGAACCAGCTCGAATGCGTGGACGGTGCTGGTGGACAAGCATCAACAAATCTGGGCGGGCACGCGCGGCGAAGGCTTGTTCCAGTTTATGTTCTACTATTTTCAGCCAGTGGCGGACGCGCAAAAAATCGGTCGTGAAATTTATGTTCTCTTTGAGGATCGCGCCGGAAAAATCTGGGCGGGTGGCGAAAATGGCCTCGGCAGTTTTGACGGCACGACCTGGAATTTTTTCACCGCGCACGACGGTTTGCCCGCCAGCGCGGTGCGCGCCATCGCTGAAGATGCGTCGGGAAATCTCTGGCTTGGAACTGAACGCGATGGACTATTTCAACTGCGCGACGGAAAAATTTCCGCCGTGTCCGCACCGGTGAAGGACATTTCCTGTCTGCTCGCCGACGCGGACGGCGGCTTGTGGGTCGGCACGGCTGGTCACGGTCTGGCGCATTTTCAAAATGGAAATTGGAAAGTTTGTTCGACACTCAACGGCGGACTGACGAGCGACAGTGTCGGCTACTTAATCAATGATGACGCGGGTAATTTGTGGCTTGGTTCTTACGAAGGACTGATGCGCGTGGAGAAAAAATCGCTCGCTGACTTTGTGGCCGGCACGGCGAAGGCGGTTTCCTGCCGCACATTTCTCACGCGCGAATGTTCCGCTGGCGCGCAACCGGCGGCGTTGCGCGCACCGGACGGAAATATTTTTTTCCCGACGCTCATCGGCGTGGCGGCGGTCAATCCGGCGGACTTGAAGCCGGACACAAATCCGCCGCCGGTCGTCATCGAATCCGTGCTGGTGGACGGCGTGGAGCAGAAGACGAACGCCTTGAGTGCGGCGTGGAATGGCGCGATTGCGTTGACGCCGGACAACGAGCAGTTGGAAATCCAGTTTGCCAGCCTGGATTTTTCCGCGCCAAAAAACACCGTTGGCGGCGCACGTTTCAAATACCGGCTTGAAGGCCGCGACAAAATCTGGACGGAAATCGGCAGCGAACGCGTCGCGCATTTTGCGAAATTGCCGCCGGGCAAATATGTTTTCCACGTCATCGCGGGCAATGAAGACGGCGTTTGGAACGAAACCGGCGCGACGTTGGACATCACCGTTGCGCCGCCGTTCTGGCGCAAACCGTCATTTTTGATTTTGGTCGCGCTGGTTTTTCTCGGCGCGCTGGCGGGAATTATTTATCTGATTTCCACGGCCAAATTAAAACGCCAGTTGCGCGCGCACCGGCAAAAAGAATTGCTGGAAAAAGAACGCGCCCGCATCGCGCGCGATTTGCACGATCAGCTTGGCGCGAATCTTACGCAGGTCGCGCTGCTCGGCGAACTGGCGGAGGCGGACAAGGATTTGCCGGGCGAAGTGGAACTGCACGCGCAGCAGATTTCGCTGACGGCGCGCGACACGACGCGTTCGCTCGATGAAATTGTGTGGGCGCTCAATTCTTCCAACGACACGCTCGAAAGCCTCATGAACTATGCGTGCAAATACGCACAGGATTATTTTGCGCTGGCGGGCATGAGTTATCGCGCCGAGTTGCCCACGCAATTGCCGCCGACGCCGATTTTGCCGGAAGTGCGCCACAATGTTTTTCTCGCGTTCAAGGAAGCGATCAACAATGTCGTCAAGCACGCGCAGGCGAGCGAGGCGCGTGTGAAGTTGGAATTGCAGCCGGACAAATTTATTTTGTCCATCACGGACAACGGTCGCGGCGTTGGCGACCTGGCGGATAAAAAATTGCGGAACGGTCTGAAAAATATGCGTAAGCGGCTGGCCGACGTGCGCGGTGAATTTGAAATTTCGCCCGGCGAAAACGGCGGAACGGTGGTGCGGCTGACCGTGCCGGTCAGAAGCAAATTATGAATTATGAAACAAACGCAGTTGGGCAACGCGGATGCTGAAGATTTTTCTTCATTCATCATTCATCATTCATCATTCTTCATTCAATAGATGTCTATTTCCATTTCCATCGTCGAGGACAACGACAAGTTGCGCGGCACGCTCGCCAAAGTGATTGGCCGCGCGGAAGGTTTTCGCTTCGCCACCGATTACGCCAACGCGGAAGACGCGGTTGCTGATTTGCCGAAGGTGCGGCCCGACGTGATTTTAATGGATATAAATTTGCCCGGCATGAACGGCGTCGAGTGCGCGCGAAAGTTGAAAACTTTGTTGCCGCAGACGCAGGTGATGATGCTGACGGTTTACGAGGATACGGAAAATATTTTCAAGGCGCTCGCCGCCGGTGCGAACGGCTATATGCTCAAGCGCACGCCGACGAAAGATTTGATCGAGGCCATCCGCGAGATGCAGCGCGGCGGTTCGCCGATGACGACGCACATCGCGCGGCTGGTCGTGCAGTCATTTCAGAAGACCAAAGTGCCGTCGTCCGGCGGCGATTTGTCCGATCTTTCCGAGCGTGAACAACAGGTTTTGGATTTGCTCGCGCAAGGTTTGATCTACAAGGAAATTGCCGAGAAACTCAACATCGGCTACGAGACCGTGCATACTTATATCCGCCGCATTTACGAAAAACTGCAGGTGCGGACGCGCACGGAAGCGGTGGCGAAATTTTTACAGCGGTAAATAATTTCATGTCCAATCCTGCTCAAACTTCGTCGGATCCGCTGGCGCGGCTCATCCAGAAAAATCAATTTGTCGGCTGGCTCGGCGCGGCGGATTTTACGCGCGCGCTGGTGCTGACGAGCGATGTCTGGAAGGCGCAGGCGCGCGGCGTGCCGCACAATTGTTTTCTGCTTGCGGCGTCGGCGGAAGAAATTTTACTCCTGCGCGTGACGGGTTCCGCCGAGCCGCCGGCGGATGCGGAGCTGCAATCCAAATTGGAAAAACTCAAAAGTCGCGCGCCCGCGTCCGGCGGCGAATTGACGGTGGAAGAATTTCAATTTGGCCTGCTGCAATGCCGCGTGTTGGGGACGTTTTATCTGGTGGACGGAAAATTGCGGCTGGGCAGCGACGTGGAAAATTTTGCACAGGCGGCGGGTTTGGCGGTTTATCGGCCCGACGGCGCGGCGCTAGAGGCAATTGTAAATTATTTGAGTCCGGCGCGCATCGCGGCGGCGCAAGAAGAAGCGCGGCGGCTCGGCTTGAAAGGCGAGTTACCGCATTTTCCCATTGGCACGGTCCGTTACGCTTCGACTGAACGACTGCATCGCGGCGCGCGCGCGGAGCGGGCAGTTTTTAATTTGAACGCGGTGGATTTTCTCGCGCGCCGCACGGCGGTGTTTGGCATGACGCGCACGGGAAAATCGAACACGGTGAAAAAACTGGTTTCGGTGGTGAAGCACACGAGCGACGATTTCAAATTAAGAATCGGCCAAATCATTTACGATTTGAACGGTGAATACGCGAACGCAAATCAACAGGACAAAGGTTCGCTCGCGGAAGTTTTTCCCGGCGACACGGTGCGCTATCGCATGATGGCGACGCCGGGTTTTGATTTGATTCTCAACAATTTTTTTCAGCAGATTGCCGAAGGTCACAGCACGTTGCGCGGACTTTTAGAGGCGAGCAAAATTCCGCGTTCGGCGGATATGGAGGCGTTCCTGACGATGGATTTTGTGCCGCCGAATAAGGAGAATTGCAGCACCGACTACGAATTTCAGCGGCAGACGGCGATGTATCAACTCAAGCTTGGCGCGTATCAGGCGATGCTGGCGCGCGCGGGTTACGAGTTGCCGCCGGATTTCAAAATCGCGTTCGAGGTCAACCCCGCCGTTCGCAATAAAGTAAATCCGTCGGTGAATCCGGCGGACGGTTTGACGGCGACGCAGGCGTATGAATGGTTTCATCTGGCGCGACAAATCCAGGACGAACTCATCACCGGCAAAGGTCAGTCGTGGATCGAGCCGGACACGAACGTGCTCATTAATCTGCTGCTCCAGAAAAATGATCAGGGCGGCTACATTCCCGGTTTTCGCTTGTTGCAACCGTTCAAGGATTATCACGCGCCGAACCGCAGCACGGATGTTTGCGATGAAATTTACAATCATCTGGCCGCCGGAAAAATTGTTATTCTCGATTTATCCGTGGGCGATCCGGTTCAGCGCGAGCGTTTGAGCAAGCGCATTGCGCGGCATATTTTTCGCAGCTCGATGGCGAGTTTTAATGCGGGACAACATCCGCCGCATATCGTGGTCTATGTCGAGGAGGCGCATAATTTGATTGGCCGGAACGAAGCACTCACGGAAATCTGGCCGACGATTGCGAAGGAGGGCGCGAAGGCGCGCATCGCCATCGCCTATGCCACGCAGGAAGTTTCGAGCATTCATCCGAACATTTTGGCGAACACGGAAAATATTCTTGTCTCGCACTTGAACAATCAAAATGAAATCAGCGAACTGGCGAAGTATTACGATTTCGGCGATTTTTCGGAATCGCTGATTCGCGCGCAGGACGTGGGTTTTGCGCGGGTGAAGACGCTATCGAATCCGTTTGTGATTCCGGTGCAGATTGACAAGTTTGATCCGGAAAAGGAAAAGCAGCGCGGCGCGGGCGCGAAATAAAATTGAGTGCGCCGCGCGGCGTCGCAGTTATGGCAAAACGTTCAACTGCGCTCCGGGCGCGGTGTTAGTCGCACTGCCGTAATCATTGCTGACAATGACTTGATAATAGCCCGCGTCATTCGTGGAGACGTTGCTGATGGTCAAGTTGGCCGTGAGGGAACCGGAAATGGTTGAACTCCATGACGTGATGCTGTCGCTTAAGTTGACTCCGTTAAATTGCCACTGATAAGTCAATGTTGGACTGCCGGTGGCGACCGCACTAAACTTTGCTGTTCCACCACTGGACAGTGGTCCCACGCTGGCTGGCTGGCTCGTGATTTGCGGAGGTGTTGCCAACGACAAATTGGCACTGCTACTCGCGCTGCCAAAATCATTGCTGACGGTGATTTGATAAGTGCCAAGGTCGTTGTTGGTGACGCCGGTGATCATCAAATTGGTTGTGGTGGAACCGGTCACAATCGAACCCCAACTATTCGTGCGGTCGGTCAAATCGGTTCCGTTAAATTGCCACTGATACGCGAGCGGCGGAGTGCCGTTGGCGGTGACATAAAAATTCGCCGCGCCGCCATTGGTCACGGCCGCATCCTGCGGCGGATTGCTGATCAGCGCCGGCAGTTCAATGTCGAACGCGCCCGCATCCGCATTCAGAAAATGGTTGCTGGCGCCATAGTTTTCAACGTAGAAATTTCCAGTGGTGGAATCACTTGTGAAGGTCAGAATGTAAAATCCATTTGTGCCGGATTCGTTCAACTGGAGCAGTCCGCCGACCGGGCCGTAATTGGAGTAAGTAAAGATGCCGGTTCCATTCGCCACCAGAATGCCGTCAAAAGAATTGGTGTAATAAAATGTCAAAATATTCAGCGGACTGTCGGCGGTGGGCGCATACAAATCGCTCTTGGAAAGAAATGAAGGATTATCAAACAGCACGGTTGCGGTGTTGTTATCCGTATCCGTGTTGATGACCGTGCCGGTGTAAGTGCGCGGCGCAACGGGCACGTAGGTTCCACCTTGGTTCACCAAATGCGTGAACGCAACGCTGACGCGGTCGCTGATGTTGCCGGGATAGGGCGCATCCAATGAAATGACGAGCGGATTGGCGACATCAAACATATGTCCGTTGTCCACGATGTTGGGCGGTGTCAGAAAGTTCAAATATGTTTCGTTCGCGCCATTGGTATAGCTCAAATGAAAATTTGCGCCGGTCACAGCGGACGGAGCCAACACGTCGGCGATGGACAGAGTAAAATCGCCGCTCGTTCCATCCGCCGCCTTAAAATTGCCGTCGGTGGCATCGCTAAATGTCAGAGTCGCCGTATCGTTGCCCACCGCCGAGGGCGGGGCAGTATATTTAAGTTGGAGTTTGCCGCTGACCGGCCCGCTCTTTTTGTAGGTGTAGGAACCCACGCCGGTTTCATCGCTAAAAGTGCCGCTATTGAAACTGATATTGTAAGGGGTGTCGCCACCGGTCACACCGATTAGCATTCCGTTCAACGATCCCGGCGCGGCGGAATAGGTCATTTTTAATTTGCTGATGGCCGAAAAATTTCCGCTGCGGTCAACCGCGTAGATCTGCAAAACATTTGTGTTTGGATCCAACGTCAGATTCACCCACCAATTGCTCCAGCCGTTTCCCGTCGAAGCCGCCGACCAGCCGCTGCCGTTCAAATTGCAGAACACAGTTGCGACCGCATCATTGTCCCGCGCCGTGCCGGTGACGACGACGGCGGGATTGGTCAACGCCGTGCTGTTCGGCAAATTTTTGATGGTCAAAGTCGGTTTCTGTTTGTCCACGAAAGTCGCCGTGAGATTTTCGCCGCCGTCGGGCATGACAAACGTCAATTTCGTTTTGCTGTTCGTCGCGTCGCCCGACCAGCCAGCGAAAGTGAAACTCGCGCGTGCCTTCGCGGTCAGGCTGTAAGATTGTCCGACATTCAGTGACTGGCCGTTGTCATTCGGACTGACCGTCCCGTTCCCGACGATTTGCAACGTCAACGGCGCGGTCGTGATTGCTATGCCAAAACTCACATTGGCGGCGAGCAGCAAAACGAAAAATATTGCGGCAAATTTTTTAAGGCCGTCGTTGCACAGGAAATTCATAATCTTTAATCCAACACCGAATGTCGGAAAAGGATGCGACAATTATTGGGGCAATGTCGAGTCTGCGGCGCGAGCTTTGCCCAAGCCGTTTGCCCGAAAAATCTCTTTGAAATCTGCCGGTTTCGCAGCCACAATGCGCGTTCGCTTTTTGGATTTTCACAATTCGCAATCCGAAATTCGCAATCCGAAATTTTTTAATGAAACGCACGCATCATTGCAACGAACTGCGCCCGGCGCACATCGGCCAAACCGTTACACTTTCCGGCTGGGTTCATTCCCGCCGCGATCTTGGCGGACTCATCTTCATTGACATCCGCGATCGCGAAGGCCGCACGCAAACCGTTTTTGATCCGTCCGATTTGACGCCGGAACTTTTTGCCCAAGCCGCCGCGCTCCGCAGCGAGTGTGTTGTGAGTCTCACCGGCAAAGTGCGCCGCCGTCCCGAAGGCACGAATAACGCGAAAATTTCCACTGGCGAAATTGAAGTCGGCGTCACCGCGCTCGAAGTTTTGAACATGGCGGAAGTGCTGCCGTTTCCCGTGGACGACCCTGAAATCGCGAACAAGGTGAACGAAGAATTGCGCCTGCAATATCGCTACCTCGATTTGCGCCGTCCCGAAATGGCGCGCAATTTGAAAGTGCGTTCCAAAGTCGCCATCGCCGCGCGCAGCTTCATGGACGAACAAGGTTTTCTCGAAGTCGAAACGCCGACGCTCTTCAAATCCACGCCCGAAGGCGCGCGCGAATTTCTTGTGCCGAACCGCCGCGAACCCGGAACTTTTTACGCGTTGCCGCAATCACCGCAGCAGTTCAAACAGATTCTCATGGTCGCCGGCGTTGAAAAATATTTTCAACTCGCGCGCTGTTATCGCGATGAAGATTTGCGCGCCGACCGTCAGCCGGAATTTACGCAAGTGGACATCGAGATGAGCTTCATTGACCGTGAGGACATTTACGCGCTTATCGAAGGCTTGCTCAAACGCGTTTGGAAAACCGCGCTGAACCTTGACGTGCCGACGCCGTTCAAGCGCATTTCGTTTGAAGAAGCGTTGAACCGTTATGGTATTGATAAACCGGACACGCGCTTCGGCATGGAGCTTGTGGACATGACGGAAGATTTTCGCGCGAGCACGTTCAAAGTGTTCAGCGGCACAATCGCCAATGGTGGCGTGGTAAAAGCGCTCAATGCCAAAGGCATGGCCGGCGCGACGCAAGGCCAGATTGAAACGATGACGGAATATGCCAAGAGCTTTGGCGCAAAAGGTCTGGCGTTCATCAAAGTTGAAAAAGGGGCAGATGGCGCTGCCATCGAATGGAAATCACCCATCGTGAAATTTTTCAGCGACGCAGAGAAAGCTGCGCTCACGACGAAGCTCGCGATTCAGGAAGGCGATTTAATTTTGTTTGCCGCCGACCAATGGCTGAACGCCTGCGAAATTCTCGGCAAAATCCGTTTGTATTGCGCCGACGTTTTGAAGACGCAAGGCAAGCTCGTGATTGATCCGAAGCAATTTAATTTTCTCTGGGTCATCGAATTTCCGCTGCTCGGTTTCGATCGCGAGCAGAACCGCTGGTATTCCAGCCATCATCCGTTCACTGCGCCCGTGGCCGAGGACATCGCACTGCTCAAAACCGATCCGAAAAAAGTTCGCGGCCAGCACTACGACATCGTGGTCAACGGCGTCGAACTCGGCGGCGGCTCCATTCGTATTCATCAACCAGACGTGCAGAAAACCATCTTCGAGGAACTGCTGGCCATTCCGCCGGACATGGTAAAAGCGCGGTTCGGTTATATGCTCGAAGCGTTTCGTTACGGCGCGCCCCCGCA
Source organism: Verrucomicrobiia bacterium (assembly GCA_036509625.1). GTDB lineage: Bacteria > Verrucomicrobiota > Verrucomicrobiia > Limisphaerales > UBA11358 > UBA11358. Next base: position 17,933 of record DATCFH010000140.1, read on the forward strand.
TGGCGGCATCGCGCTTGGTTTTGACCGGCTCATCGCCATTCTCTGCGGCGTGACCAGCATCCGCGACGTAATCGCCTTCCCCAAAACGGCGAAAGGCACGGACTTGATGACTGATTCGCCCAGCACCGTCGAACCGAAACAACTGCGCGATCTTTATCTCGAAGTGAAGGTGAAGCAAGCCGCACCGGCTCCGACTCCGACTAAACCTTAATCTTCAGTCGTATCCGTAAAATAAAAAAGCGGGACGGCTGTTGGCCGTCCCGCTTTTGATTTTTTAATTTTAGTTTTTCGGAGCCGTGTCGCCACCGGCCGGAGCCGCCGTCGGACGCTGGCGCATACCCGTTCCCATTTTTTCCCACTTGGCGAATTGCTCCGCCGTCAGGATGGGTTTCAATTTCGCGGTCATGGCCTCGCGGATTTCCTTGGCCTTGGCGCGCTTGTCGGACTGCGCCACGCTGGTGTCCGCGCGCAAGTCTTTCAGCTTTTGCTGCTGCTCATCATAAATCACTTTGACCTGCGGCTTCTGCGCATCGGTCAATTCGAGATTTTTCGCCAGCGTGTCAAAGTTCGGACGCATACGCATGCCGCCGGGCGGTGCGCCGGCCACCGGAGCGTTGGTGTTTTCCTGCGCCTGCGACGGAATGCCGCTGGCGAACAGGCTGCCAACGGCGAGCGTGGCAATCATCATTGTTTTAATGAATTTCATAATGTTGTTTTAATTTTCAGGTGCAAACCGCCGGTTGTTGGTTGTGGCGGATTAAACAGTCAGACGTCCCGCCAGTTTGAAGGTTACAATGTCCGCAACACTTTTGCCGCCGCGCGCACCGTCGTTTCAATGTCCGCCGCCGTGTGCGCCGTGGAAATAAATCCGGCTTCAAATTGCGACGGCGCAAAATAAATTCCTGCGTCCAGCATTCCGTGGAAAAAATTCTTAAACCGCTCGCGGTCGCTCTTCAGCGCGTCCGCCACATTGTGAACCGGCGCGCTGGTGAAGTAGCCGCAGAACATCGAGCCGCAACGGTTGAACCGCACTGGAATGTTTGCAGACTTCGCCGCATCCGACATTCCCGCTTCAAGTTGCGCGCCGAGTTTTTCTAGCTTGTCGTAAGCGCCACTGTGGTTGAGTTCTTCCAAATTGGCCAAGCCCGCCGCCATTGCAATCGGATTGCCGCTCAACGTTCCCGCCTGATAAACCGGCCCCAGCGGCGCGAGATAATCCATGATCTCCGCGCGTCCGCCGAACGCGCCCACCGGCAATCCGCCACCGATAACTTTTCCAAAGCAACTCAGGTCCGGCGTGATTTTGAAACGCTCTTGTGCGCCGCCGCGTGCGAGCCGAAAGCCCGTCATCACTTCATCAAAAATTAAAAGTGCACCGTTCGTCTCCGTGATTTCGCGCAAAAATTCCAAGTAGCCCGGCTGCGGCAAATACAACCCCGCATTGCCCGGCACCGGCTCGACGATGATGCCCGCGATTTCATTTTTGTTCGCTGCAAAAATTGCTTTCACCGCGTCCACATCATTGTAAGGCGCGACGATGGTGTGCGACGTGAATGCCGTCGGAATGCCCGCGCTGTCCGGATGCCCGAACGTCAGCGCGCCGCTGCCCGCGCGCACCAGCAGCGAATCCACATGGCCGTGATAGCAGCCGTCGAACTTGATGATCTTGTCGCGCTGCGTAAAACCGCGCGCCAGCCGGATTGCGCTCATGCACGCCTCCGTGCCGCTGCTCGTCATGCGGATTTTTTCCACGCTCGGCACGAGTTCGCAGATGAGTTTCGCCATCGTAACTTCCAGCGGATTGGGAATCCCAAAACTCGTGCCAAATTCCGCCGCAGTTTTAACGGCGGAAATAATTTTCGGATGCGCGTGACCCAAAATCGCCGGCCCCCAAGTGCCGACGTAATCAATCAACTCATTGCCGTCCACGTCCCAAATGTGCGCGCCCTTGGCTTTGTTGACGAAAAATGGATTGCCGCCCACCGCGCGAAAAGCGCGCACCGGCGAATTGACGCCGCCGGGAATATATTGCAACGCCTCGGCAAAAAGTTTTTCGGACTGCGTTCGGTTCACAAAAATAAATTAACCATGAGTCGCCAGCTTTGCGAGAATTTCGTCTGTCGAATTATCCGGCTTCAGTTCCATCCACTCGCAATTTCCGTGACGACGGAACCACGTCAGTTGCCGTTTGGCAAACTGGCGCGTGCGGATTTTTACCAGCTCAATCGTTGCCGCCAAATCACGTTCACCGCGTAAATGCTCGACAACTTGCCGGTAGCCGATGGCTTGCATGGCGAATTTATTTTCCGCCAGCCCGCGTTTCAAAAGTTGCTCCGTCTCCGCCACGAGTCCGCGCCGGAACATTTCATCCACGCGCCGGTCAATTCGTTTTTGCAGATCGGAACTGGAACGAATGAAGCAGACAAATCGCGATTCTGGATTCTGGATTTTGGATTCTGGATTCCAGTTTGACCGCTGCTCGGAAAACTTTTTGCCGGTCAAACGAATCACTTCGACCGCGCGGATGACGCGGCGCGGATTTTGCCGGTCAATTTTTTCAAACGTCGCGGGATCGCGTTCCCGCAGTTCGGCCAGCAATTTTTCCAGCGGTGTGGCTTCGAGTTCGGCGCGCACGTTCGCGTCGGTGGCGGGCGCTTCGCCGATGCCGTCACTAAACGCCTTGAAATAAAGTCCCGTGCCGCCGCAAAAAATTGGCGTTTTATTTCGCGCTTGAATTTCAGCAACGGTCTTTTGTGCGTGGCGAATAAATTGCGCGGCGTCAAATGATTCGTGCAAATCGCAAATGTCCACAAGGTGATGCGGCACTTTGGCGCGTTCGGCGGGCGACGGTTTGGCCGTGCCGATGTCGAGGCCTCGATAAACCTGCATGGAATCCACCGAAACAATTTCGCCGCCAATTTTTTCCGCCAGCAGCAAGGCGATTTCCGATTTTCCAACTGCCGTTGGGCCGGCAATGAAAATGGGCGGCTTCATTTGGCGGCGGCGCGGCGCGAGAGAAAAAGCGCCAGAATAATTCCCGTTACAAAAATTGGCACGCTGACGAGTTGTGCGGAAGTCAGTCCGGCGTGGACGTGGTCGGTCGGATAATCGCCGCGAAAGTATTCTGCGATGGAACGGAAGACGGCATAAATGATCAAATAAGTCGCAAAAATTTGGCCGTCGAATTTTTTACGCCGAAACAGCCACGCCAGAAAAACGTAAAGAATAAAGTTCAGCAGCGCGTCATAAATTTCCGTCGGATGCACGCCGATGCCGTGTGTTTCGTGGTCGAGCGGAAAATGAATTGCCCACGGCAAATCGCACGCGCGTCCGTAGCAGCAGCCGTTGAGCAGACAGCCGATGCGCCCGAAAACACTGCCGAGCGCGATGCTGGGCGCAAGGATGTCGGTAATTTTCCAGACCGGAAGTTTTTTCCACGCGAGATAAACAATTCCCGCCACGGCCGCGCCGATGAGTCCGCCGTAATAAACCAGTCCGCCGTGCTGGATCATGAAAACTTCGGAGAACGGCTGGTCGGCGAATTCCTGTTTCCAATAAGTCGTCACATAAACAATCCGCGCGCCGAGAATGCCGCCGGCCATGAGCCACAACGTCACGTCGGCGATGACGTCGCCGGAGACATTCACGAGTTGCGCGCGGCGCGTGGCCGTCCACAAGCCGGCGAGAAACGCGCACGCCATCATCACGCCATACCAGCGGACGGGCAACGAACCGAAGTAAAAAGTAATTGGATGCACAGTTGAAAGTTAAAGCGTCGCGGCGAAAATTGAAATTTGAAACTCCAAGTCAGTTCAAATTCGTCGCGACGTTCGGGCGCGGAATTTTGGGCGGAACGTGTGGAATCAAATTGGGCGGTATGATTGCCGTGGGCGTTGGCATGGGCGGCCAAAGCGGAACGTTTTTTACGAGGTCGCGCCATGTCTGCCGTTCGGCGGGCGACATTTTTGACCAGTCGTCCGCATTTTTCAAAAACGCGGCGCGCTCAATTCCGCTCATGCCGGCGAACTTGGCATAATTACGCACGCAAGTGAGCCGTTGCCGGGGCGGAAGTTTTTCAAACGACTGCAACGTTTTTTCCATCTGCGCGCGCTCGGCGACCGAAAGCGTGTTGAGCGTTAATCTTTTTTCCGCCGTCGTGAGTTCAAAAAACTGGTTGAAGCGGCCGGCGATTTTTTGCTGGTCGGGATTGGCGGCGGGCGTATTGGTCGGCGCGACGCGGGCAAAATAGTGCAGCGTGGAATCGTTGGTTAAAAATTCCTGATGCAGCGGCGGCGGCAAAATGTCCCATTGCAGCAAACGCGATTTGACGAGTTCCTGCATTTCCGGTGGCACCATCGCCAGCCGCGTCACGCGGTTCGTCGGCGACATCCGCAACAGCGGCACGAGATACCAGCGCAGTTCCGTCGCGCGCAGCCGCAACTCGCGTTCGTCCGCGCCGAGCGCCTGATACTCGCGCACTTTCGCGAGGATTTTGACGCGCATTTCCGGCGGACGATTGGTGAGCGCGGCCAGCCGTTCCGCTGGCGTCAGCGCGAGCAATTGCCGGAAAAAATCCACGGGCGATTGAATTTTTGGAATGGGCGGAAT
>DATCFH010000141.1:0-5335 GCA_036509625.1 Verrucomicrobiia bacterium
CTTACGCCAGCGCCCAGCCCGGCTTGATTTCCTCGTCCAGCAATGGCAACGGAACGCGCGCCAGTAATTTTCTTTCCGCCAAAATTCCAATCATCGCCGCGTTATCCGTGCAAAGCGATTTTTCCGCCAGCCGCAACGTAAAACCATTCTGCTGACAGGCTTTTTCCAATTCACGACGCAAAGCGCGGTTGCACGTCACGCCGCCGGAAGCCGTCACGCAGCGGACATTTTCGCGCTTCGCCGCACGAATGGTTTTTTTCACCAGCACTTCGATAATCGCCGCCTGCACGCTGGCGCACAAATCGCAAACCTGTTTTCGATCTTCAAGCAACGCCGGATGGTCGCGGATAAAATAACGCACGGAAGTTTTCAGGCCGCTGAAACTAAAATCGTCATTCGCGTCGTGCAACAACGGACGCGGAAAAGCAAAGGCGCGCGGATTCCCCTGCTCCGCCAATTTGTCAATCACCGGCCCGGCGGGATAGGGCAGTCCCATGAGCTTGCCGGTCTTGTCGAAACATTCACCCGCCGCGTCGTCAATCGTTCCGCCCAGCACGCGATGGTTCAATTCCGATTTCACCAGCACGAGCAACGTGTGTCCGCCGCTGACGATGAGCGAAACATTCGGCTGAAATTTTGAAAAATCTGCCGTCAAAGTTTCACCAGAAATCCACGGCGAATACAAATGCGCCTCGTGATGGTTGATGCCGATGAACGGCTTGCCCAACGCAAACGCCGCTGCCTGTGCAGCTTTAAGTCCGACGAGCAAAGCGTTGGGCAATCCGGGCCCTTGCGTCGCGGCAATCGCGTCGAGTTGCGCGATGGAAATTCGCGCTTCACGCAATGCAGATTGGGCGACGGGCAAAAGGTTTTTCAAATGCTCGCGCGCGGCGAGTTCCGGCACGACGCCGCCGTATTCCGCGTGCAATTCGATTTGCGACGCGACCACGTTGGACAGAATTTTCCCGTCGCGCACGACCGCAGCGCTGGTTTCGTCACAGGAAGTTTCGAGCGCGAGCAAGGTCATCGGGGATTTACGATTTGCGAATTTCGATTTATGACGGCTTTATTTCGCCGCGATCTTTTTGGCCGACACGCCGCCGGTCAACTTGTCGTAAAGCATCAGGCTCTTGAGCAAATCTTCGGCGCGCTCCAGTTGCTCGTCGTGAATTTCATCAACGCGGGCGCGGGTTCCAGAAGAAATGCCGTCCAAGCTGCCCGGCGCGCGTTTGAGCAATACCGCAGCTTCTTCCGCGTCGCTCAATGGCACCAAAATGTCCGGCGTAATGCCGTGCTGATGAATGATTTTGTGACTGGGCGTGTAATAATGCGCCACGGTCAGCTTCAACGCCGAGCCGTCATCAAGCGGAAAAATCGTCTGCACCGAACCTTTGCCAAAAGTTTTTTCGCCGAGGATGACGGCGCGATGCAAATCCTGCAAACAGCCGGTGACAATTTCCGCCGCGCTCGCGCTGCCGAGATTTACCAGCACCACGATGGGAACATTTTTCAATTCATCGCCGCTGCCCTGCGCGTAATATTTTTCCAGAACGCGCCGGCCTTCGGTGGAAACGACAAGCTGATTGCGGGGTAAAAACTTCTGGCAGACGGCCACGGCTTGTTCCAGCAAACCGCCCGGATTCCAGCGCAAATCCAAAACCAACCCTTTCATGCCTTGCGCTTTGAGTTTATTGAGCGCGGCCTCAAGTTCGTCCGCCGTGCTGTCGCCAAACTGCGTGAGGCGGACGTAGCCAATTTTATTTTCGCCGATTGGAAATTCTTTTTTGCCGTTGATGTCCTTGGCCATTGCCATCTGGATGATGGCGCGCTGCAAAGTATAATTTTTCTTCTCGCCGGTGGCCGGACGTGCGACGGTGATGGTGACGGACGAACCGGGATCGCCACGCAATAATTTGACGACGTCCGCGAGCTGCTGGCCTTCGACGCTTTGACCTGCGACCTGCGTGATGTAATCGCCGCTCAAAATTCCCGCGCGCGATCCGGGCGTATCTTCCATCGGCGCGATGACCGTGATGTGTCCGTCGCGCATCGCGACCACCAAACCGAGTCCGCCAAACTGGCCTTCGGTGTCGTCCTGCAATTGTTGGAACGAATCCGCATCAAGAAATTCGCTGTGCGGATCGAGTTTGCTGACCGCACCTTTGAGCGCGGCGTAAACAAGTTCTTGATACGTCAGGTTCGTGCCGTCCACGTATTCATTACGGATTTTCTGAATGGCGTCGTTGAAAACTTGAAGATTCGCCTGCGGATTGTCCACGTCGGCCGTGACCGGCGCGGCGGAAAGATAAATCTTTGCGCCGAACGCAAGGTTGAGCAGGAGCGTCACCACCACCAATCCAAAAATAAAACGTCGCTTCATCGCGCAGAAATTTACCACGAAGACACCAAGACACAAACCCTTTGAACTTCCAGCCGCGTCTTAATTTCGGAGCGCGGCATTTATGCCGCTTCATCGCTCAAAGTGATTAGGCCGTTGAAGCGGGCCAAAGCCCGCGCTCCACCGGCAAGTTAAGCACCGACAAATTTTCAATTACAACCGCAGCAGATTTTCGATGAATGGCAAGTCCGCCGGCACGGTGACTTTGGGATTTGGCGTAATGGCTTTAACGAGTTGAACTGGCTGGCCGATGAGTTCGCACGCCGCCGTGTCGTCGGTGAAAATCAGATTTTTTTCGCGCGCGACGGAAATGGCGCGACGGATAACTTCCACGCGAAACGTCTGCGGCGTCTGCACCGACCACAGTTTTGAGCGGTCAACGGTGCGCGAAATAATTTTGCCATCGTTTGTTTCTTTAATCGTGTCCGTCACCGGCTGCGCCGCGACCGCCGCGCCGGTTTCGCGCGCAGCGGAAATTGTCGCCGCAATTAAAGCCGCACTGGTGCAAGGCCGCGCCGCATCTTGAATGGCGACGATTTCCGTTTTTGGCAAAACCGCAGCAAGGCCATTCCAGACAGAATCCTGACGTTCCGCGCCGCCAACGACGAGCCGGAACGGTTTTTGAAAATTAAATTTCTCCGCGAGTTCGGTGAAGTGCGATTGCATTCCGTCGCGCACAACGATAATGATTTCGTCCACGCAATCCGCGTCGTTGAACTGTTTCCAAGTGTGCGCGATGACCGGACGATCCGCAACTTCGAGCCAAAGTTTGTCCACCTTCGCGCCCATGCGCGTGCCTTTGCCGGCGGCAACAATTATTGCGGAAGTCATTTGAGTTGCAGGTTGAAAGTTAAAAGTTGCAAGTTGTAATTCGACCACCGCCGAAGGAAACTTGCAACCTTCAACTTTGAACCTTCAACCAATTCGCCAGACGATGCGCGCCTTGTTCAAGTCGTAAGGCGACATTTCCATTTTCACACGGTCGCCGGAAGTGAGGCGCACGAAGCGTTTCCGCATCTTGCCGGAGATGGTCGCCAGCACCTGATGCTTGTTATCGAGTTCAACGCGGAACATTGTTCCGGCGAGAACCGTCAGGATTTTTCCTTCAACTTCAATGTGCTCTTCCATTGAACTTTTCCAGCAAAAAAGCTTGGGCAACATTTTTTACGATGCTGCCCAAGCCAATGATAATTTTATAAATTAATAACGGTCACGACCACCGCCGCCACCGCCACGGCTGCCGCCACCACCGTATCCACCACCACCGCCGCCGCCGCCATAACCGCCGCCACCGCCGCCTTCGCGACGCGGACCGCGATCACGACCGCCACCGCCGGGGGGACGTTCTTCTTTCGGACGGGCGACGTTAACCGTCAACGCGCGACCATCAATCTGCGCGCCATTCAACGCTTCGATTGCCTTCTGGGCTTCTTCGGGCGTGGAGTAGGTGACAAACGCAAACCCGCGTGATTTGCCGGTCATCCGGTCCATCATGAGGGTGGCTTCGACGACTTGACCGTGGGCCGCAAACGCGTCCTGCAGGTCGTTTTCCGTGGTGTTGAAGGAAAGATTTCCCACAAACAATTTCGTGCTCATTTAATGATTTGTTGCTCGATACTAACCGTTTTCGTCTGTTCCCGACTACCGGGTTTCAAATCATCACTGAACCAAGTTCACTTGAAGATTCACCATGCTCGAAAGGTCAAATTATCTTACAGACGAAGCCGATTCTAGCCAGAAACCCGATTCTGGCAAGCCCTTTTCCAGCGACGCGATTGCGTTAATTTAATTTCCAGTTTTTTGCGCTTTTGTGGATTTTTGCGGCCAAGATTATTGCCGGAAAACAATTGCCGCAAAAAAAGCGCAAAAGACGCAAAATTATATGACCGCTTTATTTAGAAATTGGCGCACCAATCACCAGCTTGAAAAAAATCCTGTTGACGCAACTGTTCATATTGTTTATACACAGTAGCAGCAATGCCACCCGACAAGAAACATTTCATTATCAGTCCGATTTCTGCGGCGGCGGATGGCGCGCTCTACCAGCAAATCGTTGACCGCGTCAAACGCGAGATCAGCGAAGGCCGGCTCAAACCCGGCGCGGCGCTGCCGTCGTTCCGCCAGTTCGCCGAAGATTTGCTCGTCAGCGTCATCACCGTCAAACGCGCCTACGAAGAACTCGAACGCGAAGGAATTATTTATCGTCGGCAAGGACTCGGCACCTTCGTCGCCGACCTCGGCCACGACCGCAGCCGCGAAACGAAATTGGACGTCGCGCAAAAATTGTTTCACCAAGCCACGCGCGAAGCCGCCGAGGCCGGTTTGAAACAATCTGAAATTCTCGAACTCGCCCACAAAATCATCAAAGGAAAATTATGAACCAAAACGCCATTGAAATTCGCGGACTCGTAAAAAACTATCCGACCTTCACCCTCGGCCCGCTCAATTTGACCGTGCCGCGCGGTGCGATCTACGGCCTCATCGGCCCAAACGGCGCAGGCAAGACCACCGCCATTGATTTGATTTTCGGCATGGGCAAGAACGACGCCGGCACAATCCGCGTCCTCGGCCTTGACCATCGCGCCGACGAAGTGGAACTCAAACGCCGCGCCGCCTATGTCAGTCCCGATTTGAATTTCGCCGTCTGGGGCAAAGTCGGCAAAGCCATCCGCTTCGTGCGCGGCTTTTATCCAAAGTGGGACGACGCCTATTGCGCCGAGTTGATGAAATCCTTTCATTTAAGCGACACCGACAAAATCGCCACGCTTTCTTTCGGCGCAAAAACAAAATTATGTCTGCTCCTCGCCCTTTCGCGCCGTCCGGAAATTTTGATTCTCGACGAACCGACCACCGGCCTCGACGCCGTTTCCAAGCAGCAAGTTTTCGCCGAACTGCTCAAGGCCGTTGAAGATGGCGAACGAACCGTTTTAATTTCCT
>DATCFH010000142.1:0-2288 GCA_036509625.1 Verrucomicrobiia bacterium
CCGCCGCCATGATGTGCGCTACTGGCGCCGCCATTTCGCTCGCGGCGTGTGCATCCAGCGGCAGTGCGCGCAGTCGCCGTGACAGCACGTCCTCGACGGTGCGCGCCATTTCCTGTCGCACCGCCCAATACACTTGGCCGACGCGATAAGGCAGGCGCGGATGCAATAATTCGTTACCGACATTTTTGCACGTCGTGAGTAATTCGCCCGCGTCAGAGCCGTATTCAGCTAATTCTGAATTGCCAGTTTCGCACCAGCCGTGCAGCCGCAAAGTTTTTGTCGGCGATGGCCGCGCTGGCAATCCACCGACCGCCGCCACTTGGTTCATCGTGTCCTCGGCCATGAGCCGGCTCGTCGTCCATTTGCCGCCGATAAGGCTGACCAGACCCGACGGCGCGACCACGACCTGATGGCTCCGTGATAATTTCGAGGTTTTGCCAGCGCCACTTTTAACCAAGGGCCGCAGCCCTGCGAACACGCTCAAAATATCTTTCGCGGTTGGCGCAACGGCGAGGTAACGCGCCGCGTGATCGAGGAGAAATTCAATTTCCACCCGCAGCGGGCGCGGCTCCAGCACGACCTCCGCAACCGTCGTGTCCGTCGTGCCGAGCAGCACGCGGTCGTGCCACGGAATCGCAAAAAACACGCGGCCATCCGACGTGCGCGGAACAATCAAGGCGCAGCCGCCCGGCAAAAAAGATTTGTCCAGAACGATGTGCGCGCCCTGACTCAACGTGAGCAGTTCCGGCGCGGCGCGGTCATCCAGTTTGCGGACTGCGTCGCTGAAAACGCCGGTGGCATTCACCACGACGCGGGCGCGCACTTCAAATTCAGCGCCGCTTTCAAGATCGCGAACCGCCGCGCCACCGACACGGCCATTTTGTTTCAACAGCGAAACGACCTTGACGTAATTGACGATTACGCCATCGAGGTCGGCGACGGTTTGCGCCAGCGTGATGGCCAGCCGCGCATCGTCGAACTGGCCGTCGTGATACAAAATGCCGCCGCGCAATCCGGCGCGCGCGAGCGTTGGCATGTGTTCCAATGTTACATCCCGTGACAGATATTTTGTTGGCCCCACCGCAAGGTGGCCCGCAAGCTGGTCGTAAAGTTTCAAGCCGACGCCGTAAAATGGACGCTCCCAAAATTTATACAACGGCAGAATAAATGGCAGTTGGTGAACGAGCTGCGGCGCGTTGCGGAGCAGATGACCGCGTTCGCGCAACGCCTCGCGCACGAGCGCGAGCCGGCCCTGTTGCAGATAGCGGACGCCGCCGTGGATGAGCTTGGTGCTGCGGCTGCTCGTGGCCTGCGCGAAATCCGCCTGCTCGACCAGCGCCGTGCGATAGCCGCGCGCCGCCGCCGCCGATCACCAGCACGTCCCAGACGGACGGCTCGCCCCGCAACCGTTGCAGCATTTCAGCGCGGTTCATGGTGAAAAGGATTTAGCCACAGATGGAACACGGATGAAACACAGATTTTTCAATTTTGCTGCGGATTGTCTTTCGGATTTAATTTCTTTTTATAAATTAACACGACACATGATCTCGACTGTTTATATCAGTGCGTGCAATCAGAGGCTTGATCTTGAATTAAAGATTATAAGTCATTTTCTGCTTCATCCGCATGGGAAAGAGGCGCGCGACGCTTTTGTTGCAAAGGAGAAAAAAGATTATGACGATGGGATGAAACGCTTTTTAGAAAAAAAGCCGGATCGCGATAAAATAGATGATTTGTTAGCTCCAGTGATTGTTCGTAATCATGAGCGATGGCTCGCCACCAACCTTCATCATCTAAAAGAATTCAGCGAAAACCGACTCAAGCAAATGGAGTTAATTCTTCGCTACACACTTTTTGAGAGTTTTCTGCTTAAAATTATCGGCAATATTCTTTGGGAATATCCAAATTTAAGAAGCCGTCCTGTTCACGATGAAATACAGAAAAAAAACCTTCTTCGCTGGAAAAAATCTGAAAATCAATCCCAAGAACAGATTGCTTGGACGAAAGCCGCAGTAAACGCCGTGGATCGGCTGCCGTTTGCAAAATGGAAAGAAGAAGAGGTGGGAAAATCTCCAATTTATCTTTGGCAGTATCTTCGCGACGGTCTTGATTTGGAATTTGAACAGGAAAAACTTTGTTCAACTCTTGAAAGAGCGCGGCGCATACGAAACCACATTGTTCATCGCAGTTTGGAATTAACTGTTCTGGATGAGAGAATGATTGAAATGAAAAATCATCTTGCCGGCTTTCCAATTTTACTTACAAAAGCCGCTTCAAAATTTTATCCG
>DATCFH010000143.1:0-12464 GCA_036509625.1 Verrucomicrobiia bacterium
CGCGAAATCGCACTCGTTGCCGAATTAAAACCGGTGGCCGATGATGACGTAAAAAAAATTGTTGGCGTCGGACGCTTGAGCAAATTGACGGCGTCGAACGTGGCGGAATTCTCCGTGCTCATCAGCGACGCAGCGCAAAACCTGGGCCTGGGCAATGAACTGCTCAAGCAACTTATCGTCGTCGGGCGCGCGGAAAATTTGGACTGTATCACCGGTGAAATTCTGGCCGAGAACCACGCCATGCAACATCTCTGCACCAAACTCGGATTCAACCTCGTCGCGAACGAAGATCAACGCACTTACATCGCCCAATTTAATTTCAACCATGAAAAACCTGCGTGAGTTCAAAACCATTGACGGCTGCGAGGCCGCCGCCTACGTCGCCTACCGCGTCAATGAGACGATGGCGATATATCCCATCACGCCGTCATCACCCATCGCCGAGTGGTGTGACCAATGGGCGTCCGAAGGTAAAAAAAATCTCTGGGACACCACGCCGGCGATTGTGGAAATGCAGAGTGAAGGCGGCGCCGTCGCCGCTGTCCACGGAATGTTGCAGACGGGCACGATGAGCACCACGTTCACGGCGTCGCAGGGATTGCTGTTGATGATTCCAAATATGTTCAAAATCGCCGGCGAACTTTTGCCGACCGTTTTTCATGTCACCGCGCGCACCATCGCGACACACGCGCTCTCCATCTTCGGCGACCACAGCGACATCATGGCCTGCCGCTCGACCGGCTGGGGAATGCTCGGCGCGGCGTCTGTGCAGGAGACGATGGATATGGCGTTGATTTCGCAGGCGGCCACGCTGCGTTCGCGGATTCCGTTCATCCATTTCTTCGACGGCTTCCGCACGTCGCACGAAGTTTCCAAAATTGAGTTGCTCGACGAATCGGTCATCCGCGCGTTGATTGATGATACGCTGATTGCGGCGCACCGCGCCAATTCCATGACGCCGGACAAGCCGGTGTTGCGCGGCACGGCGCAGAATCCCGACGTGTTTTTTCAGGGCCGCGAGGCGGCGAACAGTTTTTATTCCGCCTGTCCCGACATTGTGCAGAAGGTGATGGACGAATTCGCGGCACTGACGGGACGCCGTTACAATTTGTTCGATTACGTCGGCGCGATTGATGCGGAACGCGTCATCGTGCTGATGGGTTCCGGCTGTGAAGCCGCCCACGAGACGGTCGAACATCTCGCCGCTCTGGGTGAAAAAATCGGCTTGTTGAAAGTGCGTTTGTATCGTCCGTTTGATGGCAAGCGTTTCATTGAATCATTGCCGGCTTCAGTGAAACGCATTGCCGTGCTTGACCGCACGAAGGAACCGGGCGCGACGGGTGATCCGTTGTATCAAGACTGCGTCACGGCAATGATGGAAGAAACCGCCGCCGGTCGCTCGCATTTGAAAGCGATGCCGCAAGTGTTCACGGGCCGCTACGGTTTGTCCTCGAAAGAATTTACGCCGGCGATGGTCAAAGCGGTGTTCGACAATCTCACCGTGGCTGCGCCGAAAAATCATTTTGTGGTCGGCATCAACGACGACGTGAATCACACGAGCCTCGCTTACGAGGCGAGCTTTTCCACGGAACCGGCCAATGTCGTCCGCGCTTTATTTTACGGCCTCGGTGCCGACGGCACGGTGGGCGCGAACAAAAATTCCATCAAGATTATTGGCGAGGAAACGGAAAACTACGCGCAAGGCTATTTCGTGTATGACTCGAAGAAGTCCGGCTCGATGACGGTCTCGCACTTGCGTTTTGGTCCGCAGCCAATTCGCGCTTCCTATTTAATCACCAGTTCCAACTTCGTCGCGTGTCACTTGCCGGTATTTTTGGAGCGCTACGAAATGCTGCGCACGTTGGTGAACGGTGGAACGTTCCTGCTGAACACACCGCGCGCGAAAGAAGAAATCTGGGCTGCGTTGCCGACGCCGGTGCAAAAAACGTTGCTCGCGAAAAAAGCGCGGTTCTACGTCATCAACGCCACGAAGGTCGCGCGCGAAAGCGGCATGGGCGGTCGCATCAACACCATCATGCAAGTCTGTTTCTTCGCACTCTCCGGCGTGCTGCCGCAGGCCGAGGCGATTGCGGCCATCAAAAATTCCATCAAGAAAACCTACGGCAAGAAAGGCGATGAAGTCGTCCAAATGAATTTGAAGGCCGTGGACAATACGCTCGCCAATCTGCACGCAGTTGATGTGACGAATTTCAAAGTCAACGGCGTTGGCCCGCTGCGGCCGTCCATCACGCCGAACGCGCCGGCGTTCGTCCGCAACGTGCTTGGCAAAATTGCCTGCGGCGATGGCGACGAACTACCGGTAAGCGCTTTTCCCAACAACGGTTCGTTTCCCACCGCGACGGCGCAATACGAGAAGCGCAACCTTGCATTTGAAATTCCGGTGTGGGACGAGAAGACTTGTATTCAATGTTTGAAGTGTGTGGCCATTTGCCCGCACGCCACCATTCGCGCAAAGGTTTATAATCCGGCGGAATTAAAAAACGTTCCCGCCACCTTCAAAAGTTGCGACTCGCGTGTGCCGGAATTCAAAGGCCAGAAATTTACTTTGCAAGTCGCAGCGGAAGATTGCACTGGCTGCCAGATTTGTGTGGACGTCTGTCCGGCCAAAAATAAAACCGAGGCCAAGCTCAAGGCGATTAATATGCGTCCGCAAGCGCCATTGCGCGAGGCGGAGGTGGGGAACTGGGATTATTTCCTAAAGCTACCGGATATGGATCGCACCAAAATCAAGAATACCGCGCTGCGCCAACAGCAGTTGTTGCGGCCGCTCTTTGAGTTCAGCGGCGCGTGCGCGGGTTGCGGTGAAACGCCCTATATTAAGATGCTCACGCAATTGTTCGGCGACCGCATGGTCGTGGCGAATGCGACGGGCTGCTCTTCGATTTACGGCGGCAATTTGCCGACGACACCTTACGCCACCGACAGTTGTGGTCGTGGTCCGACGTGGGCGAATTCGTTGTTCGAGGACAACGCGGAATTCGGTCTCGGCTTCCGCGTCTCAATTGACCAACAGAAACATTTTGCGGAGGAATTATTGAAGAAGCTCGCGCCGGAACTCAGCGACCATTTTATTTCTGCAATTATTTATGCCGATCAAAGTGATGAAACTGGCATCCATGACCAACGCGAACGCATTGTGGTCTTAAAGAAAAGATTGGCGGACATTGAGTCGCCGGCAGCAAAGCGGCTGCTCGGTCTGGCCGACCAGCTTGTGAAAAAGAGCGTTTGGATTCTCGGCGGCGATGGCTGGGCTTATGACATCGGCTACGGCGGCTTGGATCACGTTCTCGCCAGCGGTCGCAAGGTCAACGTGCTCGTGATGGACACGGAGGTTTATTCCAATACCGGCGGACAGATGAGCAAAGCCACACCGCGTGGCGCGATTGCCAAATTTGCGGCGGGTGGAAAACCGGCAGGCAAAAAAGATCTCGGCCTGATTGCGATGAGTTACGGAAATATTTATGTCGCCAGCGTCGCGATGGGCGCGAAGGACGAACACACGTTGAAGGCGTTTATTGAAGCCGAATCATTCCCCGGACCGTCACTGATTATCGCCTACAGCCATTGCATCGCCCACGGCATTGCGTTGGATCAGGGCGTTGGCGCGAAGCAACAGAAGCTCGCGGTCGAGTCCGGCCAATGGCTGTTGTATCGCTACGACCCGCGTCGTGCCAAACGCGGCGAGAACCCGTTGCAGTTGGATTCCAGCGCGGCAAAATCGAAGGTGAAAGATTTCATGCTCACAGAAAATCGCTTCAAGATGCTGACAAAGAGCAAACCGGACGACGCAAAAAAACTCTTCGAGCAATCGCAGGTGGATGCGGATCGCCGCTGGAAGTTCTATCAATACATGGCGCAGCCAACGCCGCAACCGGCAACGGTTTCGGCGGCAGCAGCAACGTTCCCGTAACCGGAACGGAAAACTGAAACCTAAACGCTAACCAACTAACATTATGGATCTCACCACAACTTATCTGGGTTTGAAATTGCGTTCGCCGCTGGTGGTGTCAGCTTCGCCGCTGTCGGAGGACGTGGATAACATCCGGCACATGGCGGATGCGGGCGCGTCGGCCGTGGTGCTGTATTCGTTGTTTGAAGAACAGTTGCGTCAGGACCGGTTGGAGTTGAACCGGAATCTCGAAAACGGCACCAACAGTTTCGCCGAGTCACTCAGTTATTTTCCCGAACCGGAAGAATTTCGGCTCGGACCGGAAGAATATTTGAAACACATCGCCGCCGCGAAACGGGCGACCAAAGTTCCCATCATCGCCAGCCTGAACGGTTCGTCGGTCGGCGGCTGGACGGATTACGCCAGACAAATTCAGGAAGCCGGCGCGGACGCGTTGGAGCTGAACATTTATTACATCCCGACAGATATGAATCTTACCGGCACGGAAGTGGAAATGACCTATCTCGATATTTTGAAAGCGGTGAAAGCGACCGTCACCATTCCCGTGGCAGTGAAGTTGAGTCCGTTCTTCAGCAACTTTGCCAACATGGCGAAGCGTCTCGACCAAGCTGGCGCAAACGGATTGGTTTTGTTCAACCGTTTTTACCAGCCGGACATCGAACTGGAATCGCTGGAAGTGAAGCCAAATATTTTATTGAGCACGCCGATGGCCATGCGCTTGCCGTTGCGCTGGATGGCGCTGTTGCATGGCCGCGTGAACGCCAGCCTGGCAGCGACCAGTGGCATTCATCGCGCCGCTGATGCGCTCAAAATGGTCATGGCGGGCGCGGATGTGACCATGCTTTGCTCCACGATTATTCGTCACGGCTTTCCACAAATCGCCATGATCGAGAGTGAGTTGGTGGAGTGGCTTGAAGAACACGAATACGAATCGCTCCACCAGTTAAAGGGCAGCTTGAGCCAGATAAATTGCGCTAATCCCGCCGCCTTCGAACGGGCACAATATATGAAAGCGTTGTGCCGCCATTCCTGATAATTCGGCGACGGTGTAATGGCCACGCCTATTCACACCCTTGATTTTCAACCCGGCGCGCCAGATTGAAAGACCATTGGCCGTGCGATTCATAATTTTCATTGGCATCGGGCATCGGCATACTGTTGCCAATGTCTGTTGAACTTACCGAAGCATTGCTCGCCCAGGCCGCCGGCTGGGACGTGGTGAAACGCGCGCGCGCCTATCTCGCGCAAGGTCAGGTCGTCAGCTCGTATTGGGCGGCGCCATTATTGCGCGGCGTGGTGCAGTCCGACGGAATGACCTTTCGCGGCTCATTGGTCATCAATAATTCCGTTGATATTGATAATCTCTGCAACTGCCGCGAGGCGCGCGAGTGGGGAAAAATCTGCGCGCACGGTGTCGCGGTTGGTTTGCATTGGATCGCGGCGCAAAAAGGTGAAACGGCTTTGGCTCCGACCAAATCAAACGCGCCGGCGACGGCGGCAAAAGCTCTCGTCAAAAAAGTTTCTGCGCTCATTCGCAGCGCGGACGGCGAGCCGGTGGAACTGTTCATCATTCTGCCGCCAAATTTTGATCAAGCCATCGCGCGCGGCAAAATCATGCTCGTGCTCGAAGCCAAATGGAGCGGCGGACGTTGCCCGTTGAACGCGCTACCCAAAGGCCGCGCGTTTGCATTTTCAGCGCCGGACAACGCCGTCATCGAGCAATTGGAAGTTTTGACAAATGGCGAGACGCCCGCGCTGATGCAGTTGGAAGCAAAGGATTTTATTGCGCTCGTGCCGCTCTTGGCCGGCCACGAAAATATCACGCTCGGTAAATCCAGCGCCGTCACAATCAGCCAGACGCCGCTGCAATTGCCGTTGCAAGCCACGCTCGAAGACAATGGCGAAATCCTGCTGTCGCTGAAACAAAAAACCGCCGCGCTGCCGCTGCTCGGCGATTGGGTCTGGCGAAATAATTCCCTGCAACCATTGGGATTGTCGCCGGAACTCAAAGACATTTTCCGCGCGCCCGTGCGTGTGACGCGCGCGCAAGTGCCGCAATTTTTGAGCCAGCAATGGCCGCAACTTTTGGCGGCGGGCGGCGTCGAGGCAAATTTCAAATTGGAAGATTTCACGCTCGAACCGCAATCGCCGCGTTTTCTGCTCGCGTTGAAAGGCGGTCTGACGCAACTCAGCGCACTGCTGCAATGCGGCTACGGCACACGCATCATGACTATCGGCGTGACGGCGGCGGACGAAAATGTCTGGCTGCCCGATCTCGAAGTTGCGACGCGCTATTCCACGCGCGATTTTTCCGCCGAACGCAACGCCGTTGCACGTTTGCAACGCAGCGGTTTTTCCGCGCCAGACGGACAAGGCAAGTTGCAACTGCCCGGCCAAAACTCGGTGCTGAATTTTCTCGCCCGCGAATTTCCAAAACTCCAGCGCGAGTGGAGCGTCACGCTGGACGAACAGTTGGAAAATCGCACGCTGAAAAATATTGAGCGCGTCGAGCCGCAGTTTCAAATCACGTCGTCCGGCGTGCAATGGTTCGATCTCGGCGTCGTGTTCGCGGCGGGCAGTGGCGAACAATTTTCTGCGGCGGACATCCAACGACTCATTTTATCGGGCCAGAATCACACGCGTTTGAAGAACGGGAAAATGGCGGTGATTGATTCCGGCGCGGTCGAGGAATTGCAGGAAGTGCTGCTCGATTGCGCGCCGCAGCAACACGCGGCGGGCTATCGCATCAATAACGCACAAGCTGGCTTTCTCGAAGCCACGTTGAAGCAGCACAGCGACTGGAAAGTGCAGGCGCCGACCGCGTGGCGCGACCGCGCGGCGAAGCAAAGCGGCGAGGCCAAGCTGGAATGTCCGCCGCTCGGTGATTTGGAAAACGTGCTGCGGCCGTATCAAAAACACGGTGTCGGCTGGCTGAATTTTTTGCGAGCAAATGGTTTTGGCGGAATTCTCGCGGACGAAATGGGTCTCGGAAAAACGCTGCAAACACTGGCATTTCTGCGCACATTGCCGAAAGGATCGAATCCACATTTAATCATTTGTCCGACGAGCCTTGTGTTCAACTGGGTGGCGGAGGTGAAAAAATTCACGCCGGAACTGAAAATTCTCGCGCTGCACGGATCGGATCGCCACGCGCGTTTTTCAGAAATTGAGGGCAGCGACATTGTCGTGACGAGTTACGCGCTGATCCGGCGCGACGCGGAAAAATATCGCGGGCTGGAATTCGACACCGTCGTGCTCGACGAGGCGCAGCACATCAAAAATCGGCAGACGCAAAACGCGCAGACGGTGAAAGCCGTGCGGGCAAAACATCGCCTTGTGCTGACCGGCACACCGCTGGAAAATTCCGTTTTGGATCTGTGGTCCATCTTCGATTTTCTCATGCCCGGCTATCTCGGCACGGCGAAAGATTTTCGCGAGCGCTACGAACTGCCGATTGTGAAAGAGAAAAATGCGGAAGCCCAAACGCGGCTCGCGCGGCGACTGCGTCCGTTCATGCTACGCCGCTTGAAGCGCGAGGTGGCGAAAGACTTGCCCGCCAAGATTGAACAAATTTCGTTCTGCGAATTGACGCCGGATCAGCGCGGTGTTTATCAGCAGATTCTGGAAGCGAGTCGAAAGGAAATTTTGGCAGCCGTCGGCGAACAAGGTCTTGCGAAGAGCCGGATGCTCGTGCTGACCACGCTGCTGCGGTTGCGGCAAATCTGCTGCGACCTGCGTTTGCTGAAACTGGAAAACGTCAATGCTGCCAATGCTTCCGGCAAGCTGGAGATGTTCGGCGAACTGCTCGAAGAAGTAATTGATGGCGGCCATCGCGTGCTCGTGTTCAGCCAGTTTGTTTCCATGCTGACGCTGTTGAAAGAACGGCTCGCGGAAGAAAAAATCGAGTTTTGCTATCTCGATGGCGCGACGGCGAATCGCGGCGCGGTGGTGGAACAATTTCAAAACAGCGCGATTCCGGTTTTTCTCATCAGCTTGAAAGCCGGCGGCGTGGGCTTGAATCTCACGGGCGCGGACACGGTGATTCATTTTGATCCGTGGTGGAATCCGGCGGTGGAAGATCAGGCGACCGACCGCGCGCATCGCATTGGCCAGACGCGCATCGTAACGAATTACAAACTCATCACGCGCGACACGGTGGAGGAAAAAATCCTGCTGCTGCAAAACCGCAAGCGTGAAATTATCCAGACAACCATTGGCGGCGAAGAGGAATTTACCGCAGCTCTGAACTGGGATGAGATTCAGGAACTGCTTTCATGAGCAACGCGCGCGTTGACGAAATCCGTCGCTTGCTGCCGCAAGCGATGCTGCCCGACTGGGTGCGCCTTGGCGGGCGGATGGTGCGGCTTTTACGAGACCAACATCATCCGCAGACGCACGAGAAATTGCTTAATCGCATCCACGAGCAACTGCTTGCTTCCATTGCGTTGCGCGAAGAGCGGAAGGCGAACATTCCAAAAATAATTTATCCACCGGACTTACCAATCACGGCGCGCAAGGACGACATCGTCGCCGCCATCCGCGCGAATCAAGTTGTCGTCATCGCGGGCGAAACGGGTTCCGGCAAGACGACGCAGATTCCAAAAATGTGTCTCGAAGCGGGCTTGGGCATCGAGGCAAAAATCGGTTGCACGCAGCCGCGTCGCGTGGCGGCACTTTCCATTTCGCGGCGCATCGCGGAGGAATTAAATGTGAATTGGGGTCGCGAAGTCGGTTGCACGATTCGTTTCGACGACCGCAGCAGCGCGCAAACTTATATCAAGCTGATGACTGATGGCATTTTGCTCGCGGAGACGCAGGGCGATCCGCTGCTGTCGGAATACAATTGCATCATCATTGACGAAGCGCACGAACGCAGCCTGAACATTGACTTTTTGTTGGGTTACTTAAAAACACTGCTCGCCAAACGCAGCGACCTCAAACTTATCATTACTTCCGCGACGATTGATACGCAGACTTTTTCCAAAGCCTTCAACGACGCGCCGATCATTGAAGTTTCCGGTCGGCTTTATCCCGTGGAAGTAATTTATGCGCCGTTCGACGCCGATTCCGAAGAGCGCGGCGACATCACTTATGTGGACGCCGCCGTGCGTGCGGCTGAAACGGCTTTGTGCGAACCGGGCAATGGCGACATTTTAATTTTCATGCCCGGCGAACGTGACATTCGCGAGACGTGCGATTTGCTCGAAGGCCGTTTTGGGCGCGGGGCAGAAATCATTCCGCTGTTCGGTTTGTTGAGCGCGGCAGATCAGCAACGCGTTTTTGCCCCGCTGAATCGGCGGAAAATTGTCGTCGCCACCAACATCGCGGAAACGTCGCTCACGATTCCCGGCATTCGTTACGTCATTGATTCCGGCCTCGCGCGCATCAGCCGTTACAATCCGCGCACGCGCACGAAGCGTTTGCCCGTCGAAGCGATTTCGCAAAGTAGCGCGAATCAGCGCAAAGGTCGCAGCGGTCGCGTGCAAGACGGCGTCTGCATCCGATTGTATTCCGAAGAAGATTTTAGCGAGCGTCCGCAATACACGCAGCCGGAAATTCAACGCGCAAATTTGGCCGAAGTTATTTTGCGGATGAAGGCGTATCGGCTCGGCGACATCGAAACGTTTCCGTTTGTGAATCCACCGCCGCCGTCCGCGATTCAAGGCGGTTATTTATTGCTGCAAGAACTTGGCGCGCTCGATGAAAAACGTGAATTGACGCAACTCGGCCACGATCTTTCGCGGTTGCCGATTGACCCGACGCTCGGACGAATGTTGCTGCAATCACAGCACGAACACGCCGGGCGCGAACTTTTAATTATCGCTGCGGGATTGAGTATTCAAGATCCGCGCGAACGTCCGCTTGACCGCAAAGAAGCCGCTGCTGCCGCGCACAAACGCTTTATTGATCCATCGTCCGATTTTCTTTCGCTGCTAAAAATTTGGGACGCGGTTCACGATCAATGGGAAAAATTGCGCTCGCAAGGTCAGCGGCGAAAATTCTGCAAGGCGAATTTTCTCTCTTATTTGCGAATGCGCGAGTGGCAGGATTTGCACGCGCAACTTCACGGTGCGTTGGAAGATTTGGGGCGCTTCAAATTGAACGAGCGCAACGCCGATTACGCCGCGATTCACCGCTCGATTCTCACCGGTTTGCTCGGCCACGTCGCGTTGCGAAAAGAGCGCAATCAGTTTCAAGGCACGGGCAATCGTCAGCTCGCGCTGTTTCCCGGCTCGGCGCTTTATGACCGCAACGAACGTCAGCCGAAAGGTAGGGCGGGCAGTCCTCTGGCCGCCGCTCGTGGAAAGACACCCGACGGCGCGCACAGGAGTGACGCGCCCAACCAGCAGCCGCCGTGGATTGTCGCGGGTGAAATTGTAGAAACTTCGCAACTTTTTGCGCGGACGAATGCGGGCATTGATCCGCTGTGGATTGTCGAGCTTGCGCCGCATCTTTGCAAAATCACGCATCAAAATCCGCACTGGAGCGTCTCGGCGGGAAATGTTCTGGTCGAGGAACGCACCACGCTTTACGGTCTGGAAGTGCGAAAAATTAAAGTCTCGCACGGCAACATCAACGCTGCGGAAGCCACGGATATTTTCATTCGCGCTGCGCTCGTTGAAGATGATTTGCTGCCATCGCGCCGCAAAGTCACCGATGACGAAAATGACAATGACGACACGCGCATTTTGCGTTCGGCGAACAAACCGCAACCGTTGCCGCCGCAGTATTCATTCCTCGAACACAACCGGAAAATCCGCGAGAAAATTGAAATCTGGCAGACACGCGTCCGCAGCCACGGCCTCGGCAATCTGGACGAAAAGATGTTTAAGTTTTACGCGCAACGGATTCAAAAAGTCTCGTCGGTTCATGAACTGAATCGCCTCATCCGCGATTGCGGCGGGCCGGAATTTCTATGCGCGACGGAAGCCGATTTGACCGGTGGCACGGAATTAAATTTCGACAGTGAAGCATTTCCCGACGCGGTGCCGCTGGGCGGTCAGCCAGTCGCGGTGGCTTACGCGTATTCGCCCGGCGAAGAAAATGACGGCGCGACGGTGAAACTTGGTTTTGGTCTCGCGCAAACCATTTCGCAATCGTGCGTGGAGTGGTCGGTGCCCGGCTTGCGCGAAAGTTTGGTGAACGAACTTTTGCGCGCGTTGCCCAAAAGTATCCGGCGCGAGCTGCAGCCGTTTCCGCCAAAGGTCGCGGAAATCGTCAATGAGCTTCAGGCGACGGGCGAATCGTTGCAGCACGATTTGGCTGTGTTTATTGGTCGGAAATATGGCGTGAACATTTCGCCGGATGCGTGGCCGAGCGATGCCATTCCGGCGCATTTGCGCCCGCGCATCGAAGTCGTTGGCAATGATGAAAAAATCATCGGCACGAGCCGCGATCTCACGACGCTCCGGCAAAAACTGGAACAAGTAAAAGCCAAGCCCGCGCCCGACAATTCCGCATGGACGCGCGTGGCGCAACAATGGGAACGCACCGGCATCACGACGTGGAATTTCGGCACGCTACCCGCCAGAATCACCGTCAGTGAAAGCGATTCGATGCCGACGTATGCGTGGCCGGGTTTAGCGGTCGAAAAGGATTCAGTGAGTTTGCGACTCTTTCGCACGGAAAATTTGGCGCGACAGGCGGCGCTAGGCGGGATTCAAAAACTGGTGGAGCTGGCACTTTCAAAAGATTTTGCGTGGCTACACCGCGATTTGCGTGAACTGAATCGCTTTGACTCGCTCGCGGCCAATCTGTGTCCGCTGGACGAATTGCAGGAAGCAGCATTCACGAATCTCAAGCACCACATTCTGCCGACGGAAGTTTTTTCGGCGCTCAACGAGGAAAATTTTCAAACCGCCGTGCACCAGACGCGTCTGCAAATCCCCGGGCTCGCGATGAAGTTGGTGGATCAAGTCGGCGTGATTCTGCGCGCGCGCAAAGAAATTCAGCAGCGCTGCGGTCCGTCGCCAACGTTGCCGACGACAAAGCCCAAGACGCTTTCAGATTTGAGCCAGTTGAATATCGCCACCAAAGATACGGCCAAACCGACGAATGTTTGGGCGGAAGAATTGGAAACATTGCTACCGCAAAATTTTCTGGCGGTAATTCCGTTCACGCAACTCGCGCAGATTCCGCGCTACCTGAAGGCGCTCGCCACGCGGATGGAGCGTGCGAAGTTAAATCCGGTGAAAGACAAGGAACGCACCCAACTCATCGCGCCGTATCTCGCCAAATTAAAATCGCTCCGCAAAAACCCGCCACCGTTCGCTAAAGCGCAGCCAGAATGGGAAGCCTTCCGCTGGCTGGTGGAGGAATACAAGGTTTCGCTGTTTGCGCAGGAGCTGGGCACCGCCGTGCCGGTTTCGCCCAAGCGCCTGGATCAACTACTGCAAACATTGGGTGGTGACGCATCAAGGATTTGACTGGCATCCAGAACAAGCTCGCCGAAGGGCTGAAGATTATTTTTTGAACTGAAACAAACCCCATCCAATAAAAATGGTCGGGGCGGGGAGATTTGAACTCCCGACCT
>DATCFH010000144.1:0-3360 GCA_036509625.1 Verrucomicrobiia bacterium
GACCCGGACGTTTTGGTTTTGGACGAGCCTGCCGCCGGCCTCGACCCGCGCGCTCGCGTCGAACTGCGCGAGTTGCTCATGCTTTTGGCCGAGCGCAAAAAAGCGATTCTCATCAGTTCACACATCCTTACGGAGTTGACGGAAATCTGCAACGGCGTCGTCATCATTGAGCGCGGAAAAATCCTAGAGACAGGCACTATTGAAGACGTTTTGAAAAAAAGCGCACCGCGCAGGACGGTCGCCATCCGGCTGCTCGACGGCCAGAGCGCACAACTGCTAAAGGAGCTTTTGCAGACGCCGTTTGTCGAAAATGCGCGCGACGTGGCGAATGAAATCCATTTTGAGTTAAACGGCGATGAATCCATTGCGTGCGAAATTCTCGGCGGATTGATCGCTAAAAAATTCAAGGTCATCGAGTTTCGCCAGACCAAGGCGAACTTGGAGGATATTTTTATGAACGTCACCAAAGGAGGCGTGCAATGAACATCGCCAGAATCAAATCACATTTCACCAACTGGCGCGAATGGGAGTTGAATCCCATCGTCATCAAGGAACTGCGGCAGGCCGTGCGCAGTTGGGCGGTCACGGGGATGCTGCTGCTATTTTTAATCGTGCTGTTCATCACGTCACTGGTTTTCCTGGTCACGCAAAGTTTTCAGGTGGACGAAAATATGCAGCTCGGCGGCACCATGTTCTCGGCGTTCATGGTCATTCTCGCGGGCGCGAGCATTTTCTTCATTCCGCTTTACGTCGGCGTCCGCGTCGCGGCAGAACGGCAGGAGAACAATCCCGACCTGCTCTACGTCAGCACGCTGTCGCCCGCGCGCATCATCCGTGGGAAATTTCTCTGCGGCGCTTACATGGCGTTGCTGTTCTTCAGCGCGTGCATGCCGTTCATGGCGTTCACGAACCTGCTGCGTGGCGTGGATTTGCCAACCGTGTTTTTCATTTTGTTCTACCTGTTTCTAATGGTATGCGCGGCGAATCAAATTGCGATTTTTTTTGCGTGCATACCGGCAAGCCGGCCTTTCAAAGTCCTGTTTGCCTTGGCCGGTTTTTTTGCATCTTTTTGGGTCGTCATCCCGCTCGTAACGGATTCCTTTGAATTTATGCACTCCGGTGTAGGCACAATGATGGCCGGCCGTGATTTTTGGATTGGCGTGCTTACCGCCGTCGTCATTGGCCTGGCCATGACGGGCCTTTTCTTTGTCCTGTCCGTCGCGTTGATTTCGCCGCCCTCGGCCAACCGCGCGCGGCCAGTGCGGATTTACCTCACCGTCATCTGGGTTCTCGGTGGTCTGTTGGGTTTCGGCTGGGTGGCGCAAACCGGGGAGGCAGACCGGATGTTTGCGTGGACGTATCCTACGTTCGCGGCGATGATGTTCGCACTGCTCGTGACCATCAGCAATTCAGACCAGTTGAGCCTGCGTGTGCGGCGAACCATTCCGCAGTCAAGACTGGAACGCCTTGTCGCCTTCATTTTTTTCAATGGCGCGGCGAGCGGCCTCGTCTGGGTGGCGATGATCCTCGTTGCGACATTTCTTTTGGCCGGGCAAATCACGCTGGCGTTTCCAAAGAGCATCACCGCTTCCGGCGAAAGCGGACAGTGGTTCGCCACCACCACGGCTTATGCGTTTGCCTATGCGCTGACGGCGCTGTTCATTCACCGGAAATTTTTGTCCAAGCATCCGCCAAAACTCACCGGGCTGATTGCGGTCTTGCTGGCGGCCGCGTGGGCGATTGCGCCGAGCATCGTGCTATTTTTTCTCAACCAGCTTTCGTGGAAATCCGTCGAGGGACTGCAACTGGGCAACGTCTTCAACATTGCTTCCCTTCGCGATGTCAACCAGCGCATTTACCATCTGTATTTTGCTTTTGGCTGGCTGCTGGTGATGATTGTAATCAACGCAAAATGGTTTGTGCGGCAGGTTAAAAACTTTCAGCCGCTTGACCGCCTCGCGCAGGACAATCCTCCCCCCGTCCTGAAATGATTTTCCAATATGGACCCCGCTATCCGACAAGCCCTGCAAGACGGCGAAAAGCTCGGCCTGCGTTACGCGCTGCAAATTCCGCAGGTCGCCGCCAGCGGCTGGACCGGCTCGCGTTCTGGGCGGCGCGCGGGCAGCTCGATTGATTTTCAGGACTACCGCGAATACCAGCCCGGCGACGACTTGCGTTTCATTGACTGGGGAATTTACGCGCGCACCGATCGTTTGACCGTGAAACTATTTCGTGAAGAAGTTACGCCGCATCTCGATTTAATTTTGGATGGCTCGCGCTCGATGAATTTGACGGACACGACGAAGGCAAATGCCGTCGCCCAGCTTGCCGCGCTGCTCGCCACTTCTGCCGTCAATGCACAATGCTCACAAGCCGTCTGGCTTTCGGGCGAAGGTTTTCAACGCATCGCCAACGACGCACTCACGCCGTCCGCATGGGACAAACTTGAATTGGAAAGCAAACGCACGCCCGAACAATCGTTTGAAATTCTGCCGCCAAAATTCCGCCGGCTCGGCATCCGTGTATTCATCAGTGATTTACTTTGGCCGGGAAATCCGATTTCCATTTTGCGCCGTTTGCGCGACGGTGCGGCAGCGTTATTTGTCATTCAATTGCTCGCACGCGACGATGCCACGCCGCCCGAACATGGAAATTTGCGCGTCGTTGACAGTGAAACTGGAGATGAAAGCGAAATCTACATTGATTCCAGCATCGCCAAACAATACGCCGAAAATCTAGCGCAATTGCAGCAGTCCTGGAGCGACGCCTGCCGACAGTGTGGCGCGCACATGACCACTTTGATTGCCGAGAATTTGGAAAAATCAATTTCCGAACTCGAAGCGGTTCAATTGCTCACTCCGGCATGATTCCATTTCTGACTTATCCGCTCGCGTTGATTGCGCTCGCAACTTTGCCCGCGCTTGCGGCGATTTATATTTTGCGGAATCGTTTCCGGCGCAAACAAGTTTCCAGTCTCGTTTTGTGGCGGTTTCACGTCCAATCCAAATCCGGCGGCGCAAAAGTCCATCGCTTGCAACTTCCGCTGCTGTTTTTCCTCGAACTGCTTGTGCTCGCGTTGCTCGTCACCGCCGCAGCCGGGCCGCAATGGAAACTGCCGCAGTCCGCCCGCCCGCTCATTATCGTTCTGGACGATTCGTTTTCCATGCGTGCCTTAAGCGACGGCGTTTCCGCGCAGACCCGCGCCAAAAATTTTCTCGAAAAACTTTTCCGCCAGCCACCGCCGTTCACACGATTGATTCTCGCCGGAATGGAACCGCGTTCGCTTGGCTCGATTGCAAAAAATTGGCGTGAAGTGGACGAATCGCTGTCGCAATGGAAATGCTTGTCGCCGAATGCCGC
>DATCFH010000145.1:0-7037 GCA_036509625.1 Verrucomicrobiia bacterium
CGGCACCGCGCCGCAGGCCAGCCTGGCGGATTACACCGTCGCCGGCAAAACCGGCACGGCGCAGAAAGTCGTGGATGGAAAATACTCGGACAACAAATTCGTCATCTCCTTCATCGGATTTTTCCCGGCGGACAATCCGCAACTCTGCATTTCCATCGTCATGGATTCGCCCAAGGAAGGCGGACACGCGTTTGGCGGCGCGCTTTGCGGCCCGGTTTTTCACAATGTCGCCGAGCGCTGCGCGAGTTATTTGAACATTCCGGCGGACGAAAATTTGCAGCCGCCAAAATTAAAGCCGGCGCTCGTGGCCGCCGGCGTTTCACGTTGAATTTTGTGGAAGAATGTTCTTTGAAATTTATCGCCGAAGCCTGTGACGCAGAAATCCGGCGCGGCGCGTCTGAAACTTTGGTGAAAAATGTCTGCACTGATTCGCGTCAGGCAAAAGCGGGTGATTTGTTCTTTGCCATTCGCGGTGAAAAATTCGACGGCCACGACTTTCTGGGCGAAGTCGCGGCAAAAAATGTCGCGGCAGTCGTAATTGGAAAGTCCAAAATTCATAATTCAAACTCCAAAGCCGCTGCGGACGTTGCGGCATTAGTTGTGGATGACGCGAGAATTGCGCTCGGAAAACTCGCGGCGGCTTATCGGCGGCAATTCGATTTGCCGGTGGTTTGTGTTTGCGGCTCGAACGGCAAGACGACGGTCAAAGAACTGCTCGCTTCGGTCTTGCAGCGAAAATTTTTAACGCTCGCGAGTGAGGCGAGTTTTAACAATGACATCGGTGTGCCGCTGACGTTGTTGAGAATTGAAAAGACACATCAGGCCGCCGTGCTGGAAGCCGGGACAAATCATCCGGGCGAACTTGCGCCGCTCGTAAAAATGATTCAGCCGAAGTTTGGCGTGCTGACGAACATCGGGCGCGAGCATCTGGAATTTTTCGGCGATGTCGCGGGCGTCGCGCGCGAGGAAGGCTCGCTGGCGGAATTTTTGCCGGCGGACGGAAAGCTCTTTGTCAACGGCGACAACGATTGGACGGAGAAAATTATTGCGCGAACGAAGGCGAGAGTTGTGCGCGTCGGGCTTGGAAAGGAAAATGACTGGTGCGCGGAAAAAATCCGGCTGGACAAAAGCGGCGTGACATTTCGAGTGACAGCAGCGAAAGACGAATTTTGCGGTGAATACAGAATTAATTTGCTCGGCCGCCATCAAGCGGTGAATGCGCTGTCTGCCATTGCAGCCGGCGCGGAACTCGGTCTGAACCGCGCCGAAATCCAGGGCGGGCTGGATGATTGCAAGCCGCCGAAAATGCGGCTGCAATTTTGGGAAGCGAACGGCGTGCGCGTTTTGGACGACGCCTACAACGCGAACGCGGACTCGACGATTGCGGCGCTGGAAACTTTGTGCGATCTGCCGTTGCAGGGCCGGCGCGTGGCGGTCCTCGGCGACATGGAGGAACTCGGCGCGCACAGCGAGGCGGCGCACACTGAAGTCGGAAAATGTGCGGCGGAATTGAAGATTGGCCAGCTATTTGCTGTTGGAAGAATGGCGGCAATCACGGCAAAAGCCGCGCGCGACGGCGGACTGACACGCGTCATTGAATTTGAAAATGTCGAGGCGGCGGTGAGGGCTGTGAGGAGTTTTTTGAAGGCGGGCGACGTGGTTTTGTTGAAAGCGTCGCGCGCGTCGCGGTTGGAACGGATTGCGGAGACGTTGAGGCAGGAAAAATTGTGAAGCGAAAATGTTCTACTATTTGAGCGAGCAAATTTTGGATTGGTCGCACGGAACGGTTTGGGAAAACCGGCTTTCGTGGTTGCGACTGTTTCGCTACATCACGGTCCGCAGCGCGGGCGCGGCAATCACCGCGCTGCTGTTGAGCTGGTCGTTCGGGCCGAAGATCATCCACTGGCTAAAGACATTGAAATTCGGCCAGGATTACAAAGACAAGGCGGAAGAAGCGGGCGGACTGGCAGCACGCGTCTTGAGCAAAAGGGGAACGCCGACGATGGGCGGAGTTTTGATTGTCGCAGTGCTGGTTTTCTCCACGATGTTGTGGACGGAGTGGAACGCGCAGGTGGAACTGACGCTGCTCGCGGTTTTGGTTTTGTCTGGACTTGGATTTTACGACGACTATGCGAAAATAATACAGCAAAGCGGCGGCGGCACTCCGCCGCGGGTGAAACTTTTGGTGCAGGCCGCGCTCGGATTGTTCGTCGGCATTTATCTTTTGAAACTTCCGGCGACGAGCGAACTTTTGCTGCTTGGAAATAAAAATATAATTCACAGCAATCTGGTCAGCGATTTGATGCTGCCGCTTTATAAATTTCCGATTGAAGTCGGCGCAATCGTGGGCGTGCTGGTTGTTTTACTGGCAATCGTCGGCAGTTCCAACGCGGTGAATTTGACAGACGGTCTTGACGGCCTCGCCATCGGCTGCACGCTCATTACGGCGTTTGTGTTTTTGATTTTCACTTATGTCGCGGGCAACGTGAAAATCGCGGGTTATCTGCAAATTCCTTACGTCGCGGGCGCGGGTGAACTCACAGTTTTTTGCGCGGCGATGATCGGCGCGGGTTTGGGATTTTTGTGGTATAATTGTCATCCGGCGCAAGTTTTCATGGGCGACACCGGCTCGCTCGCGCTCGGCGGCGCGTTTGGAATCATGGCAGTCTTGATTCATCAGCCGTTTGTTTTGGTGATCGCGGGCGGAATTTTTGTTTTGGAAGCGGCTTCGGTGATGATTCAGACCGGCTGGTTCAAATTCACAAAAAAATTCTACGGCACCGGTCAGAGAATTTTTCTCATGGCGCCGCTGCACCACCATTTCGAGAAAAAGGGCTGGTATGAATCGCAGGTCGTGATGCGGTTTTACATTTTGTGCGTCCTGTTCGCGGTCGTCGCGCTGGCCACCTTGAAGCTAAGATGAAAGCAACATTGCCAACGGAGAAAATGCGTTTTGCGTCTTGCGCGCGGGTCGCGCGGCTGCTAATGATTCTGCCGGAAGCGGCGAGGCGCGCAGTGGACGGCGAGGCATTTTTAATTCCCGCCCTTTTGAAATTTAGCGGCGACTCCAGTCCGGCACCGATGAACAAAATAAATTTAACCCGCCATGAAATTTTTCGAGGGAAAATTTCACAGCGGAAAGCTCAAACTAACAAAACCGACCTCGAAGAAAGGACGCAACCCGCGCCAAAAAAATGAACAACCCCAATCCATTCGTCCCACAAGGCTCACTCCTGGAACAAAGCAAACGCCGCTCGCGCATGAAGCTCGGCGTCTTCATCGTGCTGGCCGTCAGCGTCTGCGGCTTGACCGCGATGCTCATCCAGGGCTGCAAACGCGAAAATCCGGAAACCGAAATCACGCCGCAGCCAGATACAAATCCACCGGTCGTCGCCGACACGAATCCGCCGACTGAAACATCAAATTTGACAGCCTACATTCCGCCGCTTCCGACTAATCCGCCGATTATTGTGCCGTCGCCGGTGCCTGAACCCACCACGACCGAATACACGGTTGCCGCGGGCGACAGGCTCGGAAAAATCGCAAAAAAATATGGTGTGTCATTAAAAGCGCTTGAAGTTGCGAATCCTGAAGTCGTTCCGACAAAATTGAAAATCAACCAGAAGCTTGTAATTCCAGCCCCGGCTGGCGGAATGTCTGTGACCGGGACAACTGACGCGACAACTTCGGCTGAAACCGGTGAGGAAACCTACAAAGTCAGGTCCGGCGACACGCTGACGAAAATAGCGAAGGCCCACGGCACAACCGTCAAACTGATCATGTCCGAAAACAACCTGACCACGACGAGAATCACAGTCGGGAAGAAATTAAAAATTCCGGCGAAAGCTGAAGCCGCAATTGCGCCGGCCATGACAGCGGCCCCGGTTACGCCCGCAATCATGCCGCCGACGCTGGCGCCCACAAATTAACGGTTGCGTGGCTGCGGCGGATTTCGCATCGCGGAATTTTGAGAAATTGAAATGAAGGTCGCCGTCACAACATTGTTGTTTTGCGTCGCCGCGCTGCTCGCCCTCGGGCTGGTGATGGTTTACAGCGCTAGTCTGGGGCTTTTCAACGCCCATACGCACGCAGAAGTCGGCGCGCACCTGCTCAAGATGCAGCTTGTCTGGTGCGCACTCGGTCTCGTTGCGTGCGCAATCGCCACGGTTGTTGATTACGCGATTCTAAAAAAACTCGCGCTGCCAATTTTCATTTGCGCGCTGTTTTTGGCCGCAATGGTTTTTCTGCCTAATTTGGGGCAAAAAATTTACGGTATGAGGCTCAACGGTGCGAACCGGTGGATTCATATTCCCGGAGTTGGCAGCGTCCAGCCGTCCGAACTCGTCAAGATCGCGCTCATCATCATGCTCGCGTGGTATTGCGACCGCTCCCAGCGGAAAATGGACACGTTCAAACGCGGAATCATTTTTCCCGGCATCATCATCGCTGCGGCGCTCGGTTTGATTTTTGTCGAACCCGACCGCGGCACGACAATTCTTCTCGCCGCCGTCAGCGGAATGATGCTTCTTGTCGCAGGCGTCCGCCTGAAACATCTTTTTGTTCCCGCGTTTCTCGGCGCAGCGGTTTTGGCCGTTTCCATTTTGCACGATCCGATGCGCATGAACCGCATCGCCGCATGGCTGCACCCGCAGCAACACCTCAACGGCGCGGCGCTTCAGGCGCAGCAGGGCATGATCGCGCTCGGCGCGGGCGGCGTGACCGGCCTCGGCCTCGGTAATGGATTGCAAAAGCTCGGCTACGTCCCAGAAATCCAGAGCGATTTTATTTTCGCCAACATCGGCGAGGAACTGGGGTTGATCGCCACGCTGTTCGTCATCGTTGCGTTTCTGCTCATCGCGGTATGCGGCATTTGCATTGTGCTCAACGCGCGCGACAATTTCGGCTGCCTGCTCGCGGCGGGCGTCACATTTTTAATTTCGTTGCAGGCCGCCATTAACATCGGTGTCGTCACCAGCGTCCTGCCGAACAAGGGACTGGCGCTTCCATTCATAAGTTCGGGTGGCTCAAGCCTGCTCGCAATGTTGATGGGCATCGGAATTTTATTGAGCATCGCGCGCCATGCGCCCGTGCGGAAAAATTCAGAGCGTGAAAAAAAATCAAAACCGGAAATTGACGCCGGTGAAAATCCCTTCGCCGCGAGGGCAACATGACCGCCCCAGAAACCAAAACGCCCTTCGTCGCCATCGCCTGCGGCGGAACGGGCGGCCATCTCTTTCCGGGAATCGCCATCGCCGAAGAATTGACAAAACGCGGCTGCCGGATCGCGCTGCTCATTTCGCCGAAGAATGTTGACCAGCAAGCTGTGAAGTCGGCGAACGGAATGGAAGTTTTCACGCTGCCCGCCGTGGGATTGCAAAATCGGAATTACTTTTCCTTTGCCTGGAGCTTCTGGAAATCTTTTCACGCCGCGCGGAAAATGTTCAAGCAGCATCAACCCGACGCCGTCCTGGCAATGGGCGGATTCACCAGCGCGCCGCCGGTTCTTGCCGCCAAAAAGTTCGGCGCAAAAACTTTCCTGCATGAATCCAACACCATTCCAGGACGCGCCAATCGTTTTCTCGCGCGCTTTGTGGACGAGGCGTTCGTCGGGTTTCCAGAAGCCGCTGCGAGATTGAAGGCGCGCAAAGTTTCCGTGACCGGAACGCCAGTTCGCCCTGAATTTTGTAGCATCGGACGTGAGTCCGCTCATTCTAAAAATCAGAGCCGACTCACGTCGGCTGCTACGATTGAAAGTTGCCGCATCGCGCTTGGCCTCGAACCAAACCTTCCAACAATTCTTGTCGTCGGTGGCAGTCAGGGCGCAACTGGATTAAATGAAATGATTCTGTTCGCGCTGCCGCTGCTAGCCAAAAAAAACTGGCAATGGCTGCATCTCACCGGCGCAAATGATTTTGAAAAAGTAAAAAATTTCTACACCGCGCAAAAAATCAAAGCCGTCGTCAAACCGTTTCTCGCCGAAATGGATTTGGCTCTCGGTGCGGCAACCGCGTGTGTCAGTCGTTCTGGCGCATCGTCGCTCGCAGAAATTGCCGCGGCGCGGCTGCCGTCGCTGCTTGTGCCGTTTCCTGCGGCGGCGGACAACCATCAATTTTTCAACGCGCTGTCCCTGGAGAAAACCGGCGCGACAAAATTGCTGGAACAAAAAAACGTCGTGCCGAAAAAAGTTGCGGCCATTTTGACCGAACTGGTTGAAAATGAAACTGTTCGCGCCAGGATGAAATCCGCCCTGGCACAATGGCACGCGCCGAAATCAGCGGAGCAGATTGCAGAAAACATTTTGACCGCGATTACGCAGCAGCAGGAAGCAACGCAATCGAAAGTGAAAAAGTGCGGGTGCGGCCATGCGCACGGCCCGGCGAAGCATGCCCATTGAACCATGACGCCGACGGCTGACATTTTGGAGAACCCGATGCGGATCGAGAAAAATATCGCGGATAAAATTGCCGGACGCGTTTCAAGCGCGACGGTAATTCGGCGTGACGAGCTGCTGGCGAAGCATACTACGTTGCGCGTCGGTGGCCCGGCGGATGTTTATGTCGAGCCGGCGACGGAAGACGATTTGGCGAGCGTCGTGAAATTTTGCAGCGAAAACGAAATCAAGTTTTTCATTCTCGGTCGTGGCTCGAATCTGCTGGTGCGTGACGGCGGGTTTCGCGGTGTGGTGATTTGCCTGGCGCAGCCGGAATTTTCAAAAATTGAAATTCGTGGCGAGCGAATTTTCTGCGGCGTGGGCGCGAAGTTGAAAAATGTCTCGGTCGAGGCGAAGCGGAACAATTTGAGCGGCGTGGAATTTCTCGAAGGCATTCCCGGCAGCGTCGGCGGCGCGTTGCGGATGAATGCGGGCGCGATGGGTGGCGCGACGTTCGATGTCGTCGAGTCGGTGCGGGTGATGGATTTTGGCGGCAACATTTTTGAAATGACGCCGAAAGAAATGTCCGTTGATTATCGCAGTTGCGCGGCGTTGAAAAATCACATCGCGCTGGGCGCGGTTTTCAAGTGCAAGACTTTGC
The DNA here is from genome assembly GCA_036509625.1 of Verrucomicrobiia bacterium. Lineage (GTDB taxonomy): Bacteria > Verrucomicrobiota > Verrucomicrobiia > Limisphaerales > UBA11358 > UBA11358. The sequence goes on from DATCFH010000145.1 coordinate 7,032, forward strand.
CGCGCG
>DATCFH010000146.1:0-2744 GCA_036509625.1 Verrucomicrobiia bacterium
CATCATGGTCAACATTTTCGGCGGCATCATGGATTGCAACGTCATCGCCACCGGCATCGTCGCGGCAGTAAAGGAGACTGGTCTCAAACTTCCGCTCGTCGTCCGCCTTGAAGGCAACAACGTCGCTGCTGGTAAAAAAACGCTCGCGGAATCCGGCGTCGCCATCATCAACGGCGATTCGATGGCCGATGCGGCGAAGAAGATTGTCGCGGCGGTTGAAAAATAATTACCGGCTTAAATTCAAAAGCGGCTGCCAGAAATGGGAGCTGCTTTTTTTATGCGACTTTCAGCCAGACCGTTTTCAAATACGCCGGTTCGGCGCGGCTGATGGGAAAGTCCGGCGGCTGCGGAACGTAATGCCGCTTCACAATTTTCCGTTTCGCCGCGTGCACCGTCGTTTCGATGGCGGCGAGAAAATCTTCCGGTAAAAATTCCGCCGCGTTCGTCGAGGCGAGTAATACACCGCCGGGTTTGAGGACGGGCAGGGCGGCGGTAACAAGTTTGCCGTAATCTTTTTCTGCGCGAAACGTGCCATTTTCCTTCGACTGCGAAAACGTCGGCGGGTCGAGCACGATGGCGTCGAACGCGCGGCCTTTCTTCGCCAGCCGCCGCAACCAGTCAAACGTATCGCCGTAAATAAAATCATGCGCTGCGGGGTCGAGACCGTTCAATACGAAGTTGCGTTTGCCCCATTCGAGATATTTTTTTGAGAGATCGAGGCTCGTCACGCGTGCGCCCGCGTGCGCCGCACACACGGAAAAACCGCACGTGTAGGCGAAGCAATTTAGGAGATGGGAGTTGGCAGATGGGAGTTGGGGAAAATCGGCGGCGATGTGGCCGTTCAACAAACGACGGCGATTATCGCGTTGATCCAAAAACAAACCGACGGAATAACCTTCGTTGAAACTCATTTCGTAGCGGATGCCGTTTTCCAAAATTTCAAAACTCGGCGTAGCGGCTTTCGGCAGAAAGCCGGATTTATCTATCTCGTCAGATTTACGGCGCTCTGCCGAGACGCCGCTACAATCAACAGGTTGCGGCGAAGCATCCGTCACGTTTGACTTGCGGACGTGGCGCGAAAGAACTTTGTGATACGCACCGCGCGCGGCGAAAACCTTTGCAAGTCGCGACAATTCTTCATTCTGCTTTGCGTCCAACAGTGATTCGGATTGTGACAATAAAAAGTCGCCAAGCTTTTCCACAAACCAGCCCGGCCAGCCGTCGCTTGCGCCGTGAATCACGCGGAAGGCATTCGTCTCGTCCGGCTCAATGATGGCGGAACGCAAGGCAAGGCGCGGTTCGTAGTCAAAATCAACCGGCGCGAAAAACTTCACCAACTTGTTTGTGGCTGGATGCTTGAACGCAATTTCTGCCGCGTGCAAATAAACACGCGACGATGGCGTGCCGCCGTAAAGTGTGTCGCCGAGAATTGGAAAACCGCTTTCAGCGGCGTGAACGCGGATTTGGTGCGTGCGACCGGTCAGCGGCGAGGCGTTGACAGTTTTTAGTTTTGAGTTTTTAATTTTTAATTCCGACTCCGGAAAAAGTTGAAATATTGTTTCCGCAATTTCGCCGTTCGTTCCGCTCGCATATTTTTCGCCGACACGAATCAGCGCAGTTTTTACCGTGAATTCTTTCTGCGGAACTTTGCCGTCGGTGAGCAGGAGATATTTTTTGTGAACGCGGCGCGCGGTGAATTGTTCCGTGAGCGATTTATTGGCGAGCGGCGTTTTGCCGAAGACGAGGACGCCGCTGGTTTCCTTGTCGAGCCGGTGCAGAATCGCGAGCGACGACCAGCGCGGCTCGCGATGTTTCAACCAGTCGTAAATGCCTTCGCCCGCGTGCGGACCCGGTGCGTGCGTGTTCCAGCCGGCGGGTTTGTGAACCACCAGCAGATGTTCGTCTTCAAAAATGACGCACGGCAGCATTCAACTTTTCTTTTTATACATCTGCTCCGGCGTGAGCAGTTGTGGCTCGGTGATTTTGAAATCGCCGTTTTCAACCGAGCGGAAGAAACAGGAATTGTAACCTTCGTGGCACGCCGGACCGTTTTGTTCGACTTGAATCAGCAGCACGTCGCCGTCGCAATCAAACGCGATATTTTTCACCGTTTGCGTGTTGCCGCTTTCTTCGCCCTTCATCCAAAACTTCTGGCGCGAGCGGCTCCAGAAATGCGTTTTGCCCGTGGCGACGGTGCTTTCGAGCGAGGCGCGGTTCATCCACGCCATCATCACGACGCGACCGGTTTTCTCTTCCTGAATGATCGCGGGAATCAAACCCTGCGCGTCAAATTTCAATTTGTCGTAGAAACTCATGCCCCAATTTACGATTTACGATTTACGATTTACGAGTCTTAAATCAATGGGCGCATAAATCGCAAATCGAATATCGAAAATTAAAAATCACTGCGGCTTTTGTTCCCGCAACGGCGGCGGCACGATTAGTAGATTGGAACTTAAATCAGTAATGTTTGTCGCGTCGGAAACTTTTGTCGCTTCCAGTTGCGGAATCATTTGGAGCAGGTTGGTTTGCGTAGCGGCTTCGGAGTTTGTGTCGGGATGTTCGTGGTTGGCGAGCGAGCGGATAAGCTGTTTTTTCAAGGCCAGAAACGCGACGTTCGTCACGCTGTCGAGATGCGCTTGCGCCTCGGCGAACATTCCCGCGTAAGTTTTCACGCGCGCGAGATGCAGTTCCACGCCTTGTCGTTCGGCGTCAGTATGCGCGACTTGCATCGCGTTGGTCCA
>DATCFH010000147.1:0-7573 GCA_036509625.1 Verrucomicrobiia bacterium
GGGGCGATTGACAAGTTGTTTAGGCGGATGTGAAACGCAACCAGTTGCGAACAAGGCCAGAACCGCGAACATTACCATTCCAATAAAACTGTGTCTGAATAACTTACTCATAATTTTTTGCGGTTGTTTTTAATCTGCGGTGATAAAGCTGAATGACCTTGCTCCGCGCGTCAAACTTTAATAACAGTTAGCCGCAGAAATTCGCCGTCCGTCCGGTTGAAACCCAAAAAACAATTCATGTCGCAATCCGGTCATTGGTCAGGCACAGGAAAACTGCGCGGCGGACGCTGGGGCATCTGGTTTTTCATCACCGCGTTGCGCGTGCTGGGTTTGCGCGTGACTTACGTTTTGACCGTGCCGTGCGCGATTTATTTTTCGTTCGCCTCGCCCGATGTCGCGGCGACGATGGATTTTCATCGCCGCATTTTCGGCCAAGTGCCGTGGTGGAAAAAACGCTGGCTCGTGTTCAAACATTTTCTTTCGTTTGGCCGCGCCATCATTGACCGCACGGCAATCCTCGCAGGCCAGACCAATAAGTTTTCCTTCTCATTCGACGGCGAACATCACGTTCACAAGGCGCTCGCTGAAGGTCGCGGCGTGCTGCTGCTCACCGCGCACGTTGGCAATTGGGAAGCCGCCGGCCAATTGCTCACGCGCCTTGACGTGCCGATCAACGTCACCGGCTTCGACAAAGAATCCGCCGACATCCGCGCGCTGCTCGCGAAATCTTCCAAGGCAAAATTCCGTCTCCTGCCGCTCACCGGCGAACCGACCGATGCGATTCCGCTCATCGCGGCGTTGCGGCGCGGCGAACTCGTCGCCATGCTCGGCGACCGCGCATACGGCAGTCCGGCGGCGAGCCTGCCGTTTTTTGGCGACGACGCGCGCTTTCCCATCGGCGCGTATGTCCTCGCCGCGATGGCGAATGCGCCGCTCGTCACCGTTTTTAATCTGCGCGAACGCGGCGGCCATTATCGCTTTTTCGGATTTCCCGCGCAGCATCCCAAAATGCCGCCGCACAATGAGCGCGATGCTTATTTGAAAAATTGCGCCGCAGAATTTGCGAAAAATCTAGAAACAATTCTCCAGCGCGACCCGTTGCAGTGGTATAATTTTTACCCGTTCTGGGAAAAAACTGAATTGCCCGCGCAATCAAAATCGCCTTTGAAAACCGAATGATTTCCGTCCCCATCGAAAATCTGATTCCGCATCGCGCGCCCATGCGTTTCATTGATGCGCTCGTCGAATGCACGGAGACGACCGCCGTTGCCACCGCAACTTTTGGCGCAGAACATTTTGCCGTCGCGAACGGCTTCGTTCTCGAAACTGCGCTGGTCGAATGCGTCGCGCAAACCGCCGCCGCCGCTTTGGGCTGGCGCGCGCAAGCGAGTGGAAAAACCGGCGGGAGCAATAATGGAATGCTTATTGCCGTCACAAATTTCAGAATTGAGACGCGTCCGGCGGCGGGGAAAATTCTGCGCATCAAAATTTCTGAACGCAAACGGCTCGGCCTGATGCTGATGATTTCCAGCACGATCACTTGCGAAGAAAAAATTATCGCAGTCGGCGATTTGACTTTGTATGCGTGAACCCGTCGCAAATTTTCTGCCGCAAGTTGTGATTGCTGGTTGCGGCGTAATCAGCGCGGTCGGCTGCGGCGTTGCGTCTTTGCAATCTGCGTTGCGCGCGAACGCCAGTGGCCTGCGCGCAAGCGAACGATTTAATTCACCGCGTTTCCAATCCAACATTGTCGGCGCAGTCGCGGAAGATTTTTTTAGAGCAGGTGAAGACGATCCCGCACATCGCCTCGCGACGGAAGCCTTGCAACAAGCGCGCGCCGAAGCACAAATAGTTTTAAGTTCCATTCCTGTCGCGCGCATCGGTCTTGTGCTGGCCACCACGAAAGCCAACATCGAAGCGCTCGAACGCATTTCTGAAAATCGTCCGTGCTCCGATTCTGCGCGCCGCCATTTGCAAGGCAACTTGCTCGCCGCCGATCTTGCAACGGAGTTCGGCGCGGGCGGCAAAGTGCAATGCGTTTCCGCCGCGTGCGTTTCCGGTTTATCCGCAATTCAGCAAGCCGCAAAAATAATCCAGCGCGGCGAAGCGGACGCCGTATTCGTCGTCGGCGTGGATCATCTTTCCGCGTTTGTGATGGCGGGCTTCACCGCGTTCAAAGCGATTGATCCGAATGGCTGCCGTCCGTTCGATGCGGCGCGTTGCGGTTTGAGTCCGGGCGAAGCGGGCGCGGCCATTGTTTTGGTTCGCGAAAATTTTTCGCCGAGTTCCGCCATAAAAATTCGCGGCTGGGGCACGAGCAATGACGCCAATCATTTGACCGGTCCATCGCGTGATGGTTCGGGGCTGGCGCTGGCGATTCGCGCCGCGTTGAATTCGGCAAAACTATTGCCGACGGAAATCAATTACATCAACGCGCACGGCACCGGCACGCCTTACAATGACGCAATGGAATCAATGGCTTTGCGCGCTGTGTTTGGCGATGCGTGTCCGCCGTTCAGCGGCGTGAAAGGAATGTTGGGGCACACGCTCGGCGCGGCGGGCGTGATTGAAACCATCGTGTGCGTGCTGGCGTTGCGCGACAATTTTTTGCCCGGCACACCGCGCTTAAATTTGCCGGCTGACGGCGTGCCGGAAAGCCTCGTGCGCGAACCGCGTGCGGTTGAAAAACTGAATCACGTTTTGAAATTGAACACCGGTTTTGGCGGCATCAACGGCGCGCTGATTTTGAGTCATGGATAAAATTGTCATTACCGCAACAAGTCAGGTGACCGAAGCCGATTTGAAATTGGCGCGGCTGGGAACGCGTTTTGGCCGGCTGGATTTAATGAGCCAACTCGCGTTGCTCGCGGTGGAAAAACTTGGCGTCAACTTTGATTTGTTCCCGCGTGAACGTATCGCCATTTGTCTCGCGGCCAAGGCAGGTTCGCTTTCCACTGATTTTGAATTTTGGAAAGGGCGCGACGCTTTGGGCGGTCCAAGTCCGACGTTGTTCGCCTATACTTTGCCCAGCGCGGCACTCGGCGAAATTGCCATTCGCCACAAGCTAACCGGAGCGAATGTATGTTTCGTGGGCGACGATAAAATGTTGCTGCCCGAAGCCGCCGATTTACTGCAACGTGGCGAAGCCGATGCGTGCATGTGTGTTTATTGCGAGGTCAGCAATGCCGACGCTGCAAAAATAATTCACTCCGAGCCCGCCGCCAATGCCCACGCGTTTTTTCTGAAACAAGGATGATAAGTTTTATGCCCAACGTCCAAAGTTTAATGCAAATGGGTTCTCGCTTGCCTTAAAACTTCTGCGGATTACATTTGCACGGCAAATGTGCGTGGTATGAAAAATAGCCAGAAGTTAAAAAATGAACCAACAAAAGCCAACGGCAAAACATGATCACTAAACTTACATTGCGAAATTTCAAAAGTGTCAAAGAGGAGACCTATGATTTTACTTCGCTCGATCTTTTTGTGGGTTGGAACAATAGCGGTAAAAGCACCGTTCTACAGTCGCTCGCAATTTGGCAGTTTTGCGTAGATGAATTTCGCCGGAGCCGACGAGCAGGGAAGAAAGGTATTCAGGTTATCCTGCCAAATTTCACTGCTCTGCCTGTGCCTGTTTTTAATCTTCTATGGCACAATAAGACAGACCGGAAATACCCCGAAAATCCGGATAATCCCGACAAGAAACTACAGCAGTTTATTACCATTGACATAGAAGTAACTTGGCGAGCCAAAGATAAAGCAGAGCACACTTTTGGCGTCGCGCTACGCTACCATAGTGCTCAAACTGTCTACGCCATTCCAAAGACTGATTGGGATACTTTTCGCAAGCTTGATCAAGAATCAGAACTACCAATCGTCGCCTACGTGCCGCCTTTCTCTGGATTAGAGCCACAGGAAGAAAGACGCGATGACGCTCCACTACGGAAGCAAATAGGCAAGGCGCAACCCGGGAGCGTGTTGCGTAATTTGCTGCTGCGGGTTACCACTGCTACGGATAATAAAAGTAATGCACCTTCCGATTGGCAAGAGATTGTTGATGTTGTAAAACGTTGGTTTAGTGTCGAGCTACTCAAACCTCGATATGAGGACGGGAAGGACACATTCATCACATGTGAGTATAAGCAGAAGGGCGAGACGTATGACATCATTGCTGGCGGCAGCGGTTTTCATCAGACCATTACTCTGCTCGCATTCTTATATGGCTATCATCCGACAACCATCTTGCTCGACGAACCAGACGCACATCTGCATGTTAATTTGCAGCGTGAGATTCTAGATTTTTTTAAGACCAAGTCGCTAGAGCGTGGGGTTCAGTTTCTCATTGCGACCCATGCGGAGGAATTTATCAAAGGCGTAAGCACCCAGCAAATTGTTTCATTGCTTTCTCAAAAACAGCACCGCATTCCGGCCACACCACCCGTGTTAAAAGCGATGGCTGACCTGTCAAATATGGAGATTACGCGCCTGCGCGAATCTCCAATAATCGTTTATGTTGAAGGTGAGAGTGATGAACGTGTGTTGCGTGCTTGGGCACCGAAAGTAGGTGCGGAGGACTGGATGCGCCGATTAGTTTTTCACACGATGGGTGGCGGGACAAAAGTAGAGATGAAAAAAGAAGCGGATCGTCACTTTGAGGCGCTTCATACAGTTCTTCCTCATGTGAAGCGTGTGATGGTTTTCGATTTTGATACGGAGCGGACAGCTTTTCATCCCGATGCTAACAATGCCGCGCTTTTTGAATGGGGGAGAAAGAACATAGAAAACTACCTGCTTGTGCCTGATGCTTGGAAACGTGCTATCACGAAAGACCCGGTCTTTACTTTGGGCGAGGTCTTTGCAGCAAAAGCACTCACAATTGTAGATCATTTCTTTGCCGATCAAAACCTCACGCTTCCAGCCGGCCGCACTTGGCGCAATGTTGCGGCAAATGTTTTTCAAGTGGTGGATGGCAAGCGCATTCTATTTGAAAGTCAGGATTCACTTTTTCATCAACTTCATGTTGTCGAGCCTGATCTCTACACACTGCGAGAGAAAGTTGCTGGTGCAATGGAACCTGAAGAAATTCATGATGACGTGCTAGCTCTTTTTAAGAAACTAGAGGCTGCAGCCAAAGCCTGAAATTCCTCGGTTTGAAACATAATTTTTCATTTCCCGCCGGAATTTGACAGTGACATGGAATCGTTTTGTGCTAAATTTCGCGCCTAATTTCACGATTAAATTGCAATGGAAATCTCTACCACGGAAATCAAAGAAAAAATCATCGCGTCGCTCAATATCCAGGATGTCACCGCTGATCAGATTGCGGACGACGCGCCCTTGTTCGGTGCGGGCGGTTTGGAACTGGATTCGATTGACGCGCTGGAACTGGTCGTGATGCTGGAGAAAAATTTCGGCATCGTGATCAAGGACATGGAAGAAGGTCGTCCGGCGTTCCAATCCGTCAACACGCTCGCCATCTTCGTCAACGCCAAACGCTCCGCCTAGTGTCCGCGCGTTTTCCAGTCATCACCGGTCTCGGCATCGTGACGGCGGCTGGTTGCGGCGTGGAAGAAGTTTGGGCGGCCATCGCCAACGGAACGAGCGGACTCACGCCGTTAAGTCTTTTTCAATCGCCGCGCTACGGGCAAATGCTCGTTGGCGAAATCAAACACGACCTTGCCAAACTCGGCGCACCGTTGCGAAGTTCCCGCAGCGACAAACTTGGCTGGCTCGCCGCGCGCGAGGCAATTCAATCTTCCAAAATAAATTTAGAAAATTGCGCCGACCGCGCTGGTATCGTGCTCGGCTGTTCCGTTGGCGGTTCTTACGACAGCGAACATTTTCTTACCACGCTCATCAAACGCGGCAAGATGCGCGCGCGTCCGACGCGTTTTCACGAATGTCATTCCGCCGTTGATTTAATTGCCAATGACTTTGGTTTGTTCGGCCCCGGCCTGACCATTTCCACGGCGTGTTCCTCCGGCGCGCTCGCCATCGCGACGGCAGCGGAACTCATCATGGCGGGCGAAGCCGACGTGATGCTCGCTGGCGGTGCAGACTCATTGTCGCTGATGACGTGGGGCGGATTCAACGCGCTGCTGCTCACCGATGCGGCGGGCTGTCGTCCCTTTGATGCCACGCGTAGCGGCATGACCTTGGGCGAAGGCGCGGCCATGCTCGTCATCGAATCCGAGGCGTCCGCGCAAAAACGCGGCGCAAAAATTCTTGCGCGACTCGCAGGTTGGGGCGCGAGCTGCGACGCGCATCACGCGACCGCGCCGCATCCCGAAGGCGCAGGCGCACTGGCGGCGATGCAAGCTGCGCTTCGCCGCGCGAATCTGGACGCCACCAACATTGATTACATCAACGCGCACGGAACCGGCACGCGCGACAACGATCTGGCGGAAGCCAAAGCGTTGAAAAAACTTTTTGGCGAAACCGTGCCGCCGTTTTCCAGCACCAAAAGATTTTTCGGCCACGCGCTCGCCGCGAGCGGCGCGATTGAAGCCGTCATTTGCGTGGAAGCATTACGGCGACAGGCCTTGCCTCCCAACCCCGGTTTCACCATGCCCGACGCGGCGATTGGTTTGGAGCCGGTCACCACGTTGCGCCCGGCGACATTGACTCATGTGATGAGCAACTCGCTTGGTTTTGGCGGCAACAATGCCACGTTAATTTTTTCAAAATCAGAAATCACACCGCGCACGCTTGCGCCGAAACCATCGCCCGTAGTTGTCGCCGGTCTCGGCATCATCGGGCCGGGCGCAATTGCTTCGCGCGAAATCGAACCGCCGTTGTCGCCGGGAAAAGTTTTGGTTCACAACTGCGGCCCGCTCGCCGGGGCCGCCACGCTCACACCCAATCAACGACGCCGATTCAGCCGCCTCATCCAGATGGCGCTACTAACCGCGCGTCGCAGTCACGCGCCCGATCCGGCGCAGCGAGTGACGGTCGCCATCGGCACGGGCATGGGTTGCCTCGACACGGCGGCGATGTTCATCGAGAACATGATCGCCAAGGACGAACGCGAGCCGATGCCCGCGCAGTTTCCCAACTCGGTTCACAACGCCGCCGCCGCGCAGGTGGCCATTGATCAGGGCGCGCAAGGACTGAATTCCGCGCCCACCTGCGGCGATATTTCCTTTGAGTGCGCGCTGTGGCAGGGCATTTCCCAACTGGCGATTGGCGAAGCAGACTGCGCTTTAACCGGCGCAGTGGATGAGTTAAATAAATATATTTTGGGCATCGGTCAGCGTTGGGGAACTTGGAATGAAAAAATCCGTCCCGGCGAAGGTGCAATGATTGCCAGCCTCGTGCGCGCGGAAAATTCCGCAACCCAGCTCGCGCGCGTGACCGCCGTGCGGCTCGGTCGCTGGCGCAAACCGTTTGAGGCGGAACGCGAAGCCGATTGGATTGCATCGTCGGTGGATTTGAAAAGTGTCGCTGTAATTTTGAGCGGCGCGGGCGGCTGGCCGGAACTTGAAGAAAAATATATTGCCGTCGCGGCGGCGTTGGCGGCGCGCGCCGGACGTCCGCTTGAACATCAAACTTACAAACAACACTGCGGCGAATTTCA
>DATCFH010000148.1:0-14882 GCA_036509625.1 Verrucomicrobiia bacterium
TTACCGCCGTCGGGCCGGTCGGCGGCGCGTTCATTCCGGCGACGCAAAATTTTACCATTGTAAATCTCGGCGGCACATCCGCCGTCTGGAAAGTTGTGGAATCCAGCGCGTGGCTCGCCGCCAGCCCGACCAGCGGCACGCTGTCCGGCGACAGCCAGACCAATTTCACCGTCAGCCTGACCGCGAGCGCGAACAAACTTAAAGCTGGAATTTATAAAACCACCGTGACGCTGCGGAACAGCAAAAATAAAATTCTGCAAAGTTTGCCATTCGTTTTGAGCATCGGCCAGAGCATCGTTGCCAACGGTGGTTTTGAAACCGGCAATTTTTCCGGTTGGACGCTGGCTGCGGACACGAACACAACGCAGGTTGGCAAATTCAAAGGACTGGTTCACACCGGAAAATACGGCGCCGATTTGGGGCAATCCAACGTGCTCGGTTATCTTTCGCAAACGCTGCCGACGCTTGCCGGGCAGACGTATAAAATTTCACTTTGGCTGACCAATCCCAAAAATTCCAATGGCGCGGTGCCGAATGAATTTCAAGTGCAATGGGAAGGCGCGACGCTTTTTGACGTTGTAAATTTGCCGTTTCAAAAGTGGACCAACTTGCTGTTCACCGTCACCGCGACCAACTCCGGCTCGTTGCTCCAATTCGGTTTTTGGGACGATCCGTATTATCTCGGACTCGACGACATCAGCGTGAAACCCATTGCGGCCATTGCCGCGCCGCATCTCCGTGCGATTGCGCAAACTCCGGCGGCCTTCAATTTCACCTTCGATACCGCGTCCGGCGAAACGTATCAGGCGCAATACAAAACCAATCTGATGCAGCCGGACTGGATTGATTTGGGCGATCCAATTTTGTCGGAAACCAACACTCTCAAGTTTACTGATTCCAACATCACGGACTATCCGCAGAAATTTTACCAGCTCAAACTCGTTCATTAAAACCACGCGGCAAAACCATGCTCGCCCGCAAACAAAAAATTTCCGTCCCGCTGTTTTCAACCGCAAATGGCAGTGATATATTTAACTCCATGCCCTTCGGAAAAATAACCAGCTTGGCTGCGCTCATTTTTTGCGCGCTGGTAATTACCGCTTTTAGCGCGGAGCCGGGCCGGCGGATTTTGCCCGGTCATGTCCCGGCGGTGCTGGCGCATTTGACGCCGCAAGGCCGCTTGCCGGGCACGAACCAGTTGCGACTGGCCATCGGTCTGCCCTTGCGGAATCAGGATGAATTGAATGAATTGCTGCGGCAGTTGGGCGATCCGGCCAGCCCCAATTTTCGGAAATATTTGACGCCGGAAGAATTCACCGCGCGGTTCGGCCCGACGGAAGCGGACTATGCGATGGTAAAAGAATTTGCCCGCACGAACGGCCTCGCCATCACCGCCACGCACGCGAACCGGTTGTTGCTCGACGTGGCCGGACCGGTGACGGCGGTGGAAAAAGCCTTTCACATCACGCTGCGGACTTACCGGCATCCGCGCGAGGCGCGAATGTTTTTTGCGCCGGACGTTGAACCGACGGTGGACATGGCGTTGCCGGTGGTGGACGTCCAGGGCTTGAGCGATTTTTCGCGTCCGCATCCGAACCTGATAAAAAAAAACATTAATGGCCTCGCGCCTAAATACGGTTCGGCACCGGACGGCATCTCGTATTTCGGCAATGATTTTCGCAGCGCGTATGTGCCCGGCACCGCGTTGAACGGCGCGGGACAAATGGTCGGGCTGTTGCAGTTCGACGGTTTTTATTCCAACGACATCGCGGCTTATGCTTCGGCGGCAGGTGGCGGACGGACGAACATTCCCATCCAAACGGTTTTGCTGGACAGTTACAGCGGTGGGATTTCTTCCGTCAACGGTAATGCCGAAGTTTCTTTGGACATTGAGATGGCGATGGCGATGGCTCCAGCGCTGACAAAGATAATTGTTTTTGAAGGCAATCCCACAAGCCTCATTCCCAACGATGTTTTGAATGCGATGGCGGCGAGCAACTCGGTGAAAAATTTAAGCTCGTCGTGGGGTTGGAGCGGCGGCCCGACCACCACCACGGACAATATTTTCAAGACGATGGCCGCGCAGGGACAATCTTATTTCAACGCCACCGGCGACAGCGACGCGTTTCCTTCGGGCTTCGTGGATAACTCAAGCAACACGACCACGCCGTCGAGCAGTCCATACATCACGCAGGTCGGCGGGACGACGCTTTCCACGCCCGGCGGCGGCGGCGCCTATTCGTCCGAGACCGTTTGGAATCGGAATAACGGCATCGGTAGCAGCGGCGGCATCAGCACTTACTATTCGATTCCCATTTGGCAGCAAGGGATCAATTCTTTTTTGAGCAATGGCGGTTCTGTCACAGCGCGAAACATTCCTGACGTGGCACTCACGGCTGAATACTGCTATGTGAAATATGGCAATGGCAGCGGCGGCAGTTTTGGCGGCACGAGTTGCGCTGCGCCGCTCTGGGCAGGCTTCATGGCGTTGGTCAACCAACAGGCCGTGACCAACGGACAGTTGTCCGCCGGCTTCATCAATCCGGCCATTTACGAGATCGCCAACGAGTCTGATTACAACGCCGTTTTTCACGACACGACTGTGGGGAATAACACCAACACCACCAGCACGAACGCATTTTTCGCCGTGCCAAATTACGATCTTTGCACCGGCCTCGGCTCGCCGAACGGGACTAATTTTATAAATGCGCTGCTCAATCCCGACCCGCTCGTGGTGGTTTCCAACGCCGGATTCAACGCGCTGGGAACCATCACCGAAAATAGCAATCCCACCGCGCAGATTTTCAATCTGACGACGCAAACTTTCAATCTGACGAACGTCAGCGCCACGCCGCTAGATTGGTCGCTCATCAACACCTCGGCTTGGCTCAATGTTTCCTCGGCCGGCGGCACGCTCGGCGCGGGTGCGGGCGCGCCGGTGGCGGTCAGTCTGAACACGGTCGCGAGCAACCTGAACGTCGGCACTTACTCGGCCAGCATCTGGTTCTCAAATGTCACCAGCGGCGTGGGTCATGCCCGTTTTTTCACATTGATCATGTCTGATGAATTGCTGGTTTCACCGACGAACTTTTCAACTTTCATCGGCACGTCCGCCGGAACTTTCAACCTCGCTTCACAAACCATTCATTTGACCAATGCCGGATCTGCTTCGTTGACCTGGTCGCTCGTCAACACCTCGTCGTGGCTCAATGTCTCTTCGGTCGGCGGCACGCTCGGCGCGGGCGCGAGCGTCTCGGTGGTGGTGAGTCCGAACAATGTCGCCAGCAATTTGAACGTCGGCACTTACACCGCCGACATCATGTTTTCAAATCTCACGACCGGCGTGAGCCAGTTACGCCAGATCACTCTGCAAGCGAGCGATCCGCTGGCGTTTTTGCCGACGAATAACTTTTTATTTATTGGCCTGTCCGGTGGTCCGTTTGCGCCTGCGTCGCAGACAATCGTCTTGACGAATGCGCGCGCGGGAAGCTTGAACTGGAGCCTGAATAACACTTCAACCTGGTTCAATGTTTCACCGACCAGCGGCAGCCTGTCGTTTACCGCGCAAACGAATGTGACCTTCACCCTCACGAGCGCCGCCACCAATTTGCCGAATGGAACTTACGCTGCGGTTTTTCAGGTGACCAACCTGACGAGCCAGTTTGTGCAGACGATCACCGGTAGCATCAGCATCAACCGGTCGCTTGTGCCGAATGGCGGTTTTGAGACAGGTGATTTCACCGGCTGGACATTGAATGGAAACGGCGGACAAGATGACTTTGTTGCCGACAGTTCCAGTGTTTCCGGCATCACGCCGCATACCGGCAGTTATTATGCAGCGATGGGTCAAGCAGGTTCGCAGGCATATCTTTTACAAACATTGCCCACCATCAGTGGGCAGAAGTATTTGATATCTCTCTGGCTGTATAATCCGACGAATGCCACTTCAATTTCGGGATTCAGGCGTCCGGTGACCGTTACGAATTATCCCAACGAATTTAGCGTCTCGTGGAATGGCGGCACGCTTTATGACAATGTGAACTTTGCCAAAACCAGTTGGACAAATTTGCAGTTCGTTGTTGCCGCAAGCGGCAGCAGCACGGTTTTACAAATCGGCGGACGGGATGATTTAAATTATCTTGGCCTCGACGATGTCACCTTGACGCCTGGTTTTTCGCCCGTCGTTTCCGTGCAGCCGACGAACTTGACGTTGCTTTCCGGCGCCACCGCCATATTCACCACAGCGGTTATCGGCTCGACCAATTTTGTCTATTATCAATGGCGAAAAAATGGAACGAATATTTCCGGCGCGACGAGCAACGTCCTTACGCTCACCGCCGTCACCACCAATAGCAACGCCGGTTACACGCTTTACGCGACCAATCTTTTTGGCGCGATCACCAGCAGCGTTGCCAATCTGACCGTTGTGCTGCCGCCGTCCATCACCAGTTCTTCGCTCACCAACCGCACGATTCAATGTGGCAGCAATACGAATATTTTCACCATCACCACCGCTGGCACAACACCGTTATTCATCCAATGGCAGACCAACGGCGCGCCCGCCATCGGCGCGACCAACCTCACTTTTGCGCTCACCAATCTGCACTTTGCCAGCATCACTAATGTCGCCGTCGTCATCACCAATCTCTACGCCAGCCTCATCAGCAACGCCGTGTTGACCGTGCAAGACACGCTGGCTCCGGTCATCACGCTGAACAGCACCAATCTATTTTACATCGAACTCGGCAGCACCTTCACCGATCCCGGCGCGAGCGCAACCGACGCCTGTGCCGGTTCGCTTTCCGTCATTGTCAGTGGCGTGGTCAATACCAATTCCGTCAGCACGAACACGGTTTTCTACACCGCCACCGATGGTTTTAACAACGTCACCAACACCCGCACCGTCATCGTGCGCGACACCACGCCGCCGACGATTTTATGGAGCTTCACGAATTTAATTGGCGCGGCAAATTCCAACTGCGTCGCGCTGATGACCAATGTGACCGGCACCAATTTTATTCTCGCCACCGATTTGTCCGGCGCGCTGACGATCACACAAAGTCCGACGAATAATTTTATTTTGCCGCTCGGAACCAACACCGTTGTCATCACCGTCGCCGACGCTTCCGGCAACGCCGCGTATTCCACCAACACAATAATTGTGCAAGACCAGACGCCGCCGACGATTTTGAGCCAGCCGCAAAGCCAGACCAATTTCATCGGCTCCACTGCCACGTTTAATTTCGCCGCCATCGCCTGCACGCCGCTCACGTTTCAGTGGTATTCCAACAACAGCCTGACAATTTTCACCAACACCACATTGACGTTATCCAACCTCGCCGAGTCGGCGACGGGAAATTATTTTGCCGTCGCCAGCGCGAATGGCGGTGCGACGACCAGCGCCGTTGTCATGCTGACCGTGAATTTATATCCGCCCACCATCAGCTCCGGCGTTTTTAGTTTTAATGACGGCTTCAACCTGAATCTCTCTGGCTCGCCCGGCTATACCTATATTTTGGAAGCCACCACCAATCTATTGCCGTCCGGCAACTGGCTGCCGCTCGCCACCAACACGCCCGGCACAAACGGCGTTTGGCAATTCACCGATCCATCAGCCACCAACATTCCGTTCCAGTTCTACCGCCTCAAGCTCGCGCCGTAGTTTGGCCGGTTTCCAGTTCATAATCTTAATCCTAATCATAATCGAAAAAGGATTAAGATTAAGAACACGATTACGATTAAGACCTGCGTGGTTCAGTCACTTGCCGTTTGTGCGGGAAAAATGCAAACTGATGGCGTGAACGAATTTCTCCAGCGCGCCGAAAGCGAAATTCAAAATCGCAATTTACTTTCGCGCGGCCAAAAAATCCTTGTCGCCGTTTCCGGCGGCGCGGATTCGCTGGTCTTGCTTCACGTCCTTCATTCGCTCGCGGCAAAAAATCGCTGGCAGATTTCCGTCGCGCACTTCAACCACCAATTGCGCGGCTGCGCCAGCGATGCGGATGAAAAACTGGTCCGGCAGACGGCCAAAAAACTGTCATTGCCGTTTTACGCCGGACGCGCGGATGTAAAAAAAATCGCCGCTGAATCAAAGGTTTCCGTGGAAATGGCCGCGCGGAAACTGCGCCACGAATTTCTCGCTCGTCTCGCGCGTGAACGCAAAATTTCCACCAGCGCACTCGCGCATCACGCAGATGATCAGGTGGAACTTTTCTTTCTGCGGCTGCTGCGCGGCGCGGGTGGCGAAGGTTTGGCGGGCATGAAATGGCGTTCGCCATCGTCTGCCGATAAGAAATTCACACTCGTGCGTCCGTTGCTCGGCTTTTCAAAAACGGAAATTTTGGAATTTACGCGCGCGGAAAAAATTAAGTTCCGCGACGATGCCACAAATTTTTCCAGCGATTTTCTCCGCAATCGGATTCGGAATGAACTGCTGCCGCTGTTGCAAAAAAACTACCAGCCCGGTTTGACGAAAACCGTTTTGCGGTTGATGGAAATCACCGGCGCAGAATCGGAATTTGTCGGCGAAGCGGCGCGACTTTGGATTCGTAGGAGACGAGGTGACGAGTCTCAAATCAAAAACGGGAAGTTAGAGACTCCTCACGTCGTCTCCTACAAGTTCACGGAGTTGCCGGTTGCGGTTCAACGAAAAGTTTTGCAGCAGCAGCTCGTCGCGGCAGGCGTGGCGGCGGATTTTGATTTGATTGAGCAATTGCGCGTGTCAGCGGAAAAATTTGTGAGTGTCAGTTCCGCTTTGTCCGTCGCGCGCGACGCGCGCGGAAAAATTCGACTGGCAAACTTAAAGGAACACTTTGGGGAAAAGTTCAAAGTGGATGAATTGAAATTAAAGTTGTCGGGCGGGGCAGGGCGCGCGGAATTCGGTGGTAAGAAATTTGTCTGGAAAATTCAGCCGCAAAAAAGCTTTGTCCGTCCGCAGAAAAAAACTGGCGCGGAATTTTTTGACGCGGACAAAATCGGCGGTGAAATTATTTTGCGGCACTGGCGCGCGGGTGACCGTTTTCAGCCGATTGGTTTGCAGTCGGCGGTGAAGTTGCAGGATTTGTTTGTGAACGCAAAAATTCCGTCGGCACGGCGCAGAAATTTAGTTTTAGCGGCGACGGCGGCGGGCGAGGTTTTCTGGGTGGAAGGTTTGCGAATTGCAGAACAATTCAAGCTTGCGCCTGAAACCAGACGTCAATTGGTCTGGAACCAGTCGAAAATCGCGGCTTAATTCGCTTTACAGCCGCACGGTTAATAACTATTTTCTTTCCCTCATTTATTTAATTATGGAAGCAAAGACAAAGACGATTGAACAATTCAAGACGCACGCGAAGGACACGGGTTCTGCCGATGTGCAAGTCGCGCTGCTCACGCACCGCATCAACCATTTGACCGAGCATTTGCAGACGGCCAAGAAGGATCACAGCTCGCGCCGTGGTTTGCTTTTGATGGTCGGCCAACGCCGCCGTCTCCTTGACTATCTCGCCGACACGGATGTCAGCCGCTATCAGGCAGTCACGAAAAAGCTCAAGCTGCGTAAGTAATTTAGTTTTTAATTTTACGGCGAGCGTGGCTGTTCATTACTTCAAGCCCGCCGCCGTTTCTGGAATTTGGTTGTCCGCGCGAACTTCCTGATTTCACCACCAAAAACCTCGCGTAGAAATCCGCCGCCTTGGGGAAATTTCATTCAGCTCCGAAACTTTTCGGGGTTCACTGAAGTTCCTCTGTGGGTGGCAAACCAAAAGTTAGTTATGTCACATAAAATCACCGCCGCAGTTGGCGACAAATTCATTACCATTGAATCCGGCAAGCTCGCGAAGCAGGCTGACGGTTCCGTGACCGTCCAGATGGGCGACACGTTAATTCTCGTGGCCGCCGTGGCTGCGACGAAAGCAAAAGACGGGCAGGACTTTTTTCCGCTCACCGTTGACTACCGCGAAAAAGCGGCGGCGGCTGGAAAATTTCCCGGCGGCTACTTCAAACGCGAAGGCCGGCCGACGGAAAAGGAAATTCTCACCTGCCGTTTGACCGATCGTCCGATTCGTCCGCTCTTTCCGAAGGGCTGGTATAACGAAGTTCAAGTCCAGACCGTGCTGTTGAGCGCGGATGGCGAGAACGATTCCGATATTTTGAGCATCGTCGGCGCGAGTGCGGCGTTGATGGTTTCCGACATTCCGTGGGCCGGGCCGCTTGGCGCAGTGCGCGTCGGTCGCGTCGGTGGAAAATTTATTGCCAACCCCACGCACGCCGAACAGGCGGACAGCGATTTGGATTTGGTTTACGTCGGCAATGAAAAAGACATCGTGATGTATGAAGGCGCGGCCAAGGAAATCACCGAAGCCGACTTCAATGCCGCGTTGAAATACGCGCAGGAAGTTATCCAGCCGCAGATTGTTGCGCAGAAAGAACTCGCCGCGAAAGTTGGCAAGACCAAACGTGCGATCACGCTGAAGATTGTGCCGGACGAAATTCTCGCCGATGCGAAAGCGCTCGCTGGCGACCGTTTTGTTCCCGCACTTTTGACGCCCGGCAAGTTGAATCGCGAAGGTGCTTGCAACGCCATTAAGAATGAAGTTGGCGTCAAGCTCGTGGAAAAATTCGGCGCGGAAAAAGTCACGCCGTTCGTCATCAACGACGCGTTTTATTACATTCAGAAGGAAGCTGTTCGCAAATTGATTCTCGAAAGCGGCAAGCGTTTGGACGGTCGCACATTTGACACCGTTCGTCCGATTTCCAGCGAAGTCGGCATTCTCCCGCGCTCGCACGGTTCCGCGTTGTTCGCGCGCGGCGAAACGCAGGCCGTTTCGCTTGTCACGCTCGGCACGGGCGATGACACGCAGGAATTTGATTCCTACACCGGCGGTCGCACGGAAAAGAAATTCCTGTTGCACTATAACTTCCCGAATTTCTCCGTTGGCGAAACCGGCCGCATCACCGGCCCTGGCCGTCGCGAAATCGGCCACGGCGCGCTCGCCGAACGCTCGATTGAATCCATGATTCCTTCGGTGAATTATCCTTACACCATCCGCGTCGTCAGCGAGATCATGGAGTCCAACGGTTCCACTTCGATGGCGTCCGTTTGCGGCGGCACGCTCGCGCTGCTCGATGCGGGCGTCCCGATGATTCGTCCGGTCGCCGGCATCAGCGTCGGCATCTGCACGGAATACAGCGGCGACAGCATTTCCAAATACGAACTGCTCACCGACATCATCGGCTGGGAAGATGCGTATTGCGACATGGATTGCAAAATCGCCGGCACGGAAAAAGGCATCACCGGTTTCCAGCTCGACTTGAAGTTGAAAGGTCTCCCGCATTCCATCATGGAAATCGCCGTGGAAAAAGCGCGCATCGCCCGTCTTTCGATTCTCGGTGAAATGGCCAAAACCATCGCCGCGCCGCGCAAGGACATCAGTCCGTTCGCGCCGCGCATCACGACGCTCAAGGTCAACCCCGAAAAAATCGGCGCGATCATCGGGCCAGGCGGCAAGAACATCAAACGCCTCGTCGAAGAATCCGGTTGCGAAATCGACATCGAAGACGACGGCACGGTCAACATCTTCTCCGTCTCGGCGGAGGGCATGAAAATCGCCGTGGATTCCATCAGCGGTCTGACGGCGGAAGCCGAAATCGGTCGCATCTATCGCGGCAAAGTTGTGACCGTGAAAGAATTCGGCGCGTTCGTCGAATTTCTGCCGGGCAAGGACGGCCTCGTCCACATCAGCGAACTCGCGAATTTCCGCGTGAAAAACACGGAAGACATCTGCAAGGTCGGCGACGACATCACCGTGAAATGCCTCGGAGTGGATGAAAAAGGCCGCGTCCGTCTCTCGCGCAAAGCCGCGATGGAAGACCGCGACAAGGAAGAAGCTGCTGCCGCTCCGGCGCAGGCTTAATCCGAAAAAATTCAAAGCGCGGATGGCGAAAGCCGTCCGCGTTTTTTTTGGTTTCGCAATCCCGCTTGTAAATTTTTGGTGAATGTCATACAAGCAGTTTGATTATGGGCAAAGTCCGGCGCGGCGGTTTTATGTTTATCTGGTGGATTGGCGACCACCGGCCGCATCACGTCCATGTGTTTGACAAGAACGACCGGCTCATCACCCGCGTGAATCTGGAAACGATGGAGCCGATGGACATTCCCAAAATCGAGCGTAAGATTGTGGAGTTGATACGCGAATTGCAAAACGAAGGCCGGATATGAAAACTGTGATACAAAACGCCAAAATGCCGTTCGGGAAAGGAAAATTCTCGAAGGTAAAAAACGTCCGCTACTTGAGTTGGGAGGACGCGTTTGACGTGGAATTTGCCGACGGTCTGTGCATTTTGGAACCGCACGCCACCATCCGCAAGGCCAACAAGATTTTACCCAAGGCGAAGTTCGACCATCTGGAAATCGAGGACTGGTGTCAGGCCGGTTTTTATGTGCATTACGACAATGGACAGACCGCTGAAGTTTCGTGGGCATTCATCCGCGAGCTGCCGCCGAAGAAATAATTTGGGAGCGCCGGAAAAAATTCAAAGGCGCGGATGGCGAAAGCCGTCTGCGCTTTTTTTGTTTTTAGAAATCCGTCAAAGAAACGCGCGGCCTATTCTCACGTTGAGCGAAATAAACCCTGCCTTCATTTTCTGCTCTTCTTATGTCGTGACAGCCCTCGGACAACACCACAAAGTATAAAGAGAAACCACTTCAAACGATCTTTCTTTTGTTGCTCTCGATCTAGGTATATGTGAGAGCCTGCCACCTCGTATAGATGTTCAATTCTCGCAGGCAAGTCTGGCACGATAATGTCGTGTGAAAGACGATTACGTATCTGGATTTAGGTGTTCAAGCGTCTCCCATAACCATAGCTCGCGCCTAATCTTTCTTGTCATGGCTTGGGTAAGGCAGAGAATCTGAAAAAAACGTAGGCCAGCGGGTTCAATTGCCTTCGGATTGGGTAATTTAGTTCGGATACAATAATGAAGCAGCGCTTCGATGATTAGGTGCGCTGACACAATTGCACTGGCATCATCGGGAGCACCCATAATCTTCGCCTTTGCGGTGCGAAGTGCTTGCTCATGAGAAGCAACATAATGAATCTGGGGCATATTTTCGATTAATAGATAATGGACGGCTGGTTTCGCAGTCTGTCATTTAATTGCCGGTGGTTCATTTTGTCTGACCGTATTTCCGGCGGTGTTGGTTGTCGAGCCAATTTCCGCGCCACCGTCCGCGCATTCTGTTTTCCACTTCGCAAAATATAACAAGTTTGACTCGACTGCTTGGCGAAAGTAAAATTCGCACGATGCTGGCTGCTGAATCCAAAGTGGGCAATTCCCAACTCGAACACTCTTCAGACCCCGCCCGTTCCTGGAAATTGATTGTGGAACCGGTGGAGCCGTTTCTTCATGCCGTGACGCAGCGGCTCACGCGGCAGGCGCGGGATTTTGATCCGCAGATCGTGCCTTACGCGGAACACGCGCTGAACAACGGCGGCAAACATTTGCGTCCCACGCTCGTCGCGCTGGCGGCGGGCTGCTTCGGCCAGCCGAACGAAGCGCACGTCACGGCGGCGGTCATCATCGAGATGGTGCATCTTGCCACGCTCGTCCACGACGATGTGATGGACGAGGCGCAAATCCGGCGCGGCAGCCCGACGGTCGCAGCGAAATGGGGCAATGAAATCGCGGTGCTTTTTGGCGATTGTCTGTTCGCGCAGGCGTTGAAACTGGCGTCGGAATTTCCGACGACGGAGATTTGCCGCGCGGTCGCGCTGGCGACGAACACGGTTTGTTCCGGTGAAATTTTACAGACGCAGCAGCGGCGAAATTTTGTCGCGGCGCGCAAAGATTATTTTCGCGTCATCGAAATGAAGACGGGCGAACTCTTCACGCTCTCGTGCGACTTGGCGGCATTTTTGAGCGGCGCAAAACCGGAGCAGCGCGCGGCGTTGCGCGAGTTCGGCGCGGCGGTCGGCACGGCGTATCAGATTTACGACGACTGTGTGGATTTGTTCGGCACGGAAGCGGAAGCCGGAAAATCGCTTGGCACGGATTTGGCGAAAGGAAAATTAACCTGGCCGTTGCTACTCGCGTGGGAACGCGCGGATGCAACCGACCGCGCGGCCTTGGAAAATTTAATTTCAAACTGGTCGCCGGAAAATTTTGCGCCGGTAAAAAGTTTACTGGCGAAATACGAAACGTTCGTGCCGTCAGTTGGCGAGATTGAGCGTTTTCTGGAAGTGGCGCGGCGCGCGTTACGGACTTTACCGGCGTCATCAGGGCAGGCGGGCTTGCTGCAATTGACGGATTTTCTCGCGCAACAAACGGCGGCTTTGGCGGTTCAATGATTATGCCCGAACCCATTGCCACGCCGGATTCCAACACGCCCGCCGGAATGTTGGAAGGCGATCTGGTGCGTCACGCGCAACGCGGCGACCTGGAGGCTTACGACGAATTGGTGAAGCGTTATCAGCAGCGGATTTACGCGACGATTTATCACATGACGTCCAACCATGACGATGCGAACGATCTCGCGCAGGACGCGTTTATCAAGGCGTATTCGGCATTAAAATCGTTTCGCGGCGGCTCGACTTTTTATACCTGGATTTATCGGATTGCGGTCAATAAAACGATTAATTTTCTCAAGCAGCGGAAGAATAAACATCATTTCAGCCTGAACGATCTGGATTTTAATACGGAGAATAATCCGGATTTGGTCGCGCTGATTTCCGATAAAACGCCGGTGCGGGAAGTGGGCTTGGCGGAACTGCAAAAAAAATTGAACGAAGCATTGATGAAGCTGTCAGAACCACACAGAATGGTAGTGGTGTTGCATGACGTGCAGGGGCAGTCGCACGAAGAAATCGCGGAAATCATGGATTGCAACATCGGCACGGTGCGCTCGCGGTTGTTTTACGCGCGCCAGCAATTGCAGGGCTACCTGACCGAATACGCGAAACCAGCATGAACCAAAACGAACATAATTTTGACGACCTCAAAAAACTGCTGAAACTCAAACAGCACGAGATGCCGCCGCCGGGCTATTTCAATCACTTTTCCGGCCAAGTCGTTTCGCGCATCCGTGCGGGCGAGGCTGGTAAATCACAATCTTTCACGGAACGCCTTCAAGTTGAAGCGCCGTGGGCGATGAGTATTTTCCGCATTTTTGAAACGCGTCCCGGTTTGATTGGCGGTTTTGCAACGAGCCTGTGCTTGTTGCTCGTCTTGGCCGTGGTTTTTGCGGAACGCTCGGAGCACAGTTCCCAAAATCTGCTGGCGATCTCCGCTGAACCGGCGGCTGCGTCAGTGGAAAATTCCGTGACGGCCATGACCGCACCAGCGCCTGCGTTGGTCGCGGGTTCGGATAATTCCGGCATCGTCGCCAGCACGAATCCCGTGACAAGTTTGCAGCCGACGGCCACGTTGTTCGGTCAGGCGGGCGGTTCGACTTTGTTTCAGCCTGCGAGTTTCATGGCGACCGGCCATTGAACCGCAATTTTTGCTTCTAAAATTCGCGGTGCGCGCTTGAAACGCCACCGCGTTTTTCATTTAATTACGGCAGTGCCAACCAAAGTCATCGCCGTCGCCAACCAAAAAGGTGGTGTGGGAAAAACCACCACCGCCGTCAATCTCGCCGCCTGCCTCGCCGCGCTCGGCCAGCGTATTTTGCTTTTCGATCTCGACCCGCAGGCCAACGCCACCAGCGGTGTCGGCGTGGAAAAAGTTGACGGTGCGAGCGCGTATCAAGTTTTGCTCGGCGAAGGTTCTTTGCTCGGAAAAATCAAGCCGACGAATTTTGAGCGGCTTGAACTCGTTCCCAGCGAAGTGGATTTGTGCGCCGCCGACCTTGAACTCGCGCGCATGGAAAATCATCTGCATCGGCTCGCGCAGATTCTTCAGCCGGTGCGCGACAGCGGGCGTTACGATGTGATTTTGATAGACTGTCCGCCGTCGCTCGGAATTCTTTCGCTCAATGCCTTCGCCGCGTGCGACGGCATTTTGATTCCGCTGCAATGCGAGTATTACGCGCTCGAAGGCATCTCGATGATGAACCGCATCCTCGACCAGTTGCGCGCGGCGGGCGTGAATCCGAAGCTCGAAATTTTTGGCGTGGTGATGACGATGTTCGATGGCCGCACGAAATTGTCCAATGAAGTCGTCGAGGAAGTTCGCCGGCTGCTGGGCGCAAAAGTTTTTGAAACGGAAATTCCGCGCACAACGCGACTGGCCGAAGCGCCGAGCCACGGCCAGCCGATTATTTACTACGACAAATACAGCACCGGCGCGGCGGCGTATCAATTGCTCGCGCAGGAAGTTTTGGAACGGTTGAATTCAAAATAAAAACGGCCTGCCTTTTCGGCAGACCGTTGCGTGGATTCAGCAAAAAATATCAGGCTGTATGACGCCGGAATTTTCTGACGGTTAAGAGTGCCAGTATTCCAGATCCTGTTAAAACGAACGAAGACGGTTCCGGTGTGGCCGTAGGTTCAAAAGCCAGAGAGGCTTTTCCGCCCAACCCGCTGGCAAAGGTCGTTGGCGTGGACGACAGGGTTCCTGTATTGTTGAACTCAAGAATACTGCTGGTGTTCAGGCTGTTGTCATACTTCGTCGCAAACAAATCGCCGTTGCCGTCAAAGGCTAGGCTGTTGACATAGCCTAGGCTGCTGTCGAAGGCGATTGGCGTGGATGACAAGGTTCCTGTATTGACGAACTCATAAATGCCACTGCTGACGCCTGCCACGAACAGGTCGCCGCTCCTGTCAAAAGCCAAGCCAAAAGGACTATTCAAACCGCTGGCGAAAGTGCTTGGGCTGCCCGAAGTGAACTTGACAATGCTTCCGAGGCTCGCATTTCCAACGAACAAATTGCCACTGGTGTCAAAGGCCAAGCCGAAGGAATAATCC
>DATCFH010000149.1:0-7999 GCA_036509625.1 Verrucomicrobiia bacterium
TAGTCCGCGTTGTCGAAAAATAATTGGGTGACGACAAAATCCGCGCCCGCTTCCACTTTTTCTTTCAAGTGCTGCCAGTCGGCGTGCCTGCCATTTTTGTTGGCAATGTGACCTTCGGGAAAACCCGCGACGCCGACGGAAAAATCACCTTGCTCGCGAATAAATTTTACGAGCTGCGCGGAAAATTCAAAGCCGCCGGGTGTGGATTGGAATTCGCCGCCGCCGGGCGCATCGCCGCGCAGGGCGAGAATGTTTTTGCAATTCAACGCGCGAATTTTTTCCAAAAGCACGCGGACTTCTTCGCGGGTGTGGTTGACGCAGGTGAGATGCGCGAGTGCGGTCAGGCCGTGTTCGCGCTGGATTCGATCCACGATCATCAGTGTCTTGTCACGCGTGCTGCCGCCGGCGCCGTAAGTGACGGAGCAAAAATCGGGGCGCGCGGCGAGCAGGGCGGGAAGGTGTTTTTCAAAAAGGGCGCGGTCGCCGTCGTCAGTCTTCGGCGGGAAAAATTCCAGGGAGATGACGGGCTGGCCGGTCGCCCGCTTGGCGGCGTAGATGTCGCGGATGAATTTCACGGGGCGGGATTATGAAATGAAGCGCGGCGGAAGCCAAGTTTAACTCCGGGAAAGCAGCCGTTACTTTGCGTCCGGCGACCGTTGCTTTGCGGAAAGCTGCCGTTCATTTGCCAAAACCCGCCGTTCCTTTTGGGAAAGTAACCGTCCATGGACGGAAAGTAGCCGTTCATTTGCGGAAAGCTGCCGTTACTTTCCGTCCGGCTACCGTTCATTTGCCAAAAGGAGCCGTTACTTTTCGCCCAGCAGCCGCTGCTTTTTGTCTGGAAACCGCTGGCTTTGCCTCATTCGTGCGCGTTTCCGAGCCGACGACCCGCCGGAAGCCGGTTTTTTGTCATCCCCAAATCAAAACCTGTCTTTGACAGACCTGCGGCTCCCGTCAAAAACGGCATCCCAGAACCTCATAGAGCGCCCCACCCTGAAAATTTAACCGTTCCAAACAAAAAGCCCCTGCCGGCGAACCAGCAGGGGCGAAGGATTCTAAATCAGATTAGAATTTGTAGATCAAGTTGGCGTAAACGCCGTAGGAACTCGGATTGTCGACGGACACGCCGGTCGGCAAAACGTAGCCGATATCGCTGGCGTAGTCGCTTTCGATAACCTTGTCATAGCGGACTTCCAAGCGGCTGACCACATTCGCCCAGAGGTCGTATTCGATGGTTTCCGTAAGTGAAATACCTTCGTCGCTGCCGGTTTTTGGCGAAACGCCGCCCTTGGCGTCCACTTCCCAGAATTCACCACGGGTGTTGAAGCTCAACTTGTCCGTAGCCTTGATGGTGTTATACAGGCCAAAGATGTAGTCGTCAGCATGATAGCCGCCGATCGAGGTGCCAGCCAGATTTTGAACACAGTCAAAGGCTGCACCAAAGGTGACATCCTTCCACGGGCTGTTCAGCGTCGCGCCAGCGTAATAATTTTGCTGATTGCCACCTTGGTCACCGTGAACGAAACCGGTGCCTTGCGTGCCGCCTGCAAAGCCGTAAACCATGCCCGCATAGAACGCGGAACCGGACGCCCAACCCCAGTTGCTGGGAGCGCTAAAGGTCACAGAACCCATGAGGGTTTTGTTCCAAGCGCTCTGATTGTTATCAGCCGAGGCGTTGTAGTTGTTGCGGGTGTTGATGCCAGCCGCGAGGGTGTTGGCGACGCCAGCAGAGAATGACCATTCGTCATTAATCTTGTAGGAGCCGAGGACACCGGTGTGTTCGGTCGGTTCAACCGCCCAACCCCAGGAGCGGGTGTAGTTCGGGTTGCTGCCGGCGTCGAAAGATTCGTAGCCGATGATGGTGTTGAACACACCAATTTTCCAGTCAATGCCATTGCCCACGGGCGTGCGCAGCGCGATGAACGCCTGTGCGATGGCGAAGTCTGAACTGGTGCCACCAGCGTTCTGGCCACCCGTTGAATTAGCAGAAGGATTCCAGCCGACGGCGTCCGGGCCGAAGAGCAGGTCAACCTGATAGCCGGAGGCCCAAGGCGACTCATCTTGCGGCTTGGCAATCGAGACCTTGACGACGTCAAGGTTGAAGCCGTTGGCCTTGCCGCTTTGCAACGGAATGTTGCCGGCGATTGAGGTGTCACCACCGCTCGGACTGGCTGACCAGTTGGCCGACGCGCTAACGTAGCCGCTGATGGTGGTGTTTGAGAGCGCGGTTTGCACCTGGCTCAGTTTCGCTTCGTCTGCGCGAACGGCGGAAGCCATGCTGACGGCTCCGACGGCTGCGAGACCCAATGTCCATTTATTAAACTTCATCTGTTCCTCCGATGTTGTTTGGTTTTTGTTGACTGCGTTAAACGGGATAAAAACAGTTTATCCCAGCACCTTGCAGGTGCGTTTGATTTCAAAATTAGGGAAAAACGCGGCAATTGACAACAATTTTTTTTCTTAAAACGATTCGGCCAACTTAATGTTCAAAAGCTAGTTATGCAAAATCATCAAAAAATCCATTCGTTAAACCTTCATTTTTCGCCGCGCAAAACCGCCAACGACACGTTTTGGCAGTCTGGATTCGCCCGTTTTCAATTCACAAACAACGGTTTGTTGGAATAAATCATGCTTGTGTTTTGAGGACGCGGGAAGGATTGCGCTTGCAATTCTGCCGTATTGAATTATTCACGAACAAAGGTATGCCATTATTTGCCTACACCGCCAGAGAAACGGCCACCGGCCGCGAAATTCGCAACACCGTTGATGCCGCCACGGAACAGGCCGCCATCGCCGCGTTGCTCAACCGCAATCTGCTGGTCGTGGAAATCCGCGAGAAAACCGCCAAACGCGGCCAGACCAAAGGCGGCAAAGTATCGCTCAACGATCTCGTCGTCTTCACGCGCCAGCTCGCCACGATGATTGACGCCGGTATTGCCATCGTCCAATCACTGCAAGCACTGGCCGACCAGACCCCAAATAAAGTCATGCGCGATACCATTCGCGATGTCTGCACCCGCGTTGAAAGCGGCGAAAGTTTTTCTGAAGCGTTGACGCGTCATCCCAAAGCTTTCAACAAACTTTATGTCTCCATGGTTTCCGCCGGTGAAAAAGGCGGTCTGCTCGCGGAAATTCTCGGACGCCTCGCCACTTATCAGGAAAACACCGAGCGTCTCCGCAAAAAAGTGAAGACCGCCTTGATGTATCCGACCGTCGTGACGGTCGTGGCCATCGGCATCACCATCTTTTTGCTCGTGCGCGTCATTCCCACTTTCAAGGAAGTTTATTCCGGCTTCGGCGCCAAGCTGCCCGCGCCCACCCAAGTCCTGATTAGTATCAGCGAAATCGTTCAGAACTATCTGATCTATATTCTGGTCGTGGCCGGAGCCGCCGTTTGGAGCTGGCTTTATTTTCTAAAAACCAAACAGGGGCGCGATTTTTGGGACAAAAACCGTATCCGACTGCCCATCTTTGGTGTCATCGCCCATAAAATTTGTCTCGCCCGTTTTACCCGCACACTTGCCTCGCTCGTCCGCAGCGGTGTGCCGATTCTGGAAGTATTGCAAATCGTTTCCCAGACCGTCGGCAACACCGTCATGGAAAAAGCCATCAAAGCATCCGCCCTCGACATCGAACGCGGCGAAGGCATCTCCGCCGCGCTCGCCAAACATCCCGTTTTCCCCAGCATGATCATCCGCATGTTGAGCGCCGGCGAACAGACCGGCAACATTGATAATATGCTCGAGCGCGTCGCCGACTTTCTGGACGAAGAAATCGAAGCCACGCTCTCCGGCCTCATGTCACTCATCGAACCGCTGCTCATCGTGTTTCTCGGCGTCGTCATCGGCGGCATGGTCGTCTGTATGTTCCTGCCCATTTTCAATCTGGCGAACATCGTCAGCGGCCACTGAAAAACTGAAAAATAAAAACCGCCGGACGAATAATTTTTCGTCCGGCGGTTTTGCTTTGCCGAAATAATTTTACGGCTACACCGAAACCATCTTCGCCGGTTGCGGCTGATAAACTTTTATCTTCGGCCAGCGCAAATTGATCTGTTCCTCAAACCATTTTCTTGCCGCGTCGTCGCCGTGGCCAAGCAAAATTGCGCGCGGCGAAACTTGCCCGACGAACTCCAGCAAGTCGCCGCGATTCGCGTGCGCCGTCAAATCGAAATCCTGCACATCGCACCGCTTCGTCAACTGACCCGCGCTCGGGCTGAACACAAACGTCTCGCCCGGTTTCGCCGCCTTCAAATGTCCCGCCGGTGAATCCGGATCCGCGTAACCGACGAAGAAAATACTTTGTTTCTCGTCGCCCACCATCCGCGTCGCCAGCGTGTGCGCCGCCGTGTTCTCGCTCATCATGCCCGCCGTGATGACGAAAATTTTTCCGCCGCTTAACTTCATGCTGTCCGCCTGGCCTTTTTCCAAAACGATCAGTTGCAGCGCGTCGTTCAAATGCAGATTCGTGTGCTGCCGGTGCATCCGGTTCGCTTCGATGTCGTAAATTTCCGTGAACACGCGACCTAAACCGCCAATGTAAATAGGTTGTTTCTTCAATTTGCCTTCGCGCATCAGCAACGCCAGCAGCGCCAGCATTTCCTGCGTGCGGCCCAGCGCGAACGACGGAATCATAATCGCGCCCTTCTTTTTTTCCGCCGCGTGAATCGCTTCCACGAGCCGTGCAATTTCTTTTTCACGCGTGAAACCCGCCGCCACTTCACGGTTGCCGCGCGTCGTTTCCATGATTAAAACGTCCGCCTTCACGTTCTCAAACCGCGCACTTTTCAAAATCGTCTGATCGTGGAAACACACATCGCCCGTGTAAAACATCGTCTCGCCTTTGCCGCGCAACAAAATTCCCGCCGAGCCGAGCGTGTGGCCCGCGTCAAAAAATTCCAGCGTGGGCGACGGCATTCCCGCGCGCGCCTTGTGATACGCCGACCATTCCACTTCGCGATTATATTTGAAGCCTTGAAAGTGCGCCGCGATGTCGTCCAGTTCGTCGTGCGTGTAGAGCGGGTATTCGCGGATGCCCAGTTCGTCGCGCTGACGCGTCATCACATTCACGGAATTATGCAACACCCGTTCGATGAGCAGATAGCTCAATTCCGTCATCAAGACGTGCGCCTTGGGAAATTGCCGGCAGGCCAGCGGCAGCGAGCCGACGTGATCGTGATGACAATGCGAAATCGCAATCGCGTCCACGTCGTGCGTGCCGGTCTTGCCGTAGCGCGGCACTGCGTCCAGCCCTTCGCGTTTCGGGTGCATCCCGGCGTCGAGCAAAATGCGATGTTCATCCAGCTCCACCATCCACGCACTTGCGCCGATGTCCGTGTCTGGATTCATATTCGTTATATTCATGCCGTCATTTCAGCACAAAATCACGAAGCCACGAAGCAAAAAGAAATTTAACCGCCAAGTCGCCAAGACCGCCAAGTTGGAAAAGATTTAATAAGGAAGGCCGGAACGCAGGAAAAAATTATCCGATTCCTATCTTCCTGCTTTCCTTATTTTGAACTTGGCGTCCTTGGCGACTTGGCGGTTTTATTTTCCGGATACCGCCAGACCCAGTCGCCTTTGTCGCGATCCACTTCCGGCGAGGAGCCGGTTTTGTAAACGACCACGCCGCCATCGTCTTTTTCATTCCAGCCGACGGAATACAAAACGAATTGTCCATCGTTCGTGCGCCGGTATTTCAACGGCTGTCCGTTGATAACATCATGCGGCACTTGCGCGATGAACTGCGGTGCAAGCGCGTCGAGCGATTCAGGAAATTCTCCGTGCGCCAGACGATAACGCTCCAGCGCAATCGCCGTGCGCGCCAAGTCCACGGAAGCTTGCGCGTGCGCAAACTTTTCCACAGCCCCGCCAAGTGCTGGAACCAGCATACTTTCGAGAAGGTTGTAAGGATTGCGATGCTTTTGGATAGCTTCGATGGCTGCATCGGCGCGGTGTGTCAATGTTTTGGAAATGGTTCCTTGATTTTCATCCGCCAGCGGCAGATAAAATTCCACCATCATGCGGGCGCAATTAAGCCGGTTCTGATAGAAAAAACTGCTGGGAACCAATTGCCAAATGACTCGCGCAGGAAAAGGCAAAGCCTTACCACTGTAATTTTCGGCAGAAAGATTCATGAACTGTTCCGGCTGTCGGCGCAGATACTCAATGGCACCAGCCTGCAACCCCAACTCGCCGCGCATGGATGATTTGTAGTCGGCCAGAAAATTTAACTGCGCCAGTTCCGCGTTAAGCGCGACGAGTTGCGCGTCCGACCATTTATGTTCCGCCAAGCCTTCGTAAATCGGCTGCAGCGCAATGTTCACCATCGCGATGCGCACCAGTTGCGAAATCAAAAACGGCTCGGTGCGAATTGAGCCGGACAAATACAATGCGAGCTTCACATCTTCCGCAGCTTTTTCGCTCTGGCCGTTTTGCAGTTCAGCCAGTGCGCGCAAACCTACCGCCTGGGCGCAGGATTTGACCGCCGCCAAGTGTGGCAGCAAAATATCAAACGGCGCGGCCTTGTCGTAAGTCAGCGGAAACCGCGAATACGGAAGCTGGCTCGCCGCGCGGATTTCGGCGATGGCCGAATCATATTTGCTCAACGCCAGCAGAATGTCCGCCGCCGGTGTTTGCGGCTGTGGCGCGATGGGAAATGAATTTGTCTCTTTTGAATTTGGCGGCGGTGAACGAAAATATTCCTGCCACGCTTTCAAATCAGTTTTTTTTGCCGTCTGCCAGTTTTCCGATTTCGGCTCATGCGCCCAATGATTATCGCGCCAAGTAATCATGCTCAACCGATCCACGACATTCGTATTCCGTGGATAAACTTCATGCCCACTTTTGTCGAAATATGTTTCGTAGCTGCTGGCGACAATCGGCGCCATTGCAAAATTCTGGCCGTCCGGCACGGCGGGCGGGATGACGCTGACGAAATCAAAATGTTCGCCCTTCGCTTCCCATTCATGTTTGAAATTTTCCCAGTCGTGTTTGCCGCGCCAGTCTTCCTCGACATAAAACAGCGCAATCAACGTGGCGAAACACGCGAGGCCAAAAAGAAACCGCTTGAAATTGCGCCAGCAACCAAGCCAGCGGATGAACAGCCACAAACAAAACGCTACGGTGGCAACGATAAGACTGGCAACCAAAGTTTTGGTCAAATCCGACAGGTTGAATGTTTTTACAAATGATCCGCCGAGGATTAAAAAAATCAGCAGAAACACAAACAGTGTGGCGGCCATTAAAATTAGCCACGCCATCAACAGGCCGGACAGTTTCAATGGTTTTCGCCAGATGCTTTTCGGTTTTTCGTTCATAAAAATTTATTTATTTGTAGGAGACGAGGTGACGAGTCTCTAGCTGTTCTTCGCTTTCAATTTGAGACTCCTCACGTCGTCTCCTACAGTTTTTTACACCGCCACCAATTCCACGCGGTCGCCGCGCGGTCTGGGCGTAAAAAATTTTGGCCGGTCGGCATCACGCGCTTCGCGCGGGCCGATGAGTTCGGCCAGCATCAACTGCTGCTTCCGCAATTCCACAATCACTTCCGGCGATGGCGGCGCGGATTTCTCCGCAATCCTCGGCGAGGTGTCGCGCAGGGAAAAATTTACCGCGATAATAAAAATCCAGATGGCCGCGAGCGCCGCCCACGCTTTCGGGTGCGGCCAAAAAATAGTTGCAAACCAGTGACGCGTGATGCGTGACGGGTTGTGAGCCGGTTGTGCGCGATATATTGCGCCAAGAATTTCCGCGCGCCATTCGCACGGAATTTCCCGCAGCGGCTGACCGCTCAAGCGTTGTTCAAATTCGTCTGGCTTCATAAGAAAATTTGGCCGCAAAAAAACGCAAAAGGCACAAAAATTATTTTTGCATTCGACCGGCCATTTTTATTTTTGTGACTTTTGTGCATTTTTGCGGCTACTTGATTTCTTCATAAAGTGGACGCAGCGTGCCACGCAATTTGTCTAATCCGTAGCGATAGCGGCTCGCGGCGGTGTTCG
>DATCFH010000150.1:0-10826 GCA_036509625.1 Verrucomicrobiia bacterium
GAGCCGCCCGCCGGGCCGTCGCTCAATCCGCAGATTGACGGCTACGTCGTGACCGCCGACCGCAACATCATTCACACGCGCGCCACCGTTTCGTATCACATTGACGACCCGCGCACGGCGATTTTTAATTTCACCAGCGACACGAATCAGCAGTTCAACCTCGCCGGAGTTTCCAACGCCGTGCAGAACGCCGTCAACAACGCCCTCATCCTCACCGCCGCGCGCTTCAATGTGGACGACATTCTTGCGCGCGAAGTCGAAGAATTTCGCGAAGCCGTGCAGCAGCGCGTGACCGATCTTGCCGAGCGCGAACATCTCGGCGTGGCGATTGATCAGGTGCAGGTGCAGAGCATTCCGCCACGCCAGTTGACGGCTGTTTTTGCGCAGGTCACAGTCGCGCGCCAAAACCGCGAGAAGCTGCTCAACGATGCCACGGGCGACGCCAGCCGCATCGCCAGCCAGGCCGGCGCGTCGGCCGCGTCCATCACCAACGCCGCCGAATCCGCGCGCACCCGCTACGTCACCGCCATCGAATCGGACGCGACGGCATTCACCGAATTGCTGCCGAAATACGAAAGCAACCCGAACCTGTTCGCGCAACTGGAACTGGCCAAGGCCATGACGCAGATTTTGACGAACGTGCAGGACAAAATCTTTTTGCCGCAGCGCGCCGATGGCAAACCGCGCGAACTCAGGCTAATGTTGAACCGCGAACCGCCGCAGCCGAAAACGGCGGCGAATCCGTAAAACGAAAATGGACGCAACGCAAAAACGAAAAGCATTGATTGTGGCAGCAATTCACTTTGCTACGACCGTTTTCGTGTTTTGGAAAATTCTTCACTTTTCCTCTGTTCTTGGGCCTATTGAATCGCCTTGGCATCATTATTGGATGATGTTGTTGCGTCTATTACAGCCACAATTTTTGATTGCCCCAACTTTTGCAATTTTCCTTACGCCAGTTTGGAGTCTCTGGTTCGGTCAGCTCTACATTGCATTTTTTAATTGGCTGAATCATTTTCCAGCGCTCGGCAAAAGAGTTTTTTAATTCGTAAATCGCCAATCATCAATCGTAAATTTTTTATGCAAGTCACGTCCCTTTTAAGCCAGCACGAACACGATGACAATTGCGGCTGCGGCCACGACCACGAACATTCCGTCGTGCATCTCTGGCAGGCCGTTCTCGGCGTCGTCTTCGTCCTCAACGCCTTCATCGTGGACTGGCTCTTCGACGCCGGCACCACGCTCGCCAGCGCCAGCGCCATGATCGGCTCGATTATTCTCGGCTATCCCATCATCGTCACCGCCGTCAAGGATTTGCGGCGCGGCAATCTGAGCATCAACGAACTCGTCGCCATCGCCGTCCTCGCCGCGTTCGCGTCCGGCAATTACGAGACCGCAGGCATCGTCGCCTTCTTCATGCTCACCGGCGAAATCATCGAGACTCGCACGGCACAAGGCGCGCGTGACTCCATCGAATCTTTGATCAAACTGACGCCGACCAAAGCGCGGCGCATTTTGAAGGATGGAAATGAAGAAGAAGTTGCGGCCAGTCAACTTTCCGTTGGCGATATAATTCGCATTCGTCCCGGCGACAATGTGGCAGCGGATGGAACAATCTTGAAAGGCGAAGGCTCGTTCAATCAAGCCACCATCACCGGCGAATCTTTGCCCGCTGAAAAAAATGTCGGCGACGAAGTTTTTGCTGGCACCCAAAATCTCACTGGCGTATTGGAAATCAAAGTCAGCCGTGCCGGAACGGACACGACGCTCGGTCGCGTGCGCGAACTCATCATCGCGGCAGAAAAAACCAAATTGCCCATCCAGAAAATCGTGGATCAATACATGGGCTTTTACACGCCGCTCGTGCTGGTCATCGGCGCGCTCGTCTGGGCGTTCACGCATGATTTGAACCGCGTCATCGCCGTGTTCGTCGTCTCGTGTCCGTGCGCTTTTATTCTTGCGACGCCGACGGCGATGGTCGCCGCGCTGTCCGCCGCTGCGCGTTTGGGAATTTTAATCAAAAACGTCGCCGACATCGAACTCGCCGCAAAAATCAATGCGTTCGTCTTCGACAAAACCGGCACGCTCACGACCGGCCAGCTTGCCGTCAGCCGCCTCGCACCAATTGGCGACACGAAGCCCGCCGAACTTTTGTTGCTCGCCGCTTCCGCCGAAAAATATAGCAACCATCCAACCGCCAAGGCGCTCGCGACGCTCGCGGGCGAAGCCGGAGTTCCATTGGCCGAGCCGAAAGATTTTTCCGAAACCGCCGGTCGCGGCGTGAAGGCGGAAATCAACGGCGCGCGCATTCTCGTTGGCCGCGCGCAATGGCTCAAGGACAACGGCATTGACGCGAGTTTTGAAAAATCCGTGGATGTCGGCGAAACCGAAGGCTGGAGTTTGATTTTCGTCGCGCAAAACGGCAAGTGTGTCGGCTGGGTTGGAATGCAAGACCAGACGCGCGCGGAATCGAAAGAAGCGTTGGCCGATTTGAAAGCTGCTGGCGTTCGTCGCATCGCGATGGTGAGCGGCGACCGCCATATTGTGGCGACTCGCGTCGCAAATGAAATCGGCTGCGAAGAAGCGCAAGGCGATTGTCTGCCGCAGAACAAAGTGGATTTTGTCCGCGCGATGAAAGCGAAAGGCTACAAAGTCGCGGTCGTTGGCGACGGTGTGAACGACGCGCCGGCGCTCGCCGCCGGTGACATCAGCATCGCGATGGGCGCGGCGGGCAGCGAAGTCGCCATCCACAGCGCGACGATTGCGTTGATGAATAATGACCTTCGCCGCTTACCATTTTTGGTGAAGCTCTCGCGCAGCACGCGCGCCGTCATCAACCAAAATTTTGCGTTTGGCGTGGTTTTCATTGTCGCCGGTTTGTCCGCGTCGGCATTTGGTTTTATCGGTCCGATTGTCGCGTCCATTTTGCATGTTTGCGGCACACTCATCGTGATTTTCAACAGCGCGCGCCTCGTCCGCAAAGGCGAGGAACTGGAACATTTTAATCCTGAACCCATCGCCGACAAACACGACCACGGCTCACATCAGAAACCGGCGGGCGAACTGACGCCGAAGTTGGCGTGAACTTTTGGTATGCCGAAACTTTACGAATACTTCGGCCTGCGGGTTTATTTTTACGCGAATGATCACGAGCCAGTTCATGTTCACGGATTTTATCAAGGACGAGAGAACAAGGCGGAATTGGTAATCGTGAATGGCGTGGTTGTGAGCATTCGGATTTTTCCGGTCGCGGGCATGAAGCCGCTTACCGGCAACGCGCGGGCGAACTTTGAATTACTTGTCTCGCGGCGGGCAGAAGATATAGTTGAGAAATGGGTTGAATTCTTCGTTCATCGCCGCCCGGTGAATGTGGAAATCATCACGCGAAAATTAAAATGATTGCCATCGAAGAAAAACAGACGCGGATGCCGAAGGTCGTGCAGATTGAATCGGCGCGTTTCGTCGCGCCCTACAAGCTGCACCTTCAGTTCGATGACGGCCACGAAAGCACCGTGGACTTCGGTTCGTTCCTGAAAAAATCCGAACACCCGTCCATCCGCGCGTATCTGGACTTGAAGCAGTTCAAAAATTTCACCGTCGAAGATGGGGTTCTCAATTGGAACGATTTTGATTTGGCCTTCCCGATGGCCGACCTTTACGAAGGACATATTTCGTAAAGTTAAACCCAAGCTTCTTTTCGATTTATGCCCGTCGCCGAATTAAATCCGCAATCCACAATCCGCAATCCGCAATCCAGCGCCGAAGTCGTCGTGTCCGTGCGCGGGCTGACGAAAGTGTTCAAAGATTTTTGGAACCGCCCCAAGGCGCGCGCGGTGGACAACGTGGATTTTGAGGTTCGCAAAGGCGAAATTTTCGGATTGCTCGGACCGAACGGTTCCGGCAAATCCACGACCATCAAATTGCTGCTCGGCCTACTGAATCCGACGAAAGGCCACATCGAGGTCTTTGGCCACTCGCCGCGTCATGTGCAAACGAAAGCGCGCATCGGTTATCTGCCGGAAGAATCTTATTTGTATCGCTATTTGAATTCACGCGAGACGCTGGATTTTTTTGGGAATCTTTTTCATCTCTCGAAAGCTGACCGCGACAATCGCGCGGAACAGCTTTTAGAAATGGTCGGCCTGGGCAAAACGCAGACGCGCGCGGTCGGCGAGTTTTCCAAAGGGATGCAGCGCCGCATCGGTCTCGCGCAGGCGCTCATCAACGATCCTGACCTGATCATTCTCGACGAACCGACCGCTGGCCTTGATCCGATTGGCTGCCGCGAGGTGAAGGATTTAATCGTCGCGCTGGCGCGTCGCGGCAAGACGGTGATTTTGAGCAGCCATTTACTTTCCGATGTCGAGGACGTTTGCGACCGCGTAGTAATTTATTACGGCGGAAAAATCCAAGCCGCCGGCACGCTGAAAGAATTGCTCGCGGAGCCGGACACGTTGCAAATCACGACGCCGGTTTTGCCGCGTGAAACTTTGGAGCGCGTTCTGGAAATCATCCGCAAGGACGTTTCGACCGGCGAAGTGCGCGTGGACAATCCGACGCAGAATCTCGAAAGCTACTTCCTCGACGTGGTGAACAAGGCGCGCGCAGCGAACGAAACCAGCGGCGCACAATCCGGCGCACGCGTGGCCGAGTATTTACGCGGCGGCATGGAAGCCAAGCCGCAAACGGAAAAAGTTTTGGGGAAATTATCACTACCACAAGCGGCGCAGCCGGTGATTGAAGCCAAACCGGCGGCGCAATCTGTCACGCCAAAAGTGGACGATAAGAAACTTGAGGCTTTGGGAAAAACCAGCGAACCCGTTCCGCAACCGGCCAAACCAACGCCAGGAACGAAGCCTGTGGATTTGTCCAAGGCGGACGAGAAACTTTCATCGTTGCTTGGTGGAAAAAAATAATTTTAGCCACAGATTTTCACAGATGAAACACAGATGGAGAAAGACTGCCGAAACAAATTCTTCATCTGTGTTTCATTTGTGTCCATCTGTGGCTTCTGAATAAATGCAAAGAATTTTCGCCATCTCGTGGTTGACGTGGAAGGCCGCGCTGCGGTTCAAATTATTCCTCGTCATCGCGGTGCTTTTGATTCTCGCGGTCGTCGGCTTGCCGCTGGTCATCGAGGACGACGGCACGGCGCAAGGTTTTACGCAGATTATTTTGACCTACACGTTGAGCGCAATCACAGGATTGCTGGGACTTTCAACCTTGTGGCTCGCGTGCGGCACACTGGCGCGCGACATCGAGGAATGTCAGATTCAAGTCGTCGCGACGAAGCCGATTGCGCGCTGGCAAATCTGGCTGGGCAAATGGCTCGGCATCGTGACTTTGAACGCGGCGTTGCTGGCGATTTCCGGCGCGTGCGTGTTTGGAATGTTGCAATGGCGCGCGGGAAAACTGCCGGCGGCGGAACAGAAAAATTTGCGGGAACAAGTTTTGGTCGCGCGCGGCTCGGCAAAAGAACCAAACGATCCGGCGGAAATTGAAACCGATACAGAGCAGGTTTTTCAGGAGCGCTTGAAATCCAGTCCGGTGGAAAAAGTGGATGAACAGGAAGTTAAAAAACAAATCCGCGAGCAGGTGAAGGCGCAGTTGCAACTCGTGCCGCCAAGCTATGAGCGCGTCTGGAAAATCGATCTGGGTTTCGCCAAAAATTATCTCGCGGGCAAACCGCTGCAACTGCGGGTGAAATTTAATGCGGCCCAAAAAAGTTCGTCCGGCACATTCGTGGCACTGTGGCAGGTGGGCGTGCCGGACAAGACCAAATTCTGGCGCAGCGAGCCGATGAGCCTCGCGCCGGACACGTTTCATGAATTTGCCATCCCGCCGGATCTGTTCGATGCGAACGGCCTGTTGACCATTACATTTGTAAATCCGAACTCGACCGCCCTGCTCTTTCCGCTCGAAGACGGCATGGAGGTTTTGTATCCGGCAGGCAGCTTCGGTCTGAACTTCGTGCGCGGGCTGGGAATTATTTTTTGCTGGATGGCGCTGCTGTCGGCGTTGGGTTTGATGGCGGCGAGTTTCCTGTCATTTCCGGTGGCGACATTTTTTTCGCTGGCAATGCTGCTGGTCGCTTTGTCGAGCGGCATGCTGGCGGACTCGGTGGATTCCGGCTCGGTGGCGGCGGGCAATGAAGAAACTGGTCAGGCCGGCCACTCGGTCGCGGACGTAGTTTTGATTCCGGCATTCAAAGGCGTGCTCGCGGTCATCAGTCTCGTGAAAAATTATTCACCCATTGAGGCGTTGAGCAGCGGGCGCAGCATCACTTGGGGCGAACTCGGTTCGGCATTCACCCAAATCGTTTTGCTGGTGGGCGGCGTGTTTGCGGTGGCGGGAATTTTCTTTTTTAACCGGCGCGAACTGGCCACCGCGCAAGGCACCCAATGAACGCGCGCGTCAAAAAAATCCTGTTACTGCTGCTGGCCGCCGCGCTGCTATTTGGCACCGGCCAGTTTCAAAAATCGTTGAACCGCGACCGCGACACGCTCGGACTGACACGCGCGGCGGTGCTGGAAAACGCCCCGCCAATGCTGGCGTTCACAACGGTCGCCCTCGGCGGCTTTCGCGGGCTGATCTCGAATTTTCTCTGGATGCGCGCGAATGATTTGCAGCAGGACGATAAATTTTTTGAGGCCGCGCAGCTTGCGGATTGGATCACGAAACTGGAGCCGACGTTTCCGTCGGTGTGGGTTTTTCAGGGCTGGAACATGGCTTACAACATTTCAGTCAAGTTCAAGGATTTTTCCGACCGTTGGCATTGGGTGGAGCGCGGCATCGAACTGCTGCGCGATGAAGGCCTGCGCTACAACCCGAACAGCGTGGACATCTACCGTGAACTGGGCTGGTTCTTCCAGCACAAGATGGGCGCGAATCTTGACGACGCAAATTTTTATTACAAAAGCCAATGGGCGAAGGAAATGGATCCGTTCTTCGGCGCCAACGGCACGAACTTTGACCGGTTGCTAAATCCGCCTGACGCGGCAGCGCGAACGAATGCCGCGCTGCTCCGCGAAAAATTTAAGATTGATCCGCAGTTCGCCAAGCAGGTGGATGACGAATATGGGCCGTTCGACTGGCGGTTGCCGGAAGCGCACGCGATTTACTGGGGCGCGCGCGGTCTCGAAGCGGCGAAGGAGAATCCCGACAAGGTGAAGGCCGATGATCTCATCAAATTGCGCCGCATCATTTACCAATCCATGTTGCAGGCATTTCATCATGGCCGGATCATCATTGATCCGTTCACCAAAAGTTATTCGCTCGGCCCGAACTTGGATCTGACGGCGCATGTCAATGCCGCTTACGAACAGATGATGAATGAGGATCCCGGCATGAGTAACAACATCGCCACCGCCCACCGCAATTTTCTGCGCGACGCCGTTTATTTTCTCTACGAAAATAACCGGATGGCGGAAGCGGCCAAATGGTTCAAGTATCTTGGCGATAGGTATCCCAACAAGCCTATCATCGAAAATCAGCCGGATTCATTGCCGAAAAATCTGACGCTCGACGAATACGCCGTGGCCGTGGTGCAGATTGACATCGGTGAAACATCGGAGGAACGCGTCACGTCCGCCGTGCAGGGTTTGCTGACGCGCGCATATTATTCGCTCGCGACCGGCGCGGATGACCGTTACGAAAATCTCAAGCGCCTCGCCAACCGCGTCTATCAAAATTACACGGCCAAGACTTCCAAGTTCCGTGGCAACGAGCGCATCCCGCTGCCGCCTTACCAGACTCTGAACAACGCCGTCATGCGGCAACTGCTCGACCCGCAAAACGGCGCGCCCTACGCCGCCCGCGCCGAACTCGTCACCAAACTGGGTTTGCCCACGTCGTTGCTCGAATCTGTCGCCACCCCGACGAACACGGTGGAAACTATTTCCACCAATGCGCCCGCCACCAATGCGCCGGCGAAATAATTTTGGGTGATGGAAAAAATGTTTTAGCGGGCCGTTGGTAGCGCCTTAATTTTGCGCTTTTTTGCGGCCATTATTTTCCTGCAATTCGATTTTAATTTCGGCGGAAAAATTTCCAGCCGCAAAAATTCACAAAAGACGCAAAACAGGAAATTAAATTAAGGCGGCTCCGAGCCGTTCCCAAGATTGCCACGCTCAAAAATTTTGCTAACGTATTCCGTCTGTGACGAAGAAAAATTCCAGTTCCAAGCCCGTGCGCGTCGGCATGATTTCGCTCGGCTGCGCGAAAAATCTTGTGGACGCCGAGATCATGCTCGGCTCACTCATGAAAAGCGGCGTCGAAATCACCAACGACGCCGCGAGCGCCGACGCTGTCATCGTCAACACCTGCTCCTTCATTGACTCCGCGCAGGAAGAAAGCGTGGACACCATTCTCGAATCCGTCGAGTTGCGCGACGCCAATCAGCGCGGTCAGGCCGTCATCGTTTCCGGCTGTCTCTCGCAGCGTTTTCGCGAGGAACTGCCCAAGCTCATGCCGGAAGTGGACGCGTTCATGGGCATTGATCAAGTCGCGCAAGTCGGCGACATCGTGGGCAAAGCCATCGCCAGCCGGGCGGGGAAAATTGAAAGCGGAAAGCGGAAAGCGGAAAGCGGAAAAGTAAAACAGCGTTTGAACGAGTTGGAAAAATCCCGCGACTTGTCCGAACACGAAAAAGAAGAATCGTTGCGCGGCACGGAAAAATTTGGAAAAACTAAAACGGTGGTTGGAGCAAAACTCCCATCTTCCAACTCCCATCTGCCATCTGCTCCGATTTTGGATGTCACCCAACGCCCCGTTTTCATTCCTGATTTTGAGACGCCGCGATTTCGTCTGACGCCAAAACATTTTGCGTATTTGAAAATCGCCGAGGGCTGCAATCATCCGTGCAGCTTTTGCATCATCCCGCGAATGCGCGGTTCGCATCGCAGCCGCACGCAAAGCGACATTGTCAAAGAAGCCAAAGCGCTCATCGCCGACGGCGTGAAGGAAATCAATTTGATTTCGCAGGACTCGACTTACTACGGATTGGATTTGCGCCCGAATCATTCACGCGCGATTTCGTCGCCGGAAAAGTTCTCCGCCGCCGCCAAATCTTTGGCCGCCGATGCCACGAGCATTTGCACGTTGTTGCGCGAATTGAATTCGCTCAAAGGCGATTTCTGGATTCGTTTGCTCTACACGCATCCCGCGCATTGGACGGACGAACTCATTGCTACCATTGCCGATTGTAAGAAAGTCGCGCGCTACATTGATATTCCGCTCCAGCACATTCACGAGAATATGCTCGAACGGATGCGCCGCGAAACCTCGCAACAATACATCGTTGACCTCATCAAACGCATTCGCGCCGGCATTCCCGGCATCGCGTTGCGGACGACGTTCATCGTCGGTTTTCCCGGCGAAACAGAAACCAGTTTCAACGCGCTGCTCGATTTCATTCGCGAAACAAAATTTGAGCGGCTTGGCGTTTTTGCGTATTCCAAAGAAGACGGCACGCGCGCGGGTGCGATGGCTGGGCAACTTTCTGACAAGGTGAAGCAAAAGCGCCGCGAACTCGCCATGGCCGCGCAGCACAAAGTCGCCATTGCCGTCTCGGAAAGTTTCGTCGGTCGCGAAATCAAAGTTCTCATCGAAGGCGAGGCGAACGCGAAACAACTTCAAAGCGCGAACGTCAGCTCGTGGGAACACGGTTTGGTGCGCGAAGCCGAAACTAAAAACTTAAAATTAAAAATTAAAAACTACCTCGTCGGACGAGGTGAAGCCGATGCGCCGGACATTGATGGGCGCATTTATATCCGCGCCTCAAAGGGAACCTTCCCGGTCAGTCAGTTTGCCAAAGTCAAAATCATCGGCCACACGGATTACGATTTGATTGCCGAACCGGTTCGATAGGGCGGCGTTGCTGCACCGCCATCTGGCTGACCCGCAGGTCAGCCCTACCAATTTTGTCTTGGCGTTCTTGGCGTCTTGGCGGTTAATCTTCGGACATGGCAACTCTCGTTTTCGACATCGAAACCTCCGCGCAACCGATTGATAATTTCGACGACGCGCAGCAGGAATATCTTTTCCGCGAGACCGAAAAGATCGGCGACGCCATCGCCAAGCAGGCCAAGCGCGAAGACATCACGCGCTTCATGTCGCTCTGGCCGCTCACCTCGCAAGTCGTCTGCATCGCCATGCTCAATGCCGAGACGCAGCGCGGCCAATCCATTTATGTGGCCGATGATTATGACGAAGACAGCCTGACCGAAGACCCGCTGGCCGCGTCGAAGCCGGGCGAAGACGGGGTGAAATTCATTCCCTGCGCCGACGAGACCGAACTCCTCACGCAATTTTGGGAAGTCGCCAAAAAATACGACCACATCGTCACCTTCAACGGGCGCGGGTTTGACGTGCCGTTCATCTATCTGCGCTCGGCGCTGCTCAACGTGCCCATCTCCAAAAAAAACTGGCTGGGCTACCGTTACGCCGTCGAGCCGCACTGCGACCTCGCGGAGCAATTCACTTTTTACAGCGTGAGCGGACGCGACGGCGCGGCGCGGCGGTTCAACCTGGATTTTTATTGCAAAGCCTTCGGCATCGAATCGCCCAAGAGCGCGGGCGTGACCGGCATGGACGTGAAAGATTTGATGGAAGCCGGCAAATTCCGCGAGATTGCCGAATACTGCCTGCGCGACGTCCGCGCCACCGTGGAGCTTTACAAAATCTGGAAGGAACGGCTGGCGGGGATAAAATAAAAAATCTGTTTGAATAATTTATGCGTTTAGCACCGAAAAGCGGCGAACGGCGCAATATTCGTGAAGTTGAAATCCCCAAGAAAAATGGGAAAGGCGAAACCATGCTGTGGCAGG
>DATCFH010000151.1:0-3754 GCA_036509625.1 Verrucomicrobiia bacterium
CAAGCAGGTCCTGTCGTTCAGCCGCGAGGCGGAAGGCCGGCGCACAACCGTCAACCCCAGCCGCCTCGCCGATGGGGTCGTCCGCATCGCCTCCCAGATGCTGCCGAAAAACATCCGCATCGAAACCCGGGTTGCGGAGGACCTCTGTCCCATTCTCGGCAACCCGCTTCAACTGCATCAGGCGCTGCTCAACATTTTCACCAACGCCGGCGAAGCCATGCCGGACGGCGGCCCGTTGACGCTCGCAGCGCGTAATTTCACAGCGGACTCCCATTTCGCCGGTATGCACAGCGGGGCCGTCGCAGGGCCGTATGTCCTCATGGAAGTTTCAGACACCGGCGGCGGCATCGCACCGGAATTGCGCGAGCGGATTTTTGAGCCATTTTTCACCACCAAGGAACTGGGCAGGAAAAACGTGGGCATCGGATTGTCCACAGCGCTTTCCATCGTCAAAGGACATCACGGCATCATCCTCGTGAAAAGTGACGTTGGCAAAGGCTCCACGTTTCAGGTTTATCTGCCCGCCCAGGCGGACGCCGCCGCCGAAAAACACGCCGGCTGACCGCCGGATCGCCAGACGGCACCGATTCCAAAATCGCGCCAAAATTATTATTGCCGCCCGCCGTGGTTCGGCCAATCTGTTGTTGAACTTAACAAAAGGAAAATTATGACAACTGGAATTATGCTCGCAGAACCAACCACTTTGGCACTGGGATTGATTGTGGTATTAGTCGTGCTTGTGGCATTCGTGCTGTTCATCGGCCTGTTCGTGATGGGCGTCTATAACAAGCTTGTCACGATGCGCAACCGCTACAAAAACGCCTACGCGCAGATTGATGTGCAGCTCAAGCGCCGCTACGACCTGATTCCCAATCTTGTCGAGACTGCCAAGGGCTACATGGCGCACGAACGCGGCACGCTCGAAGCCGTCACCGCCGCGCGCAACATCGCTT
The DNA here is from genome assembly GCA_036509625.1 of Verrucomicrobiia bacterium. Classification (GTDB taxonomy): domain Bacteria; phylum Verrucomicrobiota; class Verrucomicrobiia; order Limisphaerales; family UBA11358; genus UBA11358. The sequence goes on from DATCFH010000151.1 coordinate 954, forward strand.
ACGCCGCCTCAAAAGCCGCCGCCGCCAATCCCGGCGACGCCACCGCGATGAAGAGCCTGGCTTCGGCTGAAACCGGACTCGGCGGCACGTTAAGCCGATTGATGATGGTGAGCGAAGCGTATCCCGATTTGAAGGCGAACCAGAACATGATGCAGCTCACCGAGGAACTGACCTCGACGGAAAACAAAATCTCCTTCGCCCGGCAGGCCTACAATGATTCGGTGATGACCTACAACACCGACCGCGAAGTGTTCCCGAGCAATCTCATCGCCGGAATGTTCAACTTCGGCGCGGCGGAACTGTTCGTCGTGGACAAGCCGGAGCAGAAGGACGCGCCAAAAGTCTCCTTCTCGTGAAATTTCGTCGGAACCGATAATTTACGATTTGCGATTTACGATTGACGCGGTAGCGTGAATTGCTGGCGCGCTCGTAAATCGTAAATCAAAAATCGCAAATCCAAATGGACTTCTTCGAGCGACAGGACAAGGCCAGGAAAAAAACCAAGTGGCTTTTAATCTACTTTGTTCTGGCGGTCGCGGCGATGATCGCCGCCATTTACGTCGTGTCGCTGTTGATTTTTTCCGGCGTTCAGGCGCATCAACATTCCTACGATGAATCGCAGGCGCAATTCAATTTGTGGAATCCGCAAATTTTTCTCGCAGTCGCGCTCGGCACGCTCGCGGTTGTTTTCATCGGCAGCAGTTACAAGACCATGGCGCTCGCCGCCGGCGGCAGCGCGGTCTCGGAAATGATGGGCGCGCGGCTCGTCAGCGCGAATTCGACCGATCCCGACGAACGCAAGCTGCTCAACGTCGTCGAGGAAATGGCCATCGCGTCCGGCGTGCCCGTGCCGCAGGTTTATGTCATGGACGACGAGGACGGCATCAACGCCTTCGCCGCCGGCCACAAACCCGGCGACGCCACCGTCACCGTCACGCGCGGCTGCATGAAAATTTTGTCGCGCGATGAATTGCAGGGCGTCATCGGCCACGAATTCAGCCATATCCTCAACGGCGACATGAAGCTGAACTTGCGGCTCATGGGAACCATTTTTGGAATTCTTTGCCTCGCGATCATTGGCCGCGTGCTTTTGCAAACCGCGCGCGGCGGTGGGCGCAGTCGCGGACAAAATCCGTTGCCGATTCTCGGACTCGCGCTGCTGATCATCGGTTACATTGGTGTTTTTTTTGGACGCTTGATCCAGGCCGCCGTCAGCCGCCAGCGCGAATTTCTGGCCGACGCATCTTCAGTTCAATTCACGCGGAATCCCGCTGGCATCACCGGCGCGCTGAAAAAAATCGGCGGCCTTGGCGAAACCGGCTCACGCTTGAGCCACGCTCATTCGGAGGAACTGTCGCATATGTTTTTCTCCAACGGGATCAGCGAAGCTTTTATCGGCTTGCTCGAAACGCATCCGCCGCTGGACGAGCGCATCCGCGCGTTTGATCCGAATTTCGACGGAAAGTTTTCCTTCGTCCGCTACGACGGAGGAGATCAGCCGCCCGGACAAATTTCCAAGGCTGCAAAACATCCTTCACCAATGCCAAATATTTTTGGCGGTGTGCTTGGCGGAACAATTCTCGCATCCGGCGGCATGAACGAACCGCCCGTCATCAAATCGCGCCACGTCATGCCGAACATCGGCAATCCCACGCCGTTGCATCTGGAATACGCCGTGAAGCTGCGCGACGCGCTGCCGGAAAATGTCAAGACCGCCGCGCGCGAACCGCTCGATTCCGTCGCGCTGATTTATGCGCTGCTTTTGAGCGCGGATGAAAACGTGTGCGCAAATCAAATTGCCGAAATTGGAAAACGCTTTTCGCCCCCGGTTTCCGAAAAGACCGCCGCGTTGTTTCCAGACGTTGCAAAAATCGCCGCACACGTTCATCTGCCGATCATCAACCTCGCGCTGGGCGGCTTGCGGCAGTTGAGCGCCGAGCAATTCCAAAACTTTTCGCAGACGCTGCAATGGCTCGTCGAAAGCGACGGCAAGGTCGAGCTATTCGAGTTTGTGCTGCAAAAAATCGTGCTGCGGAATTTGGATTCGCAATTCAACGGGCCGCAAAAATCCGTCGTGCAATTTTACACGGTCAAACCGCTCGTGCCAGATTGCGCCGTCATTCTTTCCGCGCTGGCAAATGTCAGCAGCGATGACGCGGTGAAAATTGAAAAAGCATTTGAAACCGGAGCGCCATATTTGCGCGCGCCGGACGGCGCCGATTTGAATTTGCTGCCGAAGGAAAATTGCGGCGTGAAGGAAATTGACGCCGCGTTGAATCGTCTCGCGCAGGCCGCGCCGCAAATCAAAAAGAATCTGATTGAAACCTGCGTCCAAACGGTCGGCGTGGACGGCGTGATCCAGGAAGCGGAAGCCGAACTGCTCCGCGCCATTTCCGACACGCTGGACTGCCCGATGCCGCCATTTGTTGAAACGCCAGGACAATGACGATGTGATTCTGAATCGTAGCCGGGAAATTTCCGCATTGCTTTTCAAGCGCGCAACGGGCACGATTTAATTTCCAATGTCGGGGCGTAGCGTAGGCTGGTAGCGCGCTTGGTTCGGGTCCAAGAGGTCGTGAGTTCGAATCTCACCGCCCCGACCATTTTCAATTTTAAGATTTTCAACTGGCGATTTCCGATTTGAAAACTCAAACCAACGCGCCGGAAAATCTGATCGTCCAATTGCGTTCGATAGTTGAGCCTCTGGACGTGGCGGAATTGTTTCCAAAACCACAGCCGCTCGAAGTCGAACTCGGCTGCGGTGACGCCTCGTTTCTTGTCGAATACGCGCGGCGGAATCC
>DATCFH010000152.1:0-25123 GCA_036509625.1 Verrucomicrobiia bacterium
CGCTGCTTAGCCTTATTTTTCAAACGTCCAGCAGTTTGAAGCAAAACATCTATGTCGCGCAAACATTCCACACAGCTAAACAGCTTTTTCGCTGCAACATTTGCCGGATTCCAACTTTGCGGGTCATATTCTGTTGTTACATCAACCAATTTTCTGATTTCGTCGGCATAAATAGGTTTGTCTCCTACCCAAGCCATAACCCCTGTTTTTTCTTGTGTCATTTTGATTTCAATCACGCGGATTGAATTTTGATTCCTTCGCGAGCTGCTCCCACAATTTCTTTTGCGCGTCGGAAATTTTTGCGGGCACAACGATTTTGGTCGCGACAATCAGGTCGCCGGTTTTGCCGAGGCCGCGTCCGCGCACGCGAAGTTTTTGGCCGCTCGCCGTGCCGGCGGGAATCTTGATGTTCACTTTGCCGTCGAGCGTGGGCACGGCAATCTCCGCGCCGAGCGCAGCTTCCCACGGCGCAAGTTCGAGTTCGTAAATGAGATTGTGTCCGTCCACCTCGAAGTCGGGATGCTTGGCGAGGCGCACGCGCAGATATAAATCGCCGCCGTTCTCGCCGCGTCCGGCGATGCGAAGTTTTTGTCCCTCGGTGATGCCCGCCGGAATTTTGACCTGCTGCGAGTCGGTGCGGTTCTCGTGGCGCACGGTGACGGTGCGGACGGAGCCGGTCTTGGCTTCTTCGAGCGTGACCATGATGTCGCCTTCGATGTCGCGGCTCGGCTCGGCCATTTGTTCGCCGGGAAATCCGCCGCGTCCGCCCGCGCCATTCGCTCGCCGTTGCGCGCCGAACATCTGCTCAAAGAAATCGCTGAAGCCCGTGCCTTGAAATTCAAATTCCGCGCCACCGCCGCGTCCGGCGCCACCGCGAAACGGCTGGCCGCCACCGAAACCGCCCGCACCGTGGCCGGGCGGCGGACGAAAGTCGGCACCCTGTTTCCAATTCGCGCCGAGTTCGTCGTATTTTTTGCGCTTGTCGGCGTCGGACAAAACTTCGTAGGCCTCGTTGATGTCCTTGAATTTTTCTTCGGCGCGCTTTTTATCTTTCGCGACGTCGGGATGAAATTCGCGCGCGAGTTTGCGGAAGGATTTCTTCATCTCATCGGCGGTCGCGGTGCGCGGGACGCCGAGGGTCTGGTAATAATCTTTGTATTGGGCAGCCATCGTTGGTTGCAGGTTACAGGTTGAAAGTTGGAAGTTCAATCACTTGCCAAGCCGGACAGTGTCTTGATTTTAACGGAGCGCGGCGGTGCGCCAAATTAGAAAGCTGCAACCGTTTCACTTCGGACGTTTGGCGTTGTCCACGCTCAAGAAGCGCGTGCCGGCGAGCGCGGGCCGCCAAATTTTCAACAGGATTTGATCGCTCTTGGCGGATTTGCAGAGGCGCTCGGCATCGGCGGAATTTTTCACGGGTTGGTGATTAATCTCCACGATGATGTCGGTGAGCCGCAATCCGGCGTCGGCGGCATTGGAATCGCGGTCAAGCTGCGTGACCATCGCGCCTTGAATATCATCAGGCAGGCGAAGCTGGTTGCGAACGGTGCGCTCGAAATCCGCCACGGTCACGCCGTCCAGCGCGTCGGTCTTGGAAGCAGTGGTGTTGACGGCATCGGAATTTTTCTGCGCGTCAACGGCGCTGCTGGTGACCAGTTCGCCGAGCGTGACAGGAATAATTTTTGCTGCGCCGTCACGGAAAATTTTCAAGGCGGCGGGCGAACCGGGTTCGCAGCCGGACACGATCAGTTGCAGACTGTTGACATCGGTGACATCGTGGCCGTTGACGGCGATAATGACATCACCGGATTTGACGCCAGCTTTGGCAGCGGCAGAACCGGCGGCCACGTCGCCAATCAACACGCCGTTTTCGTCGGGCAGATTAAATTCCTTGGCAAGATTATCGTCAATTTCCTGCGGGCTGATGCCGTCGAGATAACCGTGCGTGATTTTTCCGCCGGTGACGAGCCGTTGCAGAACGTGCCGCGCCATGTTGACCGGCACGGCGAAACCGATGCCCTGATTGCCGCCGCTGCCGCTAATAATGGCAGTGTTGATGCCGACGAGCCGACCTTGCGTGTCTATCAGCGCGCCGCCGGAATTGCCGGGATTAATCGCAGCGTCGGTTTGGATAAAATTCTGATAACCGTTGAAGCCGACGCTGCGACCGAGCGCGCTGACAATGCCTTTCGTCACCGTCTGGCCGACGCCAAACGGATTACCAATGGCGAGCACGACATCGCCGACTTCAAGCTGGTCGCTGTCGGCGAGCGTGGCGGCGGGCAAATTGTCCGCGTCAATTTTCAACACGGCCACGTCGGTCAATTCGTCGCGCCCGATGAGCCGCGCGCTGCATTCTTTTTTATTTCCCGCGATGGAGATTTTTATTTGATCCGCGCCCGCGACGACGTGGTTGGCGGTCACGATGTAACCGTTCGAGGAAACGATGACGCCGGAGCCGAGGCTTTGTTCCTTGCGCGTGCGTTCGCGGTCATCACCGGCAAATTGATTGCCAAAAAATTGACGGAAAATCGGGTCGTTGAAAAACGGATTGGGTCGTTCCTTGACGAAGCGCGCGGTGTAAATATTGACAACGCTTGGCGCGGCTTTTTTCACGACCGACGCGAAGCTTGTGCCAGCCGCCGCGTCGCGATTGGCGGGCGTGCTGTCAATGCAGAAGGTCGGGATGCTCTCGGCGGCACGCGCCGTGAAATGCAAAGCAATCCCCAAAACCACCACGCCACAAACGGCAACCGAAACACCGGCGAGTGTGCCCGTCAATTTCATAGTCATGACATAGACCCGGCAAACGCCGCGACGTTCAATGCCGAAGCGTGATTACTTCGCGCCGCTGGCGGTCTTGGCGGCATCTTCGGGCTTGATGACTTCAATCTTCGCGCCATTTTTCATCTCGGCAGCGCTCGGCACTTTGATGATGTCGCTCGTAAGCGGCGCGACGGGCGCGGGCGTTTTGGCGTCGAGCAGTTCGACTTCAAAAATCAAAGTGGAATCCGGCGGGATGCCGCGATTACCTTGTTCGCCGTAAGCCAATTCGGACGGGATGAATAATTTCCATTTTGAACCAACTGGCATTTTCAGCAGCGCCTCGGTCCAACCGTGAATGACGCCGGTGACGGGAAATTGTGCGGGCTGACCGCGCTTGTAGGAACTGTCAAATTCCGTGCCGTCAATCAACGTGCCTTTGTAATTGACCGTGACGGTGTCGCTCGGCGTGGGCAACGCGCCGGAACCTTTGGTCAAAACCGTGTATTGCAGACCGTCGGGCAGCGACTGGACGCCGGGATTATTTTTGTTGGCCGCCAGAAATGCGTCGCCGTCCGCCTTATTTTTAGCGGTCTTTTTGGTGCGGAATTCCTGCTGGAAACTGGTGAGCACTTGTTGCGCTTCTTCCGGCGTCAGCAACGTCGCGCCGCCGGTCTGGATGGATTTGATGGCGCTGGCGGCGACACTGGCGTCAATGTCCAAGCCTTGTTGCTGCCAGTTATGGCCAAGCATCATGCCGATGGCGTAGCTGACGCGCGATTTTTCATCGCTCAACACATTCGTTCCTTCGGCCAGCACGACCGAGGCGAGGCCGAGACTAATGACGGTTCCAAAAATAATTTTTTTCATACAATTGATTTGTGAGGACGTATAATTCTGGATTCAACTGACAAAGGCAATCCGCTTTTCATTCAAAAAAACTTGTGTCCGCCCTAAAAGTCGAAGGAATAGGTGATGTCGTATTCCAATTGGGTCAGCGTCGAGTAGGGAGTGGGTTGCGCGGGTGCCAAGAGGTTCATCGGGTCGTGGTTCCGATGGATATATTTGACACCCGTATTGTCCCAGAAGTTCCAGCCATTTTTTTGAACCGGCCGCTCGAGCGGACGCAACCGGCTTTTTTTGATCGGCGGCAAATACCGAAGCGAATTAGTGTCTGGTGCCGGGATGTCAGAATTGGTTTGAACCATGACGTAACCGGCCTGTTCCATCAGGACGCGGACGGGCGACGGCATCTGGTTGGTGGCGGCAAAATCAGCCGCCTTGACCAACCCGGCGTTGAGCAAGATCAGCAGAACAATCATCCGGAAAAAATTCACGCACCATGTGTTTAACATATTTTCCGGCCAAACCCGCCAAAAAAACCCGGCGGCGGAAACTGGCGGTGGCGAAAAACCGTGCAATTTAATTTCCCCGCTGAACGGTTTGAGTTATGCTCGGTCAAATTGTGTCCATGCCAATCACCATGCACCGCGCCCGAAAAATCTTTTTGCTGCTAACCATCCCTGCCGTCGCGCTGGCCATTTGGGCCGGTTGCAAGTCGGACAAGCCTGATGCGCCCGCCCTGCCCGCGCTGTCGGCCACGAGCCTGAAACCCGGCCCGAACGACGCGCACATCGCCTACGTCGCGGCGCGCTTGCTGGAAACGTATCATTACTCGCAGCGCCCGCTGGACGAAGCCTTGTCGGAGAAATTTTTTGACGGCTACATTAATTCACTCGACCCGCGCCACGAAAATTTTCTCCAGAGCGACCTCGCAGAGTTTGAAATCTACCGGACGAATCTAGACAAGCTGACGCTCGATCACGGCACGGCGGATTTGACACCGGCGTTCGCGGTTTATGACCGTTATGCCGAGCGTATCCAGCAGCACGACGCGTATGTGATGGATTTGCTGGAACACGACAAATTCAAATTCAATGCCGACGAAAAAATTGTCCTCGACCGTCGCCACGCGCCGTTTCCGAAAGATTTGGACGAAGCGGAGGCGCTCTGGCGGCAACGGCTGCGCTACGAGTATTTGCAGGAAAAATTGTCGCGCGAAATCATCGAGACCAACGACACTTTCAGCGTGAAGCTGCCAGCAGATGCGGCGAAGGACATTCCCGCCACGCTGGAAAAACATTACCAGTGGAACTTGCAGATGACGACGAACTGGGACAACGAAGGCGTGTTGCAAGCTTATCTCAACGGTCTCGCGCACGCCTACGATCCGCACTCGGATTATTTCAGCGCGCCGCACGCGCAGGATTTTTCCATCAGCATGAACCTTTCGCTGTTCGGCATCGGCGCGCAACTCGGCGAGGACGATGGTTATTGCACCATCCGCTCGCTCGTGCCCGGCGGGCCGGCGGCCAAGAGCAAAGAGGTGAACGAAAAAGACCGCATCATCGCCGTCGCGCAAAGCAACCAACCGCCCGTGGATGTGGTGGACATGGATCTCGAAAAAGTCGTCCAAAAAATTCGCGGCGCGAAAGGCACGGAAGTTCGCCTCACCATCAGCCCCGCGTCTGACCGCAGCGCACGCAAGGTCGTCTCGTTCATCCGCGACGAAATCAAACTGGAAGATTCCGAGGCGAAGGCGAAGTTGATTGAATATCCCGACGGCAAACGCATTGGTATCATTGACCTGCCGTCGTTTTACGCCCCGGTTGGTGGACTTGGTGCTGACAACGGCAGCGCGACTCCAAAATACACTTCCGTGGATGTCGCCAAGCTCATCAACAAACTGAAAGCGGAAAAAGTTTCCGGCATCATCATTGACCTGCGGACGAATCCCGGCGGCTCGCTGGAAGAAGCCATTAAGTTCACCGGCTTGTTCATCAAGGACGGTCCGATTGTCCTCGCGCGCAATCCCGATAATCAGGTGCAAGTGGATTCCGATCCCGACCCGACGCAACTTTACGCCGGGCCGCTCGTCGTGATGATCAACCACTTCAGCGCGTCCGCTGCGGAAATCGCCGCCGCCGCGTTGCAGGATTACGGGCGCGCGCTCATCGTCGGCGACAGCTCCACGCACGGCAAAGGCACGGTGCAAAATTTGAATCCGCTCAAGCCGTTTATGCTGTCGTCAGAAAAAGGTTCGTCGAACGATCCCGGCACAATCAAAATCACCATCCGCAAATTTTATCGCGTGAGCGGCGCGTCCACGCAGCTCAAGGGCGTCGCGTCGGACATCATTTTGCCGGATGTGCTGGATTATTCCACGCAGGTTGGCGAAGTCTCGTTGGATAATCCGTTGCCGTGGGACACGATTCAGCCCGCGAACTACGATAAGTTCAATCTCGTCCAACCTTATCTCGCCACGCTCAAAGCGCGTTCCAACGAACGCGTCGCGACGAATCAGGACTTTCTCTACGTCAAACAGGACATTGACCAGTTCGTGAAATCGCAGGCCGAAAAGACCGCCACCATCAACGAACATGACGCGCTCAAGGATCACGAACGTAATTTTCTCCAGAGCCAGGCTCGCGACGCCGAGCGTTCCGCGCGCAAGCCGGATGGCGTGAAAGTTTATGACATCACCGTGGAAAATGCCGGGCTGCCGGGATTGGTGGAAGCGGGCGCGGTCACGGAAACCAACACCGTCACGGCGACGACCAATGCGGTTTCCAATTCGACCTATTCCCTCGTCAGCGGCTCCACTACAACCAACCTCATGATGAAGGCCGCCGCCGACAAAAAATCGCCGCCGCCATTTGACCCGATGCTCAATGAAACTGAAAACATCCTGCTGGATTACATTTCGTTGATTGGCAAAAACCATCTCACCGTTGCGAACTAAATAAGTTTATGAAGCTGTTCGCCATTCTCGTCGTGGCGCTCGCGCTCGGCGGCAAGGCGTTGGCCGATGTAAATTACGACCTCGGCAAAAAACAGGCCAAGCGCGACGCGAACCAGAACGACGCGCAGCAAGGTGTTACGCCCGCGCAACCGCAATCACCCGCCGCGCCGCAAGCGCCGCCGGCCGATCCTGCGCTGCTCGCCACGCTGCAAAACATTGCCGATTTACGCGCGGATTTGGACGCCATCAATCAAGCGGCAGACGCGCAAACCGGAGCCGACCAGCGCGCTTCGTTGATGACTCACCTTTCCGCCGCAGCGGCCCATGATAAAAAAGCGGCGACGGCTTCCATTAAAAAACTGGCCGCGCATTTGATTGCGACTACCAGTGGAAACAAGAAATTGACCGCGCAAAATGCGAAGCTCGCGCGCAGTTTTCACGCCGCGTTCAACGGCGCGCATCTTTCGGCGACGCAGCAACAAACCTTGCTCGATGGCGTGAAAAAAAATCTTACCGATGCGGGCGTGACGGTGGACAACGCGGATAATGTTGTCGCCGATTTGAAACAAATCGCCGCCGAAACTCAATAGAATCATGCCTTCCGTCAAATGCCCGACCTGCAAGAAGTCCGGCGACTGGTTCGCGGGAAAATACGCGCCGTTTTGTTCGCATTGCTGCAAACTGGTTGACCTCGGCAAATGGTTCAACGCCGAACACGCGATTTCCGAACCGCTCAAGCCGGAACATTTCGAGCAATACGCCGACTTGTCGCCCGGCGAACATTTGGACAAACCGGAAGAGTGAAAACGTCAGGCCAAAAGTTAAGTGCGTTTTTTCTTAATCTGACTCGTAATCCTAATCTTAATCCCGTTCTTCAGCCGAGTAAGATTAGGATTACGAGTCAGATTATGACACGGCTGAAAGTTGCGCACGTCCGTTTTTTGTGCTTTAATCCTGCCGGTTTGAACGCGTCCGTTTGAATCTTTTTTCAACGCCGCTGTCCATTCACCGATTGAAATAAATTTATGTTTTGGGATTACAAATACTATTTGTTCGTGATGCTGCCCGGCTTATTGCTCGGCTTATGGGCGCAGTGGCGGCTGCATTCCGCGTTCGGTAAATACAGCCAGATTCCGGTGGAATCCGGCCTGACGGGCGCGCAGGCGGCGCGGCGCATTCTCGACAACGCCGGACTTACCGACGTGTCGGTGGAAGAAGTCGAAGGCAAATTGACTGATCATTATGACCCGACGAAACGCGCGCTGTTTTTATCATCCGAAAATTACAGCGGTAATTCCATCGCCGCCGTCGGTGTGGCGGCGCATGAGACTGGTCACGCGCTGCAACATCAGGCGGCTTACGCGCTGCTCAATTTGCGGATGGCACTCGTGCCGGTTACACAGTTTTCCAGTTCGGCCTTTGGAATCATTTTATTTCTCGGCTGGCTCATGCACGAGATGAAATTCGCGCTACCGATTGTCATCGTCCTGTTCTCCATTATCACTTTGTTCCAGCTCATCACGCTGCCGGTGGAATACGACGCCAGCGCACGCGCGAAGGCACAACTTTTTCGTCTCGGCCTCGTGCGCGAGGACGAACGCGCGAGCGTGGCAAAAGTTCTGAACGCCGCCGCGCTCACCTACGTCGCCGCGCTGGTCAGTTCGCTGTTGACGCTGCTGTATTATATTTCCGCCTCGCGCCGGAATTGAAGTTAATTTGCTTGCGGCTTCGCGGCGCGCGTTTAACTTTTTGCATTCATGGCGGCTAAAAAAATCCAACGTAAGTCGAAGCCGGTTAAACGGAAAAAAATAATTTCCGTTCCCGCGCAAACAAAAATTGTCACGCTGTCGTCGCCGCCGATTACCGTGCCGTCGGATTTGCCGATCACCAAACCAGCCGAGGGCGACACGACGCAGTTTCTCCGCCGCGAAGCCGAGCGCATGGACGGCGACAGTTCCATCCGCCTTTATCTCCGCGAAATCGGTCTGGTGAAATTGCTCACGCCGCAGGAAGAAATCGAACTCGCCGCCAAAATCAAGAAGGGCGACAAAAAAGCGCGCGAACACATGATCAAGGCGAACCTCCGCCTCGTCGTGAAAATCGCGCGCGACTACGAAGGCATTGGCCTGCCGTTATTGGATTTAATCAGCGAAGGCAACATCGGCTTGATGAAAGCCGTCGAACGTTTTGATCCCGCGAAAGGCGGAAAACTTTCCACTTACGGTTCATGGTGGATCAAGCAATCCATCAAACGCGCGCTCGCAAATCAGTCCAAGACGATTCGTTTGCCCGTTCATTTGGTTGATAAAATTTCCAAGATGCGCCGCACGGCGATGAAGTTGCAGGAAGAATTTGGCCGCGAACCGACTGATGAAGAATTGGCCGCTGAACTCGGCACGACCGCTGCGCGCGTTTCGCAGATGCGAACTGCGTCCATCCGGCCCGCGTCGCTCGACGCGCCGGTGGGCGATGATAATTCCAATACTTTTTCCGAAATGGTTGAGGATGAGCGCGCCGTGAATCCCTACGACGAACTCGAAGACAAGACCGTCACGGGCATGCTGCAAGATATGGTCAAACATCTCGACGCCCGCGAGGCGACGATTCTGCGCTTCCGTTTCGGCCTCGACGGTGGCAATGAAAAAACTTTGGAAGAAGTCGGCGAAAAATTCGGCGTCACGCGCGAACGCGTCCGCCAGATTCAAAATCTCGCGTTACGCAAGCTCCGCAAGATGATTGAAAAACTCGAAAAATCTAAAGCCAAGGAAGTTTGAATTATGTCCCAGCCCGTCACCGCCGCTGAAATCAAAGCCGCCATCCGCAACGTCCCCGATTTTCCGAAACCGGGAATTCAGTTCAAAGACATCACGCCCGTCCTCGCCGACGCGCGCCTGTTCGCCGGCGCGATTGATTTGCTCACGGAAAGATTTACGCCCGGCAGCATTGACGCCGTCGTGGGCATTGACGCGCGCGGATTTATTTTTGCCGCCGCTGCCGCGACCAAATTGAACGCCGGTTTCATTCCCGTCCGCAAAAAAGGCAAGCTGCCCTTCACGACCATCGAACAGGATTACGCGCTCGAATACGGCCACGCGACCGTCGCCCTTCACACCGACGCCATCAAGCCGGGCGCACGCGTGCTGCTCGTGGACGATTTGCTCGCGACCGGCGGCACGTCCGGCGCCGCCGCCTCGCTCGTAAAAAAACTCGGCGGAAACATTCTGGAAATCGTCTTCCTCATCGAGCTGAAATTTCTGGATGGACGCAAGCACCTGCCGAACTTTCCCGTCCGTTCACTCGTCGAGTATTGAGCATGAGTGAAGCTCCCATTTTGAGCGTCGTCGCGCCCTGTTTCAACGAGCAGGGAAATTTAATTCCACTTGTCATCGCCATTCGTGACGCGCTTGAACCGCTAAAAATTCCCTACGAAATCGTCATCGCCGACGATGTCAGCCGCGATGATTCTTGGAAAATTTTGCAAAAGTTGGGCGCTGATGACCAACGCATTCGCGCCGTGCGGCTCAATCGCAATTGCGGTCAGTCCGCCGCCGTGTGGGTTGGAATTCAAGCTGCGACCGGTCATTTCATCGCCACACTCGACGCCGATTTGCAAAATCATCCGCGCGAATTGCCGCGCTTTCTCGAAGCCATCCAGCGCGGCGATTCCGATTGCGTCTGCGGCTCGCGCGTCGCCGCCCGCGCGCAAGGCGATTCGTGGGTGCGACGAGTTTCTTCCAAGATTGCCAATGGTATTCGCAATCGCATCACGCATGAAACCGTCAGCGATTCCGCGTGCGGCTACCGGATTTTCAAACGCGAGTGCGCGGCGCGTCTGAAATTTTTCAAAGGCATGCACCGCTTCATGCCGACACTGTTCCGCATCGAAGGTTTTGTCGTCACAGAAATTCCCATCAGCCATCACACCCGGCTCACCGGCCAGAGCAACTACGGCGTGATGAACCGGCTGTTCGTCACCATCTACGATTTGCTCGCGGTGCGCTGGATGCAAAAACGAATGTTCCGTTTTGAAGTGAAAGAACAAATTAATTTCCCGCCAAGCCAGCCGGAATAATTGCCGCCAAAAGGCACAAACGTCACAAAAATAAAAAAACGGTTTTCTTTTGCGCTTTTTGACGGCTAATTTTTCCGCTACATTGCCCGCGATGCACTGGCTGCAAACTCTCGACACCGACCTGTTTTTATTTTTCAACCGGTCGCTCGTCAATCCGTTCTTCGACTGGCTCATGCCGGTTTTGAGCGGCAGTAACGGCGTAAAGACCCCGTTTTTATTCACTGCAATCGCCATTGGCCTCGCCCTGCTCATCGTCGGCAACCGCCGTTTACGGCTGTGCATGGTGTTCACACTTTTGATTGTCGCGACCAATGACGGTTTGATTTGCAATCCGATTAAACACGCCGTCGCGCGCGCGCGTCCGTTCGTCACGCTGCCGGAAGCGCGGCAGTTCGGTGTCGTCGGCAAAGGTTACGTCGCGCCGGAAATCAACGCCGACGGCGTGGACATGGCCGCTGGCAAAGGCAGTCACAACAGTATGCCGTCGTCGCACGCCGCCAATTGGTTCGCCGCCACCATGACGCTGTTTTTATTTTACCGGCGCAGCCTGTGGTTCATGTTGCCGCTCGCGCTCGGTGTTTCCTTTTCGCGCCTCTACAACGGCGTGCATTATCCGAGCGATGTGCTGGCGGGCGCGCTCATTGGCGCTGGCTGGGCGGTGACCGTGGCTGTCGTCCTCGAAACGGCGTGGCAATTTATTGGAAAGAAATATTTTCCAAACGCCTTCACCAAAGTGCCGTCGCTCGTGCCAAACTTGAACCTGAAAAATTCCTAACCTGGCGTAATTACGCGGCGTAATTTTTCATCGCCGCCAACATTTCCTTGACCGCAGTTTCCATCCCGACGAACACCGCACGGCTCACAAGACTATGGCCGATATTCAATTCCACCAGATGCGGCACGCGAAAAAGTGTTGCGAGATTTTCGTAATTCAAACCGTGACCGGCATTCACTTTCAGGCCAAGCGAATGTGCCTGCTCCGCACCGGCGACGAGGCGCAGTAATTCTGTTTCCACTTTCCGCTTTCCGCTTTCCGCTTTTTGAAATTCTTCCGCAAAAGTTCCCGTGTGCAACTCGATGAACTGCGCGCCCGTGCGCGCGGCGGCGGCAATTTGTTTTTCATCCGGCGCGATGAACAAACTTACTTCGATGCCCGCGTCGTTCATTTTTTGGCGCGTCTCCGTCAAGGATTTTTCCGCCGCGACCACATCGAGTCCGCCTTCCGTCGTCACTTCCAAGCGCCGCTCCGGCACGAGGCACACGATTTCCGGCTTTAGTTTCAAGGCGATTTCCACAATCTCCGGCGCGTTCGCCATTTCCAAATTCAGCCGCGTCTGAACCACTTCGCGCAGTTTCCAAACGTCGCGGTCTTGAATATGCCGACGATCCTCGCGCAAATGCGCGGTGATGCCGTGCGCGCCCGCCGCCTCGCAAATACGCGCCGCCGCGACCGGATCCGGTTCGCCAAATCCGCGCCCGCGATAGCGCGCCTCGCGAATCGTGGCGACGTGGTCAATGTTGACGCCGAGCTTGAGCATGAAATTAAATTATTTGGACGGTGCGGGCGCAGGCAACGCAGCGGGCGAATGAGGATGGAAATTTTTCAAGGCCCGATGCTGCGGCAATTTCAAATCACAACCGGGAAAGTTCGGCGCTTCCAGCCAATGCCCCAACGCCAGCATTTCCACAGCGGTGAAAATTCCCTGTGACTTGCGCGTGAAGGTCATTTCCGCCAGGCCGGTCTGCGTGATTTCCGTGACGGAATTACCCAGCTTGGGCGAAGTTTTTTGGATCCATTTTAACGCGGCAGAATCCCCGCCAAGTTGCCGGTGCGAAGTGAGAACCATCCCAAGCTGGCTCAAATTCAGCGCTGATGGCACACGTTCCGCCGTTATTTCCCAATGGTAAAACACGAGGTTTTTTTCCGCGAGCCGCTGGAATAATTCTGTCGGCAACGGCTTGGAACGTGGCGTATTCGGAAACGCGCCGGCAAATAAAAATTGTCCCGCCGGCTCTTTGACGGCGCGCAAGAACGGTGAAATGAACGGCACGCCGACGAGGGAAATTTCTTTGTTCGTCAAAGTTAGCTTGGCCGACGCCAGCAGCATTCCCGGCGCGCCCGCTTGCGGTTTCACCAACGGCTGCAACCGCGCGTAGGCCTGCGCCAGCGCGTCCGCCGCATTGACGACCGGCACTGCCGCAAAAGTTTGATACGGAATCTGCGGCATCGCCCAGGTGAAAAACTGGTTCGGCACCGGCGACATTTGGTAAGGCTGTGCCCACGATTGCGCCGCGAACCAAGCCGCAAAACCGCGCGCGGCGGTGAAACTCACGAACGGCTGGTGCAAAGTATTCGTCGGCACGCGCCACGGTTCCAAGTTCAGCGCCAGATTTTCAGGGAAGAAAAATTTGCCATTGATGCGAAAATTATCATCCGGCGTGGTCACCGTAAATTGCGTTTCCGGCAAGCCCAGCGATTTCAAATCGGGATACCACTGCACAAGGCGCGGCCAGTTCACGTCTGCCGAAAGCCAAGCGTTGTCCGGCTGAAACATTTTTTTGAGAAGAGAATTACCCAAAGCCGATGAATCCGCGTTGGGAACGAAAGTCAGCCAGCCATCGCTTGCCTTGAAACCAGCCGTCGGAAAAAATAACTTCAAATTCGCCTGCCAGAGTTGCATCCGCACCGCATCAAGCTGAATGATAATAGCCACTTGTGGCTTACCGTTCACAGCCGCGCGCGCTTCCAAAAACCACTCCGACTTTTGCAAATCATCAAACAGCGGACGCAATTTCGCCGCGCCATCCGCGACCGTCACGCCCGTATTTTTTTGCAACCAGCCCGCGAGCCAGACGGATAATTTATCCGCCGTTTGCTTGCGTAATGCCACCGCCTCGGCGGAACAAAATTCATTTGTGAACGCGGAAAAATTTGCAGTGGCGGAAATTTTCGACGCGCCAGCAAAATGGATTTGCACAATCAAATCCGGCTGTGGCAACGCCGCATGGACGCCGGACACGACCAGTAACATCGTAAATAGCAAAATAATCTTCTTCATCGGGTGCATTTCTGTGCCAAATCTGGCGCGTCTTGGCAATCGCAAAGACGCGGCGGCCATTGATGAAATTATAATTTCAGATTGCTCCGCCAGCAAAATCCCGCTTTCATTCGACGTGCCGAAATTGCGAAACCTGCTCAAATACTGGCTGCCACCAATCGCGTGGATGATTCTGGTTTTTTCCGCATCCAGCGATACCCATTCCTATCAGCATTCCTCCGCGCTCTTTGAGCCGTTGCTGCACTGGCTTTTCCCGCAGATGTCGTCGGCGCACGTCGAACTCATCCACCATCTTTTCCGCAAAACCGGTCATCTGACCGAATACGCCCTGCTCGCCCTGCTCCTCTGGCGCGCAATCCATCACTCGCGGAAAAATAACTGCCGTCCACTCGTCGCGCCGAAGTCAGACGCAGGCGGATGGCGCTGGGACGAAGCCGGATTGTCGCTCGCCTGCGTTTTCCTCTACGCCGCCAGCGACGAACTGCATCAGGTTTTTGTCGCCTCACGCACCGCGCTTGTCTCGGATGTCATCATTGACACCAGCGGCGGAGCCATTGGTTTGCTACTGCTTTGGAGCATCGGAAAAATCTGCAAGCGCTGGTGAAATGAATCGTCCGCTCGCCAGCGTCGTCATGGCCTACGCCGCCGGCCTGCTGATCGCGCAAATTTTTCAACCGCCGCCCGCCGCGCTGCTCGGCCTTACGGCGGTAATTTTAATTCTCACAATTGCATCAACAAAACTCCGTCCCTTACTTTTCTGGCCGTTGCTCGCGCTCGCTGGCTGGACAAATTTCATCTGCCAGACCGCCGTCGTTTCGCCAGACGATTTGCGGACGCAATTCGGCAACGAACCCGCGCTCGTCACCGTGCGCGGCCAACTTGCCGAAACCCCGCGCCTGAAAATCACCGTCCGTGACGATGCGGAAAATTGGCGCAACGTCGCCCGCGTCCGCGTCTCCGAAATCCGGCGCGCGAATAATTTTATTCCCGCATCCGGCGAAATCCTCGTCACCACGCCCGGAATTCCCGGCACAAATTATTTCGCCGGACAACGTGTGGAAATTTCCGGCGTCATCGCGCACCCGCCGCCGCCGCTCGCCGACGGACTTTTCGATTTTGAAAATTATCTCGCGACGCGCGACATTTATTACCAACTCAAAACCGATTCCACCAACGACTGGAAATTGCTCCCGCCAATTTTGCCAAACCCGCCGCTCACCGACCGTTTTCTCAACTGGTCAAAACAAACGCTGGCACTCGGTTTGCCCAATGAAGACGAGCCTTTGCGCCTGTTGTGGGCGATGACACTCGGCTGGCGCACCGCCTTCACCGGCGACATCGGCGAACCGTTTTTGCGCGCCGGCACGATGCACATGTTCGCAATTGACGGCCTGCGCATCGCGCTGCTTTCCGGCATGATTGTCGCCCTGCTCCGCGCGCTGCGCCTCTCGCGCGCTTGGTGCGGCGCAATCGCCGTGCCGACGATTTGGTTTTACACCGCCGCGACCGGCTGGGAGCCGTCCGCCATCCGCGCGTCCGTGATGATGACCATCGTCCTCGGCGGCTGGGCGCTCAAACGTCCGAGCGATTTGCTCAATTCCCTCGCCGCCGCCGCGTTCGTGATTCTGCTGTGGAATCCACTCCAGCTTTTTGAAGCCAGCTTTCAACTTTCATTTTTCGTCATGCTAATCATCGCGCTCATGCTGCCAAAATTAAATGAATTCTTCGACCGGCTGCTAAAACCCGACGAACTGCTGCCCAACGAACTTATCTCCCGCTGGAAAAAATCCGGTCGTTGGCTCGCGCGCAAATCCGCGCGTTACTGCGGACTTTCCTTCGCCGCCTGGATTGGTTCACTGCCGCTTTCGGCGAAATATTTCCACCTGTTCAGCCCCGTCTCGACGCTCGCCAATCTCTTCGCCGTGCCGCTCGGCACGTTCGCGCTCATGGCCAATCTTGGCGCGCTCGTCTGCGGCCACTGGTTGCCGTGGTTCACCGAACTCTTCAACCACGCCGCGTGGTTTTTCATGGTTGCAATGACGTGGGTCAGCGTCGAGGCCGCCAAAATTCCCGGCGCCTATTTTTACGTTCCCGAACCGTCGCTCGCCACGATTGCGATTTATTACGCCGCCGTCATCGCCCTTTTCAGCGGCTGGTTTTCAACGCGGAAAAGAATTTTCTCCGGCGCGCTAATTTTATTTTTCATCGGCGGAATTTATTTCTGGCAATGGCAATCAGGTCGCGACGAAACTGATTTGACCGTGCTGCCGCTCAATGGCGGCCACGCGATTTACGTTGATGCCGATGGACGTGCGAACGACTGGCTCATCAATTGCGGCAATGAAAACGCGGTTAATTTCACGCTCAAAGATTTTCTGCGCGCGCAAGGCGTGAACACGCTTCCGCGCCTCGTTCTGACCGAAGGCGACCTGAAAAATGTCGGCGGCGCGCAAATGCTCGACGAACTTTTTCACGTTGGCGAACTCTGGACGAGTGATGTGAAATTCCGTTCGGCAAATTACCGCGACACTGTCGCCGCATTTCAAAAACCACTGCGACATAAAATTTTAACGGCTGGCGAAGTTGCCGGTTGCTGGCAAATTTTATTTCCCAACTCGACGGACAATTTTGCCAAGGCCGATGACAGTCCGCTCGTGTTGATTGGAAATTTTCGCGGCACGAAAGTTTTGCTGCTCTCCGATTTGAGCCGCGCCGGGCAAAGCGGTCTGCTCGCCACCACCAATGATTTGCGCGCCGACATCGTGGTGGCCGGATTGCCGACGGCAGGCGAGCCGCTGTGCGACGCGCTGATTGACGCGATCCAGCCGCGCGTCATCGTCATCGCGGATTCGGAATTTCCCGCGCCGCGCCGCGCGAGCCGCGCCCTGCGCGAACGGCTGGAGCAGAAAAAAATCCTTGTGATTTACACGCGCACCGCCGGCGCGGTGAAAATTGAAACGGACAAATCTGGTTGGAAACTGAAAACAATGGACGGACAGAAGTTTTAATTTGGTGTCACGCAAAGTCGCAAAGTCGCAAAGAAATCCGCCGCTTCAAACTTCGCGCCTTTGCGTCTTTGCGTGAGATTATTTTCCGGCACACCTGAAGCAAACGGAAACATAGCGCGCCTGCGGAATGATGAATTTTTTCACCTCAACGGTGACGGCTGGCGGCTTGAACTCGGCCAAAATTAAACCGGCAATGTCGGCGGCAAGTTTCTCAATCAGCTTCCATTCGCGGCCTGCGCCAAACTTCAAAAGCTTTTGCGTGACGGCATAATAATCAATCGTATCAATGATGGAATCGCTTTTTGCGGCGGCGGAAAAATCGGATTCCAGCACCACCGTCAGCAGCAGACGCTGCGGCTGCGCGCGTTCCGCATCCGGCACGCCGACGCGGTAAAACACTTCAAGGTCAACGATGGAAATCTGTGACATTTACGATTTACGATTTGCGATTTTGGATTTGGAAACGGCGTCGAGCAGGATTTTTGTCGGCTTGTTCAACTTTAATTTTTTCGCAGCGGCGAGTTTGAGCCATTGAAATTCCCGCGCTTCTTCGTTCAGCACGACGCGCGGATTTTTGGCGACGCACTTGCAGGTGTAATTCAGCAGAACAAAATGCGCGTCGCGGTAAAATTCCTTCGAGCTGATGCAGTCCTGCACGATGACGAATTTGATGTCCGTGATTTTCAGCGCCGTCTCTTCTTTGAGTTCGCGGCGCAAGGCGGCGAGCGACGGCTCACCGCGCTTGATCTTGCCGCCGGGAATGCCCCACAAGCCCGACCATTTGTGCGTGCGAATCATCAGCACTTCTTTTTTGGAATTAAAAATCAGCGCGCCAACCGTCGCAAGCGGCGGTTCGATGTTGTCCTCGATTTGAACGGGCTTGAGATGGAATTTATTTTTCACCAGCGTGCGTTTCAGTTCGTCGAGATGCTCGACAATCAGGTCGGGTTTGGCGGCGCGCAATTGTTCGAGCGTGTTGTAGCCGGTCAGCACGGCGCAGGAATGAATGCCGCCGTGGCGCGCGGTTTCGATGTCGTGTTCCATGTCGCCGATGAAAAGGGTTTCGTCGGGCTTGAGATTATTTTCGCGGAGAATTTCGTGGATTTTTTCGCGCTTGTCCCAAACGTCGGTGTAAGGCTTGTCGAGAAATGCGTCGAAGCCGGTGACCTTGCATTGCGTCGCAAAATAATCGCCATGAACGGTGCTCAAGAGAAACGTGCGGATTTTTTCCGCGCGGCAAAATTCCAGAAACGCGCGCGCGTGCGGCAGTTCGACAACGGAATCCTGCGACTGGCCGAATTCGTGATGAAACCACGTCTCCAATTGATCCATCGGCACGTCGGGCGTGTGGCGGTCGTAGAATTTTTTGAACGGTAACGTGAATTCCGCGCGAAACTTTTCGAGCGACATTGCCGTCTTGCCGGATTGCGTGAGGACGTAGTTGGAAGCCTTTAATACGGCGGGCAAATCGTCCACCAAAGTTCCCGACCAGTCGAAAATGATGTTGCGGATCACGCGGGGAATTTAACCGCCAAGACGCCAAGACGCCAAGACAAAGAAAATTATTCCTTTGCGCCCTTGGTGTCTTGGCGGTTAAAAATCTGCCGTGCTTATCGCATTCAACAAACCTTACGGCGTGCTGTCGCAGTTCACGAGTGACGGCTCGCCGAACCGCGCGCTGGCGGAATTTTGTTTTCCAAAAAATGTTTATGCGATTGGCCGATTGGATGCGGATTCCGAAGGGCTGCTGCTTTTGAGCGATGAGGCGCATTGGAACGAAAAACTTTTGCATCCACGTCACGCGCACGAGCGTGAATATTGGGCGCAGGTGGAAAAAATTCCATCGCCGGAAAGTTTGCAGAAATTGGAAAAAGGAATTTTAATCCAAGGCCGCAAAACTTTACCGTGCCGCGCGTGGCTGCTCGCGCCGCAGCCGATCCTTGCGGACGGCCACCATTTTTCATCGGCTCGCGGGGACGCTCGCCCCACCAAAATTCCGCCGCGCGTGCCGCCGATTCGTTTTCGGAAGAGCGTTGCCGATTGCTGGATTGGTTTGGAATTGGTCGAAGGAAAAAATCGTCAGGTTCGCCGCATGACAGCGGCGATTGGTCATCCGACTTTGCGGTTGCTGCGCGTGCGCGTTGGAAATTTTTGGCTGGGCAATTTGGCGGCGGGAGAGTGGCGCGCGTTGTCGGCGGCAGAAATTAAATTAGTTCACCCCAGTGCGGATAAAAATCCGCGCTAAAATCTTGTTCACCGGTGAGAACAAGTCACCATTTGAGCGGCCAAACGTGCGGATTCGCTTGATTTCATTTGTGAATAACGTTCGCGTAACATTTCTGTAAAATTTTCTTGAAAGATACCACCGGTGGTAGCATGATGGCTGCCGTTCCCCAATTAGTTGGGGATTCGCAATTTTGAGGAAAAACCTGTTTTTCTTGAAAATTGGCGGTTTTTGAGTGCCGGTGGGTTTCTGTCTCGCTTGAAACTGGCCGGTTGAGTTCTAAAAATTAAACCTGGAGATTACCATGATTGATGCCCGTGAGGATGTCTCGGCGCCGGCTGCAAAAGCCGCCAGCCGCCGAACCAATAAAGTTTCTGCGACCCGTTCCATGAAACCCACAAAAACTGAAGCCAAGAAGTCGCTGCGTATTGAACGCGTTTTTAGCGACGCCAAAGTCAAACCGTTCGACCAGATCGAATGGGAAAAACGCACCGCCGAGATTACCGACGACGGTGGCAAAGTCATCTTCAAACAGGAAAATGTCGAGGTGCCGAAGTCGTGGTCGGTGCTCGCGACGAAGGTTGTTGTCTCGAAATATTTTTACGGCGAACAAAACACCAGCGAGCGCGAAACTTCCGTGCGCCAGTTGATTCACCGCATCACGCGGACGATTTCCGATTGGGGTATCGCGGATGGTTATTTCTCCAAAGCGGACGGCGAAATTTTTTACGAGGAACTGACTTGGCTCTGCCTGAACCAATACGGCGCGTTCAATTCGCCGGTGTGGTTCAACGTCGGTTTATATCACGAATACGGCGTTGGCAAAAATTCCAGCAAGGGCAACTGGTTCTTCAATCGCAAGACCAAGGAAGCCGAGCGCGCCAACACGCAGTATGAATATCCGCAGGGCAGCGCGTGCTTCATCCAGTCCGTCAAGGACGACATGGAATCCATCATGCACCTCGCGTATAGCGAAGCGATGCTGTTCAAGTATGGTTCCGGCACGGGCACTGATTTGACGCCGATTCGTTCCAGCCGTGAAAAATTGAGCGGCGGTGGTCGTCCGAGTGGGCCGATGAGCTTTCTGAAAGTTTACGATCAAGTGGCGAACGTCGTGAAGTCCGGCGGCAAAACGCGGCGCGCAGCGAAGATGAATACGCTCCGCGACTGGCACGGCGACATCGAGGAATTCATTGATGCCAAGCAGAAGGAAGAAAAGAAAGCGTGGGCGCTCATTGAGCAGGGTTACGACGGTTCTTACAACGGCGATGCTTACGGCAGCGTGATGTATCAGAACGAAAATCTGTCCGTGCGCGCGAGCGATGAATTTTTTGAAGCCGCGTTGGCTGGCAAAGAATGGTGGACCAAATCCGTCAAGGGCTTGCCGCTCCAGAAGAAGGACGCCAGCAAGTTGCTCGAAAAAATTGCTGAAGGCACGCACATCTGCGGCGATCCCGGCATCCAATATGACGGCGCGATCCAAAAATGGCACACGTGCAAAGGCACCGAGCCGATTCACTCCACGAATCCGTGCAGCGAATACGTTTTCGTCAACAATACCGCGTGCAATCTCGCTTCCTTGAACTTGATGAAGTTCAAACGCGCCGATGATAAATTCGACATCGAACGCTTCAAAGCGGCGGTGCGTATTTATATTACCGCGCAGGAAATTCTCGTGGACAACGCGAGTTATCCGACCAAGGACATTGCCGAAAATTCCCACATCTTCCGCACGCTCGGACTTGGTTTTGCGAACCTCGGTTCGCTCTGCATGAGTTACGGTTTGCCTTACGATTCCGATGAAGGTCGCGCACTCGCGGGCGCGATCACGTCCATCATGACCGGACATTCTTACGAACAGAGCGCGGAAATTGCTGCGAACATTGGCGCGTTTGCCGGGTATCGCGATGCGCGTTGCGCGGGCGTTGAAAAAACTGTCGCGAAGGACAACGTCGAATCCATGCTTGGCGTCATCAAGCTGCACCGCGATGCCGTGGAAACCATTCAGCCCAGCGCGGAATTCAATTATCTTAAAACCGAGGCGCGCAAAACGTGGGACGGTGCGCTCGCCAAAGGTAAGCAACATGGCTATCGCAACGCGCAAGTTACCGTGCTCGCGCCGACCGGCACAATTGCCTTCTTGATGGATTGCGACACGACCGGCGTCGAACCCGACATCGCGCTGGTGAAATACAAATTGCTCGCCGGCGGCGGGATGTTGAAAATCGTCAATCGCGGCGTGGGCGACGCGCTCCACCGTTTGAATTACAGCGAGGCGGACAATAAAAACATCCTCGCGCACATCGAGAAATTCGACACGATTGAAGACGTCGAAGAAAACGGCGCAATCATCAAGAGCGGATTGAAAGCCGAACATTTGCCGGTGTTTGATTGCGCGTTCAAACCTTCGCGTGGCAAGCGCAGCATCGGTTACATGGCGCATCTGAAAATGATGGGCGCGGCGCAACCATTCATCAGTGGCGCGATTTCCAAAACCGTCAATATGCCGAGCGAATGCACCGTCGCCGAAATCCGCGACACCTACGTTCAGGCGTGGAAAATGGGTTTGAAATGCGTGGCAATTTATCGCGACGGCTCGAAACGTTCGCAGCCGCTCAACACGAAAAAGACCAATGAAGGCGGCGCTAAAACGGCTGTCGTCACACCCGCGCTCGACGCCCGCATCAATGAACTTGAAGCCGAAGTCGCACGTTTGCAGAACGAATCCGGCAAGCCGTTGCGCCGCCGTTTGTCCGACACGCGCACAGCGGTCACGCACAAGTTCGACATCGCCGGCCACGAAGGTTATCTCACCGTCGGTCTGTTCGAGGATCATCAGCCCGGTGAATTGTTCATCACGATGGCCAAGGAAGGTTCCACCATCGGCGGTTTGATGGACAGCATCGGCACGCTCACCAGCATGGCGCTCCAATACGGCGTGCCGCTGGAAGCACTCGTGAAAAAATTCGCACACCAGCGTTTTGAACCGAGCGGCTTCACGAAAAATCCGGAAATCCGCAACGCCGCATCCATCACGGATTATGTGTTCCGCTGGATGGCGTTCCAGTTCATTCCCGGCTATCGCGAAAACATTACCGCCGCGCGCAACCAGCCAGAATTGGTCATGCCCGGCCTCGCCGAGGAAATAAAAAAAAAGGTGAATCGTCCCGTAGCTGACCTGCCGATTGCCGAGGACACGGACATGATTGAACTTAAGTCCGCGCCCAAGCAGGATCGCCGCGCCGCGTCGCTCACGCAGATGATCACCAATCAGCAGGACGCACCGAGCTGCCCGAACTGCGGCCAGATCACCGTCCGCAACGGTGCGTGTTACAAATGTTTGAACTGCGGCGAAAGCCTCGGTTGCTCTTGAGGAACCGCTGAAACCAGCAAGCCGGAGAATCTACGTTCTCCGGCTTGTTTTTTTGCCACAGAGACACCGAGCGCACAGAGAAATAAATTTTGCCCAACCGCTGTGTCCTCTGTGTCTCTGCGGCAATAATTCCCCACGCTTGTCTCATTCCATGACTGCGATTATGTTCACGGCATGAACGAAACCACTCCATTCATTCACGAAGACCCTTGGCGCATCTTCCGCATCATGGCCGAGTTTGTGGACTCGTTTCAAACCATGTCGCAAGTCGGTCCCGCCGTGACCATTTTTGGTTCCGCGCGCACAAAGCCGACGGATAAATATTATCGTGCCGCGCAGGACATCGCCAAAGGTCTCGCCAAACACAATCTCGCCGTCGTCACCGGCGGCGGCCCCGGCATCATGGAAGCCGCGAACAAAGGCGCATCCCACGCGGGCGGAAAATCCATCGGCCTCAACATCGAACTGCCGTTTGAGCAAGCGGGTAATAAATTCGCCAACGTGCCGGTTCACTTCCATTATTTTTTTGCGCGCAAAGTTTGCTTCGTAAAATACAGCCTTGGCTTCGTTTATATGCCCGGCGGTTTCGGCACGCTCGACGAGTTGTTTGAAGTGCTCACGCTCGTGCAGACGCAGCGCATTCCGCAATTTCCGCTCATCCTCTTCGGCAAGGAACATTGGAAAGGCCTGCTGGCGTGGATGAAAACGCGCCTCGAAAAAGACCAATTCATCAGCCCCGGCGACCTCGACCTAGTGAAAATCACCGACGACGTGGACGAAGTCATCGCCATCATCCGCGACTATGAACGTCGCGTCGGCCCGCCGGGAACTTTGCCCATCGCGTTTGCGTAAAATCAAATGCGCCCGCTGATTCAAGAAATCCAGACCACGCACACGCCCGAGTCGCTCGTTGAGCAATTGCGGATTGCGGATTGCGGATTGCGGATTGTTTTGCTTCGCAGCAATTCTTTTGACGCGGCGCAAGCGCGTTATTCCTTTGTCGTGGCGAATCCATTTCTCACGTTCCAATCCTTTGGCTCGCGCTGCGAAATCGCCATCTCCCATCTGCCATCTTCCATCTCCCAAACTCAATTTGGCAATCCGTGGCATTTGCTCGACGCATTGATGGCGCGTTACGAATTACTGGACGAAATTGATTCGCCCTTTCCGCTCGGCGGCGCGTTCGGCTATTTCGGTTACGACCTGAAAAATTTCACCGAACCAAAACTTCCGCGCCGCGCGGTGAATGATTTGGAATTGCCAGATTGTCATGTCGGTTTCTATGACAGCCTAGTCGTCTTCGACCATCGCCTCGGCAAAGTCTCCATCGTTTCCACCGGCTTGAACGCCGACGGTTCGCGCACGGAATCGCGCGCGAAGGCGCAGTTAGAATTATGGGATAACCGGATGCAAGGACCGGAAGTTTCACGCAAAGACGCAAAGACGCAAAGCGAATCAGCTCTTTGCGACTTTGCGTCTTTGCGTGAGATTTCATCAAATCTTTCGCGCGGCCAATTCATTTCAAAAGTTCAAGCGGCACAGCAATACATCCGCGCCGGCGACATTTATCAGGTCAATCTGTCGCAACGGCTCACAGCACAAAGCAATTTCACCGGCTGGGAAATGTTTGGAAAATTGTCCACTGTCTCCCCTGCTCCGTTTTCTGCGTATCTCGATTGCGATGATGGGAGCCGGCACTGCCGGTTTCAAATCGCCTCGTCCTCGCCGGAACAATTTTTACGCATGAGCGGCGCGCACATCGTCACGCGCCCGATCAAGGGCACGCGCCCGCGCGATGCGGACGCGACGCGCGACGCGCAGCTCGCTTATGAATTGCAGACCTGCGCGAAGGAACTTGCCGAACTCGTGATGATCACCGATTTACTACGAAATGATTTAGGCAAGGTTTGCGAATTCGGTTCCGTGCAAGTGCCGGAACTCGCCAAGCTGGAAAAATTCGCGCAGGTGCAGCATCTCGTTTCCACCGTCGAAGGCCGTTTGCGAAATGACGTGACGCATTTCGCCGCATTCGCGTCGTGCTTTCCCGGCGGCAGCATCACCGGCGCGCCGAAATTTCGCGCGATGGAAATCATTGATGAACTCGAGCCGATTTCGCGCGGGCCGTATTGCGGCGCGATTGGCTATCTTGGTTTTAATCGTGAAAGCCAGTTGAACATCGCCATCCGCACGGCGATTTGCGCGTCCGGAAAAATTCATTTCAACGTCGGCGCGGGCATCGTGGCTGATTCCAATCCGGCGGCGGAATATGAGGAGACGCTGGCGAAGGCGCGCGGCTTTCTCGCGGCGCTGGAAGTTGCGCGGGTTGGCGCTGAAATTTCCGGGGATGGCGTGAAAATTTCCAAGGACGGCGCAGAAGTTTCTCCGGCCACTTCCGGGATTTCCCAAGCTCAACCACCGCTGACCTTGGGAAATTTCCAGCCAGCCCCGGGAGCGGAGCCGGATGGCCGGGGACGTTTTTGAAGTTTTCCAAGACCAGCCGCACCTGTGCTTGGGTAATTTCTGCGCCAGCCCGGAACGGCGCGGAAATTTCCCGCCAGTTTCCAAAAATCCCCCAAGCGCTTCCCTGAATTTCCCGGATAATTTCCGAAGTTTCCCGTCCGTTTCACGGCCAGACACGGGGTTTTATCATTCACATTCAACATTTTACGGTTAAAACGCATCTTTACGGCAAAATGCCTTGCCAGCGGCGTGCAGATGCGGCTAAATAATCGCCGTTCCACCCATCGGGCTTCTTTGGGAGGGGAATGTTTCACCTCGGGCAAAACAAACAAACAAAATAGGACACAGAAAAGTTATGGCTG
>DATCFH010000153.1:0-13460 GCA_036509625.1 Verrucomicrobiia bacterium
CGAGGCGCATCGCAATCGCATCGCGCGGCTCGTCCGGCAACTGCAAGACACGACCGCGCGCGCGGCGCACGCAGGACGTAAAGCGAAAATTCTAAACGTCGGCTGCGGTCCGG
Source organism: Verrucomicrobiia bacterium (assembly GCA_036509625.1). Taxonomy (GTDB): domain Bacteria; phylum Verrucomicrobiota; class Verrucomicrobiia; order Limisphaerales; family UBA11358; genus UBA11358. The sequence goes on from DATCFH010000153.1 coordinate 114, forward strand.
CGCACGAAGTGCAGCAATTTTTACGCGAGAGCCATCTGGCCGACCGCGCGCATTTTACGCTGATTGATTTTAACGAAGAAACGCTCGCGCACTGCCAGTCCGTCGTGAACGAGGCGAAGTCGAAAGGCGGTCGCAACACGCAGTTCAAGTTCGTCAAAAAATCCGTCCAACAAATCGTCCGCGAATCCGCGCGCCGCGGCGAGCCGGACGTAAATGAACAATTCGATTTGGTTTATTGCGCCGGATTATTTGATTATTTGAACGATGCGTTTTGCCAGCAGTTGACGGACATTTTTTACGGCTGGCTCGCGCCCGGCGGCAAGCTCGTCACGACGAATGTGGATGATTACAATCCGCGCCGGCTCACGATGGAGCACATCATGGAATGGCATTTGGTTTATCGCCGCAGCGCGGATTTGCTGGCGTTAAAGCCAGTTGCCGCGCCGGAAGATTTGTGCGCGGTGAAAGCCGACGCGACCGGCGTGAACCTTTATTTTGAAGCGCAAAAACCGACGTGAATAAAATTTCTCCCCACAACACCGACCCCGCCATCGTGGCCGCGTTCACCGCCGACGAAGCGGAGAAACGCATTGAAAACACAAAGGTCGGCTGCGCGCTCGTGGTCACGCTGATGCCGCTCGGCAGCACGATGGATTATGTTTTTTATCACGACCAACTGTGGCCGTTCTTCGGCCTGCGGCTGGCGTGTTCGTCCATCGCGGTGATCATCTGGGCGTTGCTTTACACGCGTCTGGGTCGGCAGCAAAGTCAGTGGCTGGGTCTGGCTGTGCCGCTGTTGCCCGTCGTTTTTCTGACGTGGATTATCGCGGTCACGAATGGTTTTGGTTCGACTTATTATGCGGCGCTGAATCTAGTTTTGCTCGCGGTCGGCGCGGTGCTGCACTGGACCTTGCGCGAAAGCATTGTCGCCGTGCTGCTGGCGCTGGCGATGTATGTCGGCGCGGGATTTTTTCACGGACACTTTTCCGAGATTGGGATGAAATTCATCTTCAACAATTTTTATTTTATCGCGCTCATGGATGTCATTGTCGTGGTGGGAACTTATTTTCAAAGCCGCGCGCGTTTTCGCGAATTCGTCTTGCGGCTGGAGCTGGACAAAAACCGCGCCGCGCTTGAAACCAGTTTGACGCAGCTCAAAGAAAATGAGGCGCAACTCGTCCAGTCGGAAAAACTCGCGTCGCTCGGCCGCATGAGCGCGGGCATGATCCACGAAATAAATAATCCGCTGAACTTCGCGACGACCGGACTTTTTACGCTGCGGAAAAAAGGCAAATATCTCGCGGCGGAACAGCAGGCGGATTACGCGGACATTTTGAAAGATGTCGAGGAAGGCGTGAACCGCGTGAAGACCATCATCTCCGATTTGCGGATGTTCACGCATCCCGACACCGAGCTGCGCGACCGCGTGGCCGTCGGCGAAGTCGTCACGGCTGCGCTGCGTTTCTTGAATAATGAATGCAAAGAGAAAGTTGAGTTTGAGCAGGATTTACCGGCGAACCAGACGATTTGGGCGAACAAAAATAAATTGATTCACGTCCTCACGAACCTGCTGCAAAATTCGCTCGACGCGATGAAGACCAAAACTTTTACGGATGAAAAGCCGACGGTGAAAATTTCCGGGCGCATGGAAAATGGTGTCAGCTTTTTGTCCGTGCGCGACAACGGCCCCGGCATCGCCGCCGCAAATTTGGACAAAATTTACGATCCGTTTTTTACGACGAAAGATGTCGGCGAAGGCATGGGTCTCGGTTTGAGCATCGTTTATCGCATCGTGCGCGAGGCGAAAGGAAAAGTTTTTGTGCGAACCGAAGTTGGAAAATTTTGTGAGTTCACGCTGGAATTTCCGGCCACTGAAAAAACGACGGCGACAAACTAAAAAATGAGCGATTACAATTACAAAAAATTTGCCATCCTCTACGTGGACGACGAGGAGAAATCGCTGAAGTATTTTACGCGCGCGTTTGAAGATGATTTCAAAATCTTCACCGCCAGCAACGCGGTGGACGGACTCGCCTTGCTCGAAGCCCATGCGGATGAAATCGGCGTGCTGATGACCGACCAGCAGATGCCCGGCGAAAAAGGCGTCTGGCTGCTCGAACGCGCGCGCCAGTTGCGCCCGCGCATTTTGCGGATGCTCGTCACAGCTTACGCGGACATGGACGCCGCGATTGCCGCCGTCAACACCGGCGCGATCTACAAATACGTCAACAAGCCGTGGGATCCGCCGCAGCTCCAGCTCACCTTGCAACTCGCACTGGAATTTTTCATGGTGTCCGCCGAGCGCGACCAGTTGCTGCACGAAAAAATGTCCGTGCTGCGGAACATGATGATCGCCGACCGCATCGTGAGTCTTGGTTTGCTCGCCGCCGGCTTGAGCCATCACATTAAAAATTCGATGGTGGCGGTGAAAACATTTTTGGAACTTGCGCCAGTGAAAATGGAGGAGGAAAAAGCCAGCACGAACAGTTTGCGCGACCCGGAATTTTGGCAGGAATATCACCACAGCGTCCAGTCGCAGATCGAAAAAATCAACAGCCTGCTCGGCGATTTGCGCACGGCGTCGGAAAATAAATCCGGCGCACCATTCGCGGATGAAATTCAAATTAAGCCAGCAATTGCAACGGTTTTAAGCGGATTGCAACCGGCCTTTGCCGCGCGCAATCTCGTGGTGGAAAATGACATTCCCGAAACTCTCCCGGCCATCCGCGTGGACTTGCCGAAGTTTAACCGGCTGTTTGAATTGTTATTTAAGGACGAGCTGGCGATGTTGCCGACGGGCAGCCGCATCCGTTTGACGGCGGAAGAAACCACGGGCGGCAAGCGACCGGAAGTGGTGATTCGCCTGACCGACAACGGTCCCGCGCTGCCGGCGGATGCGCTGCGCGTGGTGCTGAATCCGTTCACCGGCGGCGCGCCGTCGGAATACGGCATCAATCTCATGGCGTGTTTTTTTATCGCGCATCACCACGGCGGCACGATCGCGGCGCACAGTCCGAAAGATGGCGGCAATGTTTTTGACATCCATTTGCCGGTGACGCCGGAACCGGCCAGCGACAATGCCGACGACACACAATTTTTGCAAAAGGCGCTGTTGAACGAGCAGCTTTGGGAGAAGCTCATTTCGTCCAATTGACGGCGTAAAAGTGACTGCGCCCACGCCAAGAATCCATTGACCTTTTGCGGTTTTCTGCGAAAAATTATGCCAGTGACGGCCACCATTCATTTTCATCTTCACCAACGCGCGCAATGAAGACGATTCTGGCTTTGTCCCCGCATCCCGACTTTGCCGAGGCCGTTCGCGCGGGGCTTAATCCCGAAGCCTATCGCATCGTTCATCGTCTCAACGCGGAGGAGGCCGAACCGCTGGTAGCCCACAATCTCGCCAGCGCAATCATTCTCGACACGGAACTCATGGGCGTCGAAAGCATTTTGTGTATCGAACGCCTGCGCCGCCGCGATAAAAAAACGCCCATCATCGCCTTCACCGAACTCGCGCAGGCGGACTGGGAAGAGGAAGCTTTCTTGCACGGTGTCACGCACGTTCTGACCAAGCCGGTGCGGCAACGATTGTTGAATTCCGTGCTGGAAAAATTGTGGGCCGCGCCCGTCGCACTGCGTCCGGTGACGAATGTGCCCGCTGGCAACACCGCTATTTTTGCGCGCACTGCCGTGGATCACAATGCCGGCGGGCGTTTCGTGAATGCCGCACAGACGCTCGATGTGCTGCGCGATTTTTCGCCCATCCTCACACACTCGCTCGATGCCGAAGCGATGCTGAAACAATTTCTCCAATTCCTCCGCGAAATGTTGAGTGTGAACCGCGTCGCAATTTTTTTGAACCGTCCGTGCTCGCCGCTGACGGAAGTGGTTTCGCCGGAAGACAGCCGACGACTGCGTTCGGCGGCAGCGATTGGTCTCGCGAATGGTTTGCTGGAACATTTTGAGTTGTCGCTGGATTCCGGCATCGGCGCGCAAATCGCCAAGCTCGGTCGCATTCTCCGCCGCGACAGCGACGAGGCGCGTTTGGACGCAGAAGCGCAAAAGGAATTTGAACTGCTCGGCGCGCAAGTCGCCGTGCCGATTCCGAGCCGCGACCAGATTATCGGCGTCGCGATTTTCGATGGCCGCGTCACCGGCGAACCGCTGGTGAACGTGGAACTGGAATTGATTTTCCATCTGCTCGAACAAGTCGGGCTCGCGCTCCGCAACATCTGGTTGCACGACCAGCTCGCGAGCAATCACGAAATGATGACGGATGTGCTGCGGGAATTGAGCAGCGCGTGTGTTGTCGTCGGGCGCGACCTGAAAATTTTGCACGCGAACAAAGCCGCGCGCCGCCATTTTGGCCGGAAGAACGAGCGCACCGGCAAATTGGAATTCAGCGATTTGCCGCCCGCGCTCGGCGCAAAAATTTATCAAGTGCTCAAAACCGGTGCGGCGCTGGAACCGTTTCGTTACGAACCGGAAAATTTTCCCGGCACAGTTTATCGGATCAGCGTGCTGCCGTTTCAGCGCGGCAATTCCACCGTGCCGGTTTCCGCGCTGCTCACCGCCGAGGATTTGAGCGAGAGCGAACAGTTGAGCCGCCTCGAAGTCGAAGCTTCCAGCCTGCGCCTCATCAAATCCATGTCCTATCGGCTCGTGAATGAAATCGGCAATGCCGTCGTGCCGCTTTCGACGCATCATCAACTGCTCAACGAACGTTTTGACGATCCGGATTTCCGCAAATCGCTCGACACCGCGCTCGGCGACAGCATCAAACGCGTCATGCGGTTGAATAATCAAATGCGGTTCCTCGCGCGCGAAGGCCAGTTCGAGTCGGAAAGTTTTCCCATCGGCAAACTGGTTGAGGAAGCGTATCTCGAAGCCACGCGGCATCAGCCGGTCAGCGGCGCGCACTTGAAGTTTGAAAATTTTGACAAGCAACTCGCCGTCGTCGGTGACCGGGCGGCGTTGAAACACGCGCTGGCGGAAATCATGTTGAACGCGCTGCAATCCAATCCGGGCGATCCGCAAATTGACGTGACGCTCGAGGCCAGCGGCAGCAATGGCGACCGTTCCGTGACGATTGAAGTGCACGACAACGGCGGCGGTTTTAGCAGCGAGACGGCGCGCAAAGTTCCCGCGCCATTTTTCACCACGCGTCAGGTCGGCCTCGGCCTTGGTTTGACGGTGAGCCAGAAAATTATTGAAACGCACCACGGCCGGTTGGAAATTGTGCCGTCGCCGACGGGCGTTGTCCGCGTTTCGCTGCCACTGGGCAATGCGGCGGGCATTTGAAATTCATTGCCGCGAAAAGACGCAAAAGGCGCAAAAATGAAAAGGTCTTTTTCTTTTGCGGCTTGCCATAAAACTTCCCCGCAAGTTTTGACTTTTGCGGACGCCGCCGGTCGTGTTCAATCAGTGGCTTATGGATATGACCCATCCCCTCACGACGACGGCGTTTGAACTGCCGGGCTTTCGCATCACGAAATCGTTCGGCGTGGTGCGCGGCATCATGGTGCGGTCGCGCTCGGTCATCGGCAATTTCGGCGCGCAAATCCAGTCCATCTTCGGCGGCAACATTTCCATCTACACGAACCTGTGCGAACGCGCGCGTGAAGACACGTTCAACCTCATGCTCACGCACGCCGGCCAGCTCGGCGCGAACGCGGTCATCGGCGTGCGCTACGACGCCACGGAAATTGCGCCCGGCATCACCGAAGTTCTGTGCTACGGCACGGCGGTCTTCGTGGAAAAAGCGTAACGCGCGATGAAGGCGTTGAGTCCAGACAGTTTTCTGGGACGGTGGCTGGGCAAGCTTGCCGCCGCGATTTTGCGCCGTCCGCATTGGTTTTTCTGGCCGCAGGTGGTTTTGTTTTTTCTGTGCATCGCGGTCACGGTGAAATTTCTCCAGTTCGATACGGACCGGAATAATCTGGTCGGCGGCAACCAGCGTTACCACCACAACTACCTCGAATTCCAAAAAGAATTTCCGCAGCAGGACGATTTGGTCGTCGTGGTGGAAAGCGAGAACGTGGAAAAAAACCGGCAGTTCGTCGAGCGGCTCGGCGCGAAGCTGGAGGCGGAAACGAATCTCTTCAAAGATGTTTTTTACAAGGGCGATTTGGCGATGATGGGCAGCAAAGCCTTGTTGTTTGCGCCGGAAAGCGATCTCGCCGGTTTGCGCGACACGTTGAGGGATGATCTGCCGTTCATCCAAAAATTTTCGCAGACGACGAATCTCGTTTCTTTTTTCGAACTGGTCAACACGCAGTTCCGCACGGCCAAGCGCGAAACCAACTCGCAAAACGACGCGCTGATAAAATCGTTGCCGGCGCTCGACCGCATTTTGCAGCAGGCGCAGGAAAGTCTCGAACGTCCCGGCACGCCGCCGTCGCCGGGCGTGACGGCGTTGTTCGCGGCGGGCGACGAATCCACGGCGGGCACTTACATCACTTTCAATCACGGAAAAATTTTCCTCGTCACCGCGCACGCGCCGAGCGATGACTTGAACGGCGCGGCGGTGGAGCGCATCCGCGCTTTGGTGCAACAGACGCGGTCGGAAGTCACCGGCGTCAATGCGGGTTTGACGGGCGAATCGGTTTTGGAACATGACGAAATGGCGCAATCGCAAAAGGACACGACGGTGGCGGGTGTGGTGTCGCTATTTTTGTGCGCGCTGATTTTTATTTACGGCTACAACGAAACGGGGCGGCCAATTAAAGCGATCATTTGTCTGTTGTTCGGACTCGCTTACACGTTTGCGTTTGCGACGGTGACGGTCGGACATCTGAACATTTTGACAATCACATTTTTGCCGATGCTGATCGGGCTGGCGATTGATTTTGGCGTGCATCTGATTACGCGTTACGAAGAGGAATTGCGCCACGGCAAAACGGAGGCGGAGGCGCTGACGAAGGCGATGGTGTTCACCGGCCAGGGAATTTTCATGGGCGCGCTGACGACGGCGGGCGCGTTCGCGGCGATGGCATTTACCGATTTCAAAGGCATCAAAGAAATGGGCGTCATCTGCGGCGGCGGCCTGATGATTTGTCTCGTGCCGATGTTGACACTGTTGCCGGTAATGCTGCTGCGCGGCAAACAAAACGTCATTGATCATCAAATTCAATTTGCAGAAAAACGACGCGCGAAGATTGAAAGTTTCTGGCTGGAACGGCCGGTCCTGGTGACGCTGGTGATTCTGGTCATCAGCACGGCAGCGGCTATCGAGGCGCGGAAAGTTTATTTCGATTACAATTTGTTGGACATGCAGAGCGCCGGTTTGCCCGCAGTGGTGTATGAACAAAAGCTGATTGATTCGGCAGACAAATCGGTGCTGTTCGGCGCGGTGGTGGCGACCAATCTTGACGAAGCCGTGGCGCTGGAAAAAAAACTTCGCACACTGACGAACGTGGTGGCGGACGTGGAATCCATCGCGGGCTATCTGCATCAGGATCAGAACGCGAAATTACAATTAATCTCCGACATCAAGGCGACGGTCGCACCGCTGGATTTCAGCGCGCCGGATATGCGGCCAACGGACATTTATGCGTTGAGCCGGACGTTGTATTCCTTCTCCGGTTATCTCGGCGCGGCGTTGGATGAAGTCAGCAAAACGGATGCGCCACTGGCGCGGCAACTGACCTCGCTGCAAAAAACCGTGCTCGATTTGCGCCGCGCAATGCTGGCGGGCGATAATTCGGCGCTGGCCGAACACGGTGAAAAACTGGGCGAGTATCAACAGGCGTTGTTTGACGATTTGCGCGTGACGTTTCAGACGTTGCAGCAGCAGGATGACCGCGCGCCGCTGCGGATTGATGATTTGCCGCCGGCCTTGCGCGACCGTTTCGTCGGCGTAACGGGAAAATTTTTATTGCAGGTCTATCCCAAAAAAAATGTCTGGCAGCACGACAACCAAAAAGAGTTCGTCGCAACGCTGCGGCACGAACTGGACCCGACGGACAGCAATCTGCCCAACATCACCGGCACACCCGTGCAACTTTTGGAATACACGACGCTGCTAAAAAATAGTTACATCACGGCGGCCTGGTATTCGCTCGCGGCCATCGCGGTGATGGTGTTTTTCCATTTCCGCAGTTTGACGGCGGTGATTTTATCGCTGATTCCGGTCGGGCTGGGAACCTTGTGGCTGGTGGGCTTGATGGGCTGGAACCATGTGCCATTTAATCCGGCGAACATCATGACGCTGCCGCTCGTCATCGGTATCGGTGTAACCAACGGTATTCACATTTTGAATCGTTACGCCGAAGAACGCACGCCGGGAATTTTGGCGCGCAGCACCGGCAAAGCGGTGTTGGTGTCGGGATTGACGGCCATCGCGGGATTCGGCAGTCTGATCCTTGCGCAACATCGCGGCATCCACAGTCTTGGTTACATCATGTCCATCGGCATCACGATGTGCATGATTGCGGCACTGACCTTTTTGCCAGCGCTGTTAAATTTGATTGGCCGCTGGCGACCGCTGGTGGAAAATAAAAAACCCGATGTTGGAAACGCAGCACCAACACCGGGTCAGGAGGAACCGAGGCAAAAACCTCAATTAAACCAACTTTAAGCGATAAACAGTCAAAGTCAATCTCAATGTTAAATACGCCTAATTTTAAGCCGTAAGCACGATGTTCAAGAGCGAAATAACGATAACGAAGTCCCGGCGCGCCCGCGCTGGCAGCGGCTTTTTGTGGTTGTGGCTCGCGGGCATTTTTATTTTTACGCAAATAATTTCTCAAGCGGACGCAACGGAAACGAACAGTTACGGATTTATTTTCGACCATTTCAATCTCACGCTGGAAACCGGCTATCGCACCGAAGCCGCCGGGCCGTTTTATTTTTCGCAGCAAACCGAAGATGAAAACACCTTCGCGTTTCCGCCGTTTTATTCGCACGTCCGCAATCCGTCCGTCGAATACACCAATTATGACATTTTGTATCCGCTGCTGACGCGGATGCAATACGGTCAGGAATGGCGCTGGCAATTTTTCCAGCTCATCAGCTTTTCCGGCGGACAGGAAGCGAACGACGCCACAAAAAAACGCCACACATTTTTCCCGGTTTATTTTTACCAGCGCTCCACAACTGATACCAATCTGAACTACACCGCCGTCTTCCCGTTTTACGGCACGGTTAAAAATCGCCTGTCGCGCGACGAAATTTTTGCGGTGATGTTTCCCATTTACAGCGAAACGCGGAAGCGCGATGTCGTGACGGATAATTATCTTTTTCCGTTTGTCCACGTCCGCCACGGCGACAGCATGCACGGCTGGCAAGTGTGGCCGTTCGTTGGCCGCGAAAATAAAATTCCCACGCTCAACACCAACGGCTTTGGCGATGCCAACCTCGTGGCGGGTTATGACCGTTCTTTTTATCTCTGGCCGCTGTGCATCATTCAGGATAATCGCATCGGCACAACGGTGCCGGAAAAAATCGCCATTGACGGCAAGCCCAGCCTGACCGGCCAAAAAACCACCGACATCCCTGAAAAATTTCGCGCGAGCATTCCATTGTTCGTTTACACCCGTTCGCCGGAACTGGATTTGACGACGGTCATCTGGCCGTTTTTCAGTTGGATTAACGAGCACGAAAAAAAATATCGCGAATGGCAAGGGCCGTGGCCGTTTGTCATTTTTGCGCGCGGCGAGGGCAAAACGACTTCGCGTGTTTTTCCATTGTTCCAAGCCTCGCACAACGCCATCAAGGAAAGCGATTTTTTCCTCTGGCCGCTTTACACTTATCACGGCACGCATTCTGATCCGCTGGATTTACGGCGGACGCGCGTGGCGTTTTATCTTTACGAAAACACGCTTGAACGCAGCACGCTGACCGGCATTTACAAACACCGCGTGGATATGTGGCCATTTTTCACCTGGCAGCGCGATTTCGACGGCAACGAGCGTCTGCAAATCCTCGCGCTGCTGGAACCAGTTTTGCCGGGCAACGATGCCATTGAGCGCAATTGGTCGCCACTCTGGTCGCTTTGGCGCGCGGAAAATAACCCCAAAACTGGCGCGACCAGCCACTCTTTACTGTGGAATTTATACCGTTCCGAGACTGCGCCGGCGCACAAAAAAGTCTCGCTCCTGTTCGGCCTTTTCCAGTATCAATGTGACGGGGAAGTTAAACGGACAAAGCTGTTTTACCTCACCATTTCCAAGACAACCGCCGCCAAATGAACCGCGCCTGAATCATGTTTGAGAACATCGGAGAAATTATTCTTTTGTTCTGGCGCACGCTGCTGGCCTTGCCGCACGCGTGGCGGCAGCGCGACAAAGTGTTCGACCAATTTTTTGAAATCGGCAACGCGAGTTTGCTGATGGTTTGCGTGCTTTCATTTTTCATTGGCGCGGTCATCGCGTTGCAAACCGGCCCGATTTTGGTGGAACGCAGTTTGTCCAGCGCCGTTGGCGGCGTCGTCGGCATCGCCATCGCGAAAGAACTCGCGCCAGTGATGATGGCGATTTTAATCGCCGGACGCATCGGCTCGGCGATGGCGGCGGAAATTGGTTCGATGCGCGTGTATCAGGAAATTGACGCGCTGCGGACGATGAACATCAACCCGATTCATTACCTCGTGCTGCCGCGCATTCTGGCGATTGCCGTGGCACTGCCGATGCTCGTGGTTTTTTCCGTGCTCGTCGGCTGGTTCGGCGGCGCGGTGGTGGCGGACATGAATCATCTCATGGAAATTCCCTTCCGCGTTTTCTTCGCCGACCTGCGCGCCATCGTGGAATTGAAGGACGTTTGCAACGGCGTTTTCAAAAGCTTTTGTTTCGCCATCATCATCGGCGTCGTGTCGTGCCATCAGGGTTTGGTGACGATTGGCGGTCCGCGCGGCATCGGCCGTTCCGTCACGAAAGCCGTGGTGAACTCCATCGTGCTCATCGTGATTTTTGACTACATCCTCACGCGCTTCCTGTTGAAATAAATGAGCGAAAACCAAAATAATAATTCCGGCGTCGGCCTGGTCGTGCGCGGCTTGCGTAAAAGTTTTGGCGGACAGGAAGTGCTCAAGGGCGTGGACATCGAAGTGAAGCCCGGCGAAATTTTTGTCATCATGGGACCGAGCGGCAGCGGCAAAAGTGTTTTGCTCAAACATCTCATCGGTTTGGAAGAGCCGGATGCGGGTGAAATTTTCATCAACGGCGAACCGCTGACTACGCCGGAAATCGCGGCGAAATACCGCATGGCACTCGTGTTTCAATCCGGCGCATTGCTCAACTCGCTGACGGTCGGCGAAAACGTCGGCTTGTATCTGACGGAACATCGCCTCAAGACGGCGGAAGAGATTGAAAAAATTGTCATCGAAAAACTCGCGGACGTCGGTCTGAAAGATGCCGTGCACAAAATGCCGAATGAACTTTCCGGCGGCATGAAAAAACGCGCGGCCATCGCGCGCGCGCTCGTCATCGAGCCGCAACTGATTCTTTACGATGAACCGACGAGCGAACTGGATCCGCTTTCTGCCGTCGTCATCGGCGACGAAATTCTCGATTTGAACCACCGCATCCACGTCACCTCGCTCGTCGTCTCGCACGATCGCGACCTGGCATTTGGCGTGGCCGACCGCATCGCCGTCATCATTGACGGGCAGATCGTCACCGTCGGCACCCCGGACGAGGTGAAACAATTTAACGACCCGCGCGTAAAAGAATTTTTGCACGCGGATTTCAAACGTGAAAAATAAACGACTCTGCCTATGAAAAATTCACTGGAAACGAAGCTCGGCTTTTTTGTGGCCATCACCGTGTGCGCCGCCGTGCTCATCATCGAAACCCTCGGCAGCGCCGATATGTTCACGCGCGGCAAACACGTCAGCGCGCTGTTTGACACGGTGCAGGATTTGAAGGTGGGCGACCGCGTGAAGATGGCGGGCGTGGAAATCGGTCGCGTGGATGATATCGAGATTGCCGATGAAAAAGTCAGCGTCACGATGAAACTCAAACTGAACGCCAACGTAAAAACGGACAGCAAAGCCATCATTAAATTCACCGGCTTGATGGGACAGAATTTCGTCAATGTTACGTTCGGCCAGCCGGGTTCGCCGAAGGCCGACGAGGGCGCGGTGCTGGAAACGGAAGAGCAGCCGGATTTGAGCACCATCATGACCAAACTGGACGCGGCGGCAACGGGCGTGGCCAACTTCGGAAAAAGTTTCACCGGCGACAAGATTGATAACCTGGTCGGCCCGCTCACCGATTTCATCAAACAAAACAGCGCGCCCATCACCGCGACAATTGCGAACGTAAAAAATGTTACCAGCCAGATTGCCGCCGGTCAGGGCACGCTTGGAAAAATGATTTATGACGACACGCTTTACAATACGGCGCTGTCCACCGTCAGCAATTTGCAGGACACGGCCAACTCGGTGCATACCGCCGTCAACAACATCAGCGCCGGTCAGGGCACGATTGGAAAATTGCTGACGGACGACACGCTTTACCGCTCGACGTCCGCCTCGATGACGAATCTGGAATCCATTTTGATTAAAATAAATTCAGGGCAAGGCTCGGTCGGCAAACTGGTGAACGATCAGGATTTTCTGAAGAACGCCAAGCTCTCGCTCCAGAAGCTCGACAAGGCGGCGGACAGCTTGGAAGACACCGGACCGTTGAGCGTCATCGGCATCATGGCCAACCAGTTCGGGTTGTAAGAGGCGGCGCGGCAGCGCCGCCCTACTTTACGCCAAGCCAAGATTTTTCACGACCTGCACGGTGGAATGCGCTTTGTTGAGCGTGTAGAAATGCAGGCCGGGCGCACCGGCGCGCAACAGTTCTTCGCACTGGCGCGTGGCGTATTCGATGCCGAATTTCAAAGCGGCTTCATCGTCCGTGCCAATCGCATCCAGCTTTGCCCGCAGCGCCGCCGGAATTTTTGCGCCGCACATTTGCGTGAACTTCACAATCTGCGTGGCGCTCACAATGGCGACAATGCCCGGCACAATCGGCACGTTCACGCCAAGCTGCTGCGTGACGTAATCGCGGAATTCAAAGTAGTCCGCGTTGTCGAAAAATAATTGGGTGACGACAAAATCCGCGCCCGCTTCCACTTTTTCTTTCAAGTGCTGCCAGTCGGCGTGCCTGCCATTTTTATTGGCGATGTGACCTTCGGGAAAACCCGCGACGCCGACGGAAAAATCGCCCGATTCGCGGATGAATTTCACGAGCTGCGCGGAAAATTCAAAACCACCGGGCGTGGATTGAAATTCGCCGCCGCCGGGCGCATCACCGCGCAACGCGAGAATATTTTTGCAATTCAACGCGCGGATTTTTTCCAAAAGCACGCGGACTTCTTCGCGAGTGTGATTGACGCAGGTGAGATGCGCGAGCGCGG
>DATCFH010000154.1:0-2194 GCA_036509625.1 Verrucomicrobiia bacterium
ATTGGAGCCGGTGTTGAAAATGCCCGTGGCCACCGAACGTTCCTTCGGCGGAAACCATTCGGTCACGACCCGAATGGCCGCTGGGAAATTTCCCGATTCGCCGAGACCCAACGCCAATCGCGCGGCGCTGAATGCCGGCACGGTGCGGCAGAGCGCGTGCGACATGGCCGAGAGACTCCAAAATAAAACGGATATGGCATACGCTTTCTTGATGCCAATCCAATTCATGAACGAGCCGAAACCAGCCTGGCCGATGGCGTAAGCGAATTGAAAAAAAATCGCCATGCGGGCGTAATCGGTTTCCGACCAGCCGTAGGTGCGTGACAAATCCGGCTTGAGCAAACCGAGCACCTGTCGATCCATGTAATTGACCACGCATGCGGCGAACAGCAACGCACAAATCACCCAGCGAAATTTTCCCACCTTGTTCATTTGGTCAAATCGAGCGATGAATTTTTCACGCGGACCTGGTTGAGCTGCGGGCCGGATTGGTTTTCCACTTGGACATTTTCAAAATGAATGCCGTCCGCATCCGTCACGAAAACGCCCTTTTGCGATGTGATGGAAACGTTTTTCAGAAAAATGTCGCGGATGGGCATTTCCGGCAGACCTTGCAGCACAATCGCCGATTGCGCGCCCCGGCAGATCACGTTCTCAATGTGGATGTCGCGGAACTGCGGCGTCGCTTCCGTGACCGGCGGCAGATTCGTTTCGATTGTTCCTCCGTAATACAAATTGAAATTAATGGCGTCGCCGGGGATGTCCAGCATCCGCACATTGGAGATGAAAATCTTTTCCACCACGCCGCCGCGACCACGCGTGCTTTTGAACCGCAGCCCAATGTCCGTGCCGATGAACGTGCAATTGTTCACGCGGATATTACGCACACCGCCGGACATCTCGCTGCCGATGGTGAAACCGCCATGCGCATGATAAACCGTGCAGCCTTCGACCAGCACATCTTCGGTCGGAACGCCGATGCGCCGGCCAACGGCGTCTTGGCCGGACTTGATACAGATGCCGTCGTCGCCGGTGTCAAATGTGCAGCCGCGAATCACCGCGCGGCGGCAGGATTCGAGGTCGAGCGCGTCACTGTTTTGCGCGGTGGGCAGGTTGTGAACTTGGACATTCAAAATGGAAACGTCCTCGCACAGCACCGGATTCATCGTCCAGTTCGGCGGATTTTGAATCGTGAAGCCTTGCAGTAAAACTTTTTTGCAGCCAATCAGCCGCAGCATTTTCGGACGGAGAAATTGATGCGCCGGTTCGTAATCCGTCAGCGCGACGGAATTTTCCTTCCGCAATTTTTCCACAAGCTTTGCGCCGCCGATCACTTCACGGCTCGGATACCAGGTGTCGCCTTTTTCATTCAACACGCCGCCGGATTTGACGAGCGCCTTCCAGTCGCCATCGCCGAGCTTGTCTTTCTTCAGCGGCCGCCACGCGTCACCGCCGCCGTCAAGGATGCCTTCGCCGGTGATGGCAACATTTTCCAAATTCTGACCGGAAATCGGCGAGGTGGAATCCACTTCCTTTTCGCCTTTCAAATCAAACACGGCGAGCGGATATAATTTATAATCGCGGGAAAATTGAATGAGCGCGCCACGTTCGAGGTGGAGATTAACATGGCTGCGTAGTTTAATCGGCCCGGTCAGCCAGATGCCCGGCGGCACGTCAAGTTCGCCGCCGCCTTTTTCGGCGAGCGCGGCAAAAGCTTTTTCAAACGCGGCGGTGTTCAATGTTTTTCCGTCGCCGTTGCCAAAGTCGGCGAAGTTGAGGCTATTTGTCGGGATAACAGGCCTCGCCACAACCGGAACAACCGGTAAGACATTTGCGCTAAAGACAGAAGTTGATATCACGAGAGCAGTAAAAACACCAGTCAATCGTATTGCGCTAGACCTTGGCCTGATATTTATCATATGAACTCGTTAATTGAGAAATTTCTGGCGGTCGCTGGTGTTGGCAGCGACTTCACCTTTTTTAGAATGTAGGTTCCCAGTTTTTTTCATCGTGATTTGTCTAAATGAGTCAATTCGCGTGAGAGAAAGAACGACTTGAAATAGCCGAGCTGAAACCCGCTTGCTGAAAATAGCGACAGGTAGTCAACCAATACCGACGTTGGAATTTTTTTGGGGACAATCCTGTTGTGTGCTGAAAGGCGATCCAAAATGAATTCACGCTCCGATAGCCGCAT
>DATCFH010000155.1:0-10550 GCA_036509625.1 Verrucomicrobiia bacterium
GACGGCGACCCGCCTTTCCACGGACGCTCCAACTGTCGCGGCGAAAGATTTTGTCCGCCATTCGGCGCAAATAAACCTTTGTCCGTTTGCCACCAATAACGAAAGCAAATCATATCCACAACCGCCGCCCGTTTCGCGTCGTCGAGAATCGCGTCCTGCACATTCTTCGTCGCCGCGAGCGCAATCAGCGGATGGTTTTTTGTCGCGTGCTCCCAATCGCCAATCGTGTTCAGCCAAAATTGCTCGAACGCCAGCGGCCCGGTAAATTCCGCGCTCGTGAACTGGATCACATTCGCGTTGTTCGTAAAATTATTCAGATTTTGCCGGATGAAACCTTCATGCAGTTTGCGCCGCACTGGATTCGTCACGTCGTAAAACTGCGGTGCCATGACAATCCGCTTTTCAATCTCAAACGGCGGCTCGTGAAATCCGGTGTCGTTGATGTTGTTCGATGAACGCCATGGGCTGTCCACCCAATGCGCGCCATCTTCAAGAATGTTGTGTTGGAAATAATTTTCGTTAAACAAAACCAAGCCTCGTTCGTCGCACAGTTCCGCAAAGTTTTCCAAGCGCGACCAATACCACGGATTAAATTTCGTCAGGTCGTATTTGCTCAAACCATCCCACGCCATACCACTGCCGCTACGCGCAAACGGCTGCTCGTAAAACGGCGGCCAAACGTCGCCGGTCACGCGGCGCACACGTTCGTGATCCTCCCGGCGACGGTCATACCAAAGTCCATAGTGATGATCGAGTGCGGCGATATGTTTTCCAACCATTGAATCAGTCAATGATTTCAGGTTATCAGTGAAGCCTGCGCCGTCGCGTCCCGGCGCGAATCGCGTCAAATTATCGCCATAATTTTGCGCCTCGCTCGGTCGCATATTGCCGCGCCACCAGTTGATCCCCATCGTCGAACCGATCAATAATTTGCCGTCACAAACCAGCCAGCCGTTTGTGATGGAAATTTTTAGTTTTGGATTTTTAGTTTTTAGTTCTGTGTCGAAAAGTTCATCAACTGATTTTCCGCTTTCAATTTCCGTTGGAATTTTCGCGCTCGCCAAAAGTTGATCTGCGGCGGCATTTCCCAAACGGTCGGCAAGTTGTGCAGCGAACAAACTTTCCGGTTTCATCGTTTCATTCGACTGCCGCCAACTGCCATTGCCCGCAAATTCTCCCCACGCGCCAAACACCCAGTTCTGCGCGCTCGGCGGTTTCTCGCAATTAATTCTCGCCGCGATGCAATTCCACAAAACCGAGTTCGCCGCCGACCAGCCCGCGCCTTCCTCATCGCCGCCGCGATTCATCAGGCTCAAATTGCCGCCGTCAATCCGCACGTTGTCGAAGAGCGTGCCGCTCGCCCAGCTTTGGATCGCGCCACTGTCGGCGGTCGGCAAAATTGAATCGCATTGCACAAATGCATTCGGCCCGGCGGCGCAGTGGCCGACGGAAAAATCGTGGCGACCATGTTCCGCAAAACAACGCAGAAATAAAGTCTGTTGCCCCATCGTGAAAAAAGTATTCCGCCGCCAGCCGCCGTCTTCGGAAACCGGCGCGAGCGAGCGACAATCTGCCACCGTCACACGCTTGCAACTTTCGTAAACCGCCACGGCTGAACCAGCGAAATGCTCAAACGCAACCTGACGAACCCAAGCATCAGCGGCGTTTTCCATTGTGATCGCAAACCAAGAATGATTTTCGTCCTTTGGATTATTCACGTCGAAGGCAGATTCGAGCCGCAGATTTTCTACGCCGACATTTTGAATGCGACCCGGCCAGGAATAAGTTTTTACAAAACCGCCGCCGAAATTTGCTTCAATCGCCGTTGTAATTGGCGCGTCAATTGTTACGCGGTTGCCATCAATTTTTTGAACGACGCGATCCCAGACCAAATCGTAACTGCCCGCGTGCCAGACCAGACGCCAGTCGCCAAGACCGCCGCCGAATTCCGTCATGCCGAGCGCATCAATCCATTCCTTTGTGCTGGGACGAACAATGTCAATCGTGTCGCCAATTTTCAAACTGCTCGCGTCCTGCAAATGAAAACTGGTCGCGCCAACGGGAACGTAATCATCCGTGATCTGCCAGTTTGAATTTGTGTTGCTGGAAAAATTATTTTGTCCGCAGATGCGAATGAGCGTGCGACGGTCAATTCCCGCTGCAACTAAAATTGTTCCATTAGTTTCCGCGCCTTGCCCGCGCAACACCACACCAGCATTGGTGATTTGCAGTCCGCCAAATACTTCGTGGCGACCTTTCAGCAACAAAACCGCGCCGCGAACGCCGTTAGAATCTGGCGGCAAGCTGGCGACGTAATCAATCGCCTTTTGAATCCGCGCAGTTTCGTCGCCAGCGATTGGTGCGACAAAAACACGGACTGGCGCATCGGGAATTTGTTTGTCGCCGCCAAAATAACCGCAGTTGGAAAAATCTGGAACGCGATTGCCGCGCTCGTCTGCGTCATAAACCAATTCGCCGTCCGCGCCGATGGAAATTATCGGCGAAATTTTTACCGCCGTTTTTTTGGGCGCAGCGAAAACTGAAAATGAGGCAAACAGGACGAAGGCGGCGCAGGCCACCAATCGTAAATCGTAAATCGTAAATCGTAAATGTCTCATGGCAACTTTCCGGTCAGCTTTGCGAGTTTTTGGCCATGCGCAATTTCTTTTCCATCAACCAGTAGAATCAAACCCGCGCCACGATGATAACGCGTTCCGTCTTTGTCCCAAATAATCGTGAGCGTGTGACCGTGATAATTCACGCCATCGAGGCAAAAATAATTCCAAATGCCATCCGGCAGCAGCGGGAAAATTTCCACGAGGTTGTCCGCGCGCGGAACCAAACCGACGACGCCGGTGATGACCAAATCCGCAAAGGTTGAATGATTGTAATAACGACTGCGACCATTGACGCCATTGATCCATTGGCCGGTCGTTTCATCAAGATACTCGCCGATGTAAGGCTTGCCGTCGGCATATTGGCTGTGAACGTAAGTCCGAAAAGCATCAAAGTAACTGGCTTTGGTGACGACAGATTGTTTGTAGTCGCGCAAGAAATTCGCGAGCGCGGCGAGCGTTTGTGACGTGGCGAAAGGCCAAACCGCGCCGTCCCATTCGCAATGGCCATAACCGTGCGTGCGAAAAAACGGGCTGCGCCGCTCGGCAGTGGTGACGCCAAACGGCGCGGAAAAACCTTGGGTTTCGGTCAATTGCATCCACGCCACATCGTAATTTTTATTCGCATCCGGCAGTTCAAACATCCACGGGATGAATCCAATTTCTTCGCGCGCGTTGGAAAATTTCCCATCTTCCTGCTTCACCTCAAAAAACTTTGCGTCCGCATTCCATAGATTTTCTTGAGTGAGCTTTTTCAATTGCGCGGCTTTGGCATCAAATTCTTTGGCAGTTTTTTTATCGCCAGCCAGCCGCGCGATTTCCGCGATGGCGCGCGCATTGGCGAACATATAGCTGTTGATGGTCGGGCGTAGATTTTTGTTGGTGCGCGAGCCGCTGATGGATTCTTCCATCGCGTCACGCACGTCGAATTGCCAGAAAAGTCCGCTCGCAATCTGCTTTTCATTTTCCCATTGGCGATAGTCGGCGACCAAATTATCCAGCAGCGAGAGGAGAAAAGTCTTATCCTGCGTGACAAGATAACGCTGATACAGCGCGGCTTCCAGCCAACTGCTGTAACGATGCAATTGCTGGCGGCGATTGTCGGCGCGCAGCCAGTAACGAACATAATCGTCGAGATAATTTTGGTCGCGCAGCCAGCGGCCTTCGGCGATGTGAAAGCCGAGCGCGCTGCTGACGGGCTGCGGCTTCGTGAGAAATTCAGTAAAGACAAAACCGTTCGTCGTCTGTTCCAGATGTTTGCGGAACGACCACCAGCGGAAATAATACAGCTCCTCAACCTCCTTGTCGGGACACTCGAAGAACGGAATTTTCTTTTGCAGCCAGATCCAGGAATCGGCATTGGAAATAAAGTTGGTAACGTTTTCGTCTTCCATCGAATTAAAATGGGCGACGTAATTCGAAAATGCCGCCGGATTCAAAACGGAAAAATCTTCCGCCTGTGCGTTGAAAAAAATCAACGCGAACGCAATTTGAATTGGCAGCAATAACTTCATTCGAGATTCAGCTTGGACACTTCCGCCTGGATTTCCTTCAAGCGGGTTTGCATCAGTTTTCTTTCTTCCGCGCGGAAACGGTGGAACGGCTCGGCCATGAAATCATCACAAACACCAAGGCAATTCAACGCGCATTTAATGCCTTTGATAATGGATGACGAGTATTTGCCGATGCGATAAAAGGAATCGCTAACGCGCTGGATTTGCTTTTGCAATTCCTCGGCACGGGCAAGATTTCCGGCGCGATAAGCCTCGACAACTTTGACGTAAAGTTTCGGAAATAAATTTGCGCCGCCACTCACACCGCCATTGCCGCCGATTTGGAGCGTGGCAAAAAGTTTTTCTTCCGGTCCGCAAAGCAACGGCCAGTCGGGACGATGTTGCTTGATGAGTTCAGCGGCGTTTTTGAAATAGTTCAAATCGCCGGAACTATCTTTGAGGCCGATGATGCGCGGATTGTCCATCGCGCGGCGGACGGTTTCGAGTTCAAAGTGAACTTTCGTCAGCGCAGGCATATTATAAATGTAAAGCGGCAACGGCAATTCGGGAACGAGATGATCCAAGTATTCTTGCAATTCCGGTTGCGCTTCCGGCAGATAATATGGCGGCGCGACGACGAGCGCGTCCGCGCCAAAATCAGCGGCGGCGCGCGCGACATTTACGGATTCGATAAATGCGGTGTCGGTGATGCCGACTAAAACTGGCACGTGATTTTTCACTTGTTTGCAAACACGTTCAATGAGTTCGCGCCGCAGGCGATAACTTAAACTTGGCCCTTCGCCGGTTGTGCCAAGAATGAAAAGTCCATTTACGCCACCAGACAAAATGTGTTCGATCAATTTTTCCAAGCCGGCCACGTCAAGTTCATCGCGATTACGCAATGGCGTAATCATCGGTGGGACAATTCCGGTCAAAGCGGGTTTCATTTTAAGAATTTTCAAAAGTTTCAACGCGCGGTTTCACCAATAAAATTAGGCCGACGCTCAACAAGGCTACCGCCGCCGACACGGCGAAAGCGATGGCAAATTTGACGTGATGATCGCGCATCCAACCGAGCGCGACGGTCGCGCCCGCACCGACGCTGATGCTCACGAGGTTCATAAAACCGTAGCCGGTCGCACGATGTTCGGGGCGCGCAATCTGGCAGAGGATGGGCATATTGTTGCAGTCAAAAAATCCCCAGCCGAGGCCGAACAAAATCATCGCGCCAATCGCCACGGGCAAAGTCCACGCATAACCGAGCAACAATAACGCGGGCACAAGCAGGAACACGCCGAGCGCGCTGGTGTAGATGCGTCCGCGATTTGTTTTACGCATCCACCAATCGGCAACCATGCCGCCGAGCAGCACGCCGACGAACGACGCGATTTGAATGTAGCCCGTAGCCGACAAACCTGCCGGCCCTTGTTTCAAATTAAATGTGTCCGCGAGAAAAGTCGGCAGCCAGTTCTTCGTCACCCAGCCGGCGATGGCGGGCAGCGTAAAATAAACAACTAAAATCCAAAATGCCGGTTGCGACCAGAGCGCAAAGAAGGTTTCGAAAATGGAAACAGATTTTTTTGCAGCGGCGTTTTTATTTTCAATCGGCGCATCGCGTAAGGCCAAAATTAAAACCACGGCATAAATTACTCCGGCCATGCCAAACCAAGTAAAACAGTTCCGCCAAGAACTTGTTTGCGCGATGTAACCGCCGATGCCACCGAGTGCGAGGCCGACGTAAATACCGCTTTGATGCACGCCGATTGCACGGGCGCGCGTGTCGCCGGTGTGAAAATCAGCGATGAGCGCAAGCGCGGCGGGAATATAAAATGCCTCGCTGATGCCCATGAGCGCGCGGCACGTCAGCATTTGCGAATATGTCTGCGCGTGGCCGGTCGCCCACGTCACGACTGACCAAACAAATAAGCTGCCGATGACCGTCCAGCGGCGATTAAATTTGTCTGCGATGAAACCGCCGACGGGACTCAAGAGCGCATAAACCCACATGAATACGGCCATGAGCGTGCCGAAGTCCTGGTCGTTGGCGATGCTCGGAATGTCCGCGCGAATGGAAGCGCGGATGGACGAAACCATCTGCCGGTCGAGGTAATTCAACATCACCACCGGCCAGAGCAACGCCACGACCGCCCATGCGTAGGAAGAAACTTTTTGCGTGCCCGGATTCACTTCAAAGTGTTGACGTTGCTCTGCGGATTGCTCCAGTCAATTTTCTTCGTCGGGTCAAGACCGGCGAGGTATTTGTCCATGACCGTGTAGCCGTCGCCCGACAAATCCTTTTGCGCGAGCGAAGCATCGTTCACATCCAAATTAAATTTCTTTTTCCACGAAAGCGGAATGCCATCGGTGCCCAAATCTTTTATCGGTTCGCCTTTGTAATCAGGATAACCGCCGACTTGCGCGGGGTCGGTGATGATGCCGTTGCCAGCCATGCCGTAATTATTTTTGGCGAGACCTTTCATTTGCGGCGGCAAAAATTCTTTGCCTTCGCTCCAGACTTTGCCGGTTCTGACTTCTTCAATAACACGTTTATCCACGGCGTCGCGGCGCGGCAACGTGTCACCGACATCTTTCAAAACGGCAACGTAGGCTTCCTTCGCCGAAGTGATGGTCATCGGCGGCATCGGGAACGGTTGATCCACGCGCACCTGCACGACGATTTTTTTCATGGACTCGTTGGTGTTGATGGTCGGATCGTCCTTCGAGCCGCCATCGGCGAATTGCACGCCGCCCGCCCAGTTGTCGGCGGTAACTTTTTCATTTCCCTCAACGATGTTGCCGACGACATAAGCCTTGCCAAAACGCGGCGTCGGATTTTGTTTCGTCACGGTCGCCGAAGGTTCGAGAATCCGGTATTTGACTGGCCCGTTATTCACCGCCGGGCCGGGCTTGTAATAATTGTTGATGATGTTGTAAAGGCTTTCTTCGCCACCGCCATCAATGGTGCGATGCCGCCAGTTGAACAGCACGTTGTTGACGAAATTAAAATCATAAGTCATCGCGACGCTCGGATTACGCCCGGTGTTGCAGGCAAAAAGATTGTGGTGGAAACCCGAATTGCGTCCGCCCCAATCGCCCCCAAACGCGTGGTTGTAAGTGTTCAGCGCCTCGCTCGTGATTGTCCACTGAATCGTCACGTTGACAGCGGGAAGTTTCAAAGACGCGCCGCCGTTTGTCGGCTCATACATGTGGCGATAAGTGTCAATGTTTTGATCCTCGCCCCAGCTCGCCGAAACGTGGTCAATGATGATGTTGCCAATCGGACTGCCGTAATGAACGCCGTGACGGTTAAAAATATCCAGATTACCTCGGCGCAAACGCAGGTAGCGAATCACCACGTCGTGCGCGTTGTCGTCAATGCCGTTGTCGGCGATGCAAATGCCGTCGCCGGGCGCGGTGTGGCCGTCAATCGTGATATAAGGCGCTTCGATGTAAATCGGTTTTTGTAAATGAATGATGCCCGCGACATTGAAAACCACGATGCGCGGCCCGGCGGATTCACACGCCTCGCGCAAAGTTCCCGGCCCGCTGTCGGCGAGGCTCGTCACGACAAAAATTTTCCCACCGCGACCGCCGAAGGAAAATTTTCCGCCGCCTTCCGCGCCGGGAAATGCGGGCACATTCGCCTGCGGCAAATCCGACGGCAGCGCCGCCCACGGGATGAACGGCTTGCCCTTTTTCGCCCACTCGGCGATGGCCGGCGCGCAATTGGAAATCACCTGCTGCTCGTAATTGCTCCATGCGACATCACGCGCTTTGATGGTGTCGTCAGGAATCGGCCAGTTTTCACGGGCGAAACCCAGTTGCGCCACAAGTGAAATTGCTGCGGCAAAAATTATTTTATTTTTCATAAGTTGATTTTCAAAGTGAATATTCACCGACGAGCGAGTTGAGGTATTTTTCCAGATTCGTGTAGCCGTCGCCGTTCAAATCTTTGTTCGCGTCGCTGGCATCATTTGGATTCAAACCGTGGGCTTTTTCCCAATCGTCGGGAATTCCGTCATGGTCGCTGTCCACCGGCACGTTGTAAGTCTGGTAATCCGGCCACGGGAAATTCGGTGAACCGAGCGCGCTCTTGTCGTCGGATTGCGTGTCAATGATGCCCGCGAAATTCGGACTCGGCCGGTCGCCGTAAGTCGGCCCGCGCGTGCCGGTGAATTCCGCCGCGCCGTCGCGCACGTCCTTGATGAGGTGCAAATCAATCGCGTCTGACTTCGGGAAATTCGCGCCGACATTGGCTAAAACATTCGTGAACGCCTCGCGCGCGGTTTGCGTTTTCACAAACGAAGGAAATAATTCTGAATCCACGCGCACCTGTTTTTCAACTGCCGCGCCATTGGCAAACGCGTTCCAATTATTCGTCTCGTCCACGAAACCTTCCAGCACGTTGCCGGTCATGTAATAGCTTTCCGTGCCCCACGCGGGATTGATTTTATCGAGCTTGAGCAGCCATTTCACAAACGGATTTGGTGCGTGCGGTTTGTAGTAATTGTTGACGTAATTTAATTCCTTCACGCCGCCATCGGTCGTGCGCGCCGTCCAGTTATAGACGACATTGTTGCGGATGTCCAAGTAGCCAGCGTATTTCCCGCTTTGCGTCAAACCGCCAGCGAGACTCCAATTCCGATCCGTGCAATCCGCGAGCAAGTTATGATGGTAACTGCCGATGTTGCCGCTAATGGAACCGGCGAACGCGTGTGTCTCCAACTTCGTGCGGTCACTCGCGCGATAATGCGGCCCGTGTTGCAACGCCTCGGCAACGATGTTGCGCTGGGAAGTAATATTCTTCGCGCCGCGTGAACTCGTGCCTTCATCCGAACTCCAACTGATCGAACAATGATCCATGATGCAATTGTCACAGTAACCCATGCCCGCACCATCCATCGCCCGCTTCGCACCATCACCGACACGGAAACGCATATAACGAATGATGACATCGTGCGTGCCGTAAGCACCCGCGCCGTAATCCGCGAGGCAAATGCCGTCGCCCGGCGAGGTCTGTCCGGCGATGGTGCAATAGGGATTATGCACCGCGCACGGCAGCTTGAGATGAATGATACCGGAGACGCGAAAAATAATTGTGCGCGGGCCGTCAGCTTCGACGGCGGCGCGGAAACTTCCGGGAATCACCGCTTCACCTTTGCCAAAGTTGTAGTCCTCCAAATTGGTGACTTCAATGATTCGTCCGCCCCGTCCGCCGCGCGCAAAACGTCCGTAGCCTTCCGCCGTCGGAAAGGCAATTGAGCGTGTGCGGAAACGCCAGACTTCGCCACGCGTAATATTTTTTGCCGCGTCCACTTCATCCACGCGCCAGAAATAATTTTGCTGCGGGTCTAGTTTTGGCAGTGGGAAATTCGCTGAACTTAAACTGCCTTTGAACTCCGGTGAGGCGGTTGTTGCGATGGCAACGGCATTTGCATCCGTGCCGAAATAAAATAGATGCGAAACCGCTGTGGCTGGCGCAGTCCAAGTCACAGCCGATTCGTTCGGCCAGTGTTCATCTTCATTGGCGGGCGAAGGCTTGATGGCTTTTGTGCGTGGATTGGCAGAATCGATTTCAAAACCGTTGATGATGAAACTTTGATTTGCGCTGGAATTTTCCGGCTGAAAGCGAATGACGACATTTTTTCCGGCGACGGCTTCAATTTCCAGAAACGTGCTGGCGACCTCGTAATCATTGGTCGCGCGGTAAGTGGAAACCAAACCTTTTACTTTTTGCTCATTACCAACGAACACATCCAAAACCGTCGGCGCAACGTGGTCGCGCAGTTCGTTGTGATAAGTAACGATGGTATGTTTGCCGGGCGTCAATCCGCCAATCACCATTTCCAGGCTGCTGGCATTGGTGGAATTTTTGAGCGCAATGCCATCCGCCGCCATCGTCGCGCCAAAATCGAGCAGACCTTTGAACCAAATAGGCGCAAGCATTTCGTTCGTGGCGGCGCGAAAAGTGACGGTGACATTTCCGAATGTCTGCGAGCCGGAAGCGCCTTCGTGCCACGCCCAATTTTCCCAATGCGGCGTCAGGATGTCCTTGCGATTGTCGGGCGGGTTCAAGTCCACCTTCAACTCGGCGGCATCGGCGGCGAAGGCGAACAACAGGCAAAAAATTGCGACGGGAAATTTCATTGTGCAGTTACAGACGCTTGGGAAACAAGATAGTTATTAAAAAACTGATAATGGTTTGGTGAAAATTGATTTTTGTTGGCGGCAATAAAAAGCCGGGGCCAAGTTTTAACTCAACCCCAGCTTGGGAAACTAAAGTTAGTCTTTTAAGGATAAACAAACCGGAAGAAGGTGGCACTACCGGGCTGGGTCGGATCTCCCACCAAGCTGTTGGTAACGAACCAAAAGTTTTGTCCGGACATATTGTTAACATTGGTATTATAATTGCCGCTAAGCGAGACCCAGTTCGTCGCACTCA
>DATCFH010000156.1:0-10584 GCA_036509625.1 Verrucomicrobiia bacterium
ACTAAAAATTAAACACTTAAAATTTAAAACTTCATGAAGACTCTTTTTGAAAAAATCGTCGCGCGCGAAATTCCCGCGCAGATTGTGTTTGAAGACGAGCTCGTGCTCGCCTTTCGCGACATCAATCCTGCTGCGCCCACGCACGTTTTGATTGTGCCGAAGCAGCCGATTCCGCGCATCGGCGAGACGACGGCGGACGACCAGCAATTGCTTGGACATTTGCTGCTCAAAGCCGCCGAAGTGGCGAAGCAATTGGATTTGCAGAACGGCTACCGGCTGGTCATCAACAACGGCACGGACGGCGGCGAAACCGTGCCGCACCTGCATGTCCACATTCTTGGCGGACGCCACATGGACTGGCCGCCGGGTTGATTGCACTTAAAAGAAATTTACCACGAACTTTTTCCATCAAGCTGAATCGTCATGCCTTCGCGCGCGGCTTCCACTTTTAATTTTCCGTTCGACTTTTTCACCAGCGCGCGGGCGTGTTTCAGAAAGGCGTCAATTTTCCGGTCGGCGTGGTCGGGGTCGTGGTGGAAAAGAATGAGTTTTTTCACGCCAGCCTTGAGCGCAAGCGCCACGGAATCATCCACGCAGCCGTGACCCCAGCCGGTGTGCTTTTTGTATTCCGCGCGGTCGTATTGCGAATCGAGAATCAGCACGTCGGCGTCGCGCACAAACTCAATCATGTCGCGGTCGTCGCCGCCGGTGCGCGGTTCGGTGTCGGGAAAAAAACAGACGACGCCATCGGGCGCAAAGAGCCGGTAGCCGACGGTCACGCCGGGATGATTCGCACGAAAGGCGCGCACGAGAAAATGGCCGATGCTGAAATTAAAATCTTTCAGTTCCTCGATCTCGATGTTGCTGGGCAGACGCGAAAACGGCACGGGAAAGTAGGTGCTTTCCATCTGGCCGGTGATGGCGGCGACGAGGCTTTTGCGCGCGCCTTCGCTGCCGAGAATGTGCAGGCGGCAACGGGATTCGTAAATCGGCGCGAAGAACGGCAGACCTTGAATGTGATCCCAATGCGTGTGCGACAGGAGCAAAGATAAGTTGAGTTGACCGCGCTTAAATTCTTCCAGCAGCGAGAGGCCAAGTTTTCGCAGACCAGTTCCGGCGTCGAGAATAATGATGTCGCGACCGTGCCGGACTTCGACGCAGGTGGTGTTGCCGCCGTAACGCACGGTGTCCGCGCCGGGAGAAGGAATCGAACCGCGAACGCCCCAAAACTTGATGTGCGTGGTCGCTTTAATAAATCCACTCTAGCGCAGGCGCGGGAAAAGACAAATTTGAAAATTGTTGCGCGGGGAAATTTTAGGACTGGCTGACTGTTGAGCCACACCTTGACGCCAAGTGGAAAATGAAAACTGGTGGGTTGGGAGAGACTCGAACTCTCGACCAATGCCTTAAAAGGGCACTGCTCTACCGACTGAGCTACCAACCCAACAGGGCGGAGGAAAATAGATTAAAACCGTCCAAACGCAAGATTTTTCCCCGCTGTAATTGGGTTGGCAGAAATCCGTCTGCCGTTTAACCTGCGCCATGCGGTTGCACGATCGATACCTGTTTCGCGAACTCCTCACGCCGCTGGCCTACTGCCTCGGCGGTTTTCTCGTTTTCTGGGTCGCCTACTTTTTTTTCAGCGAAATTGACACGATGCAGGAACACCATCTCCGGCTGTTCGACTGCGCGGAATATGCCGCTGCGATGATGCCGGGTTTTTTAATTCTCGTGCTGCCCATCGCGCTGCTGCTCGCGCTGCTTTACGCGCTCACGCAACATTCGCGCCATCACGAACTCACCGCGTTGCGTGCCGCCGGTGTGAGTTTGTGGCGCTTGTGCGCGCCGTATTTTGTGGTCGGCCTTGCGGCGGGCGGAATTTATTTTGCGATGAACGAAATCGTTGTGCCGCGCTGTGCGAACTGGACGGAAGAAATTCTTTCGCGCCATGTTCAGTTGGAAAACAATCCGAAGGCCAAAACGCATTTTACAAAAATCGGTTTTCGCACCGCGCACGCGAACCGCATCTGGCAGATTGGCGATTACGATGCCGTCACCCACATCATGCTGAACCCGAATGTGACGTGGACGACCGCTGATGGCTCGTGGCGCGCGCTCGACGCCGAACGCGCCGGACGCACGAACAACGTCTGGATTTTTTCCAATGCAAAAATGTTCACGCAATCGCCGCACGGCACGCTCGTGCCGACGTTCGCAACGAACCTCATCGCCATGCCGGAGTTTGACGAAACGCCGCGTCAGATTTTGAGCAACATTAAGATGAGCGATTCGCAGACGGTGCGCGGCTCGCGCAGCGCGGACATTCCGCTGAAAGATTTGCGCGAGTATCTCAAGCTGCATCCCGATTTGCCGCGCGACGATGCGAACGCGCTGCGCACAAAATATTACGGCCGGCTCGCCGCGCCGTGGACGTGTCTCGTCGTGGTGTTCATCGCGATTCCGTTTGGCGCGCAATCGGGCCGGCGCAATTTGTTTTTCGGCGTGGCGGGCAGTATTTTCATCTGCTTCGCGTATTTTGTGCTGCAACAGGTCAGCCTCGCGTTCGGCATGAACGGCCATTTGCCTGCCTGGCTCGCGGCGTGGCTGCCCAATTTATTTTTCGCGACGCTGGGAACAATTTTGATTGTAAGGACAAGGTAAATTTTAAGTTTTAAGTTAAAAACAAAATTGCTGCGACGCGTTCCCCCCAATTAAAAACTTAAAATTCAAAATTAAAAACTGACTTCGTGAGCGAGCAACTGGAAAAATTAAAATTGAGCCACGAGCGTTTGCGTCTGCTGTATCAGGTCGGCAGCGTCATTCACTCGACGCTGGATTCGCAGGAAGCGCTGCAACTCATCGTCAGTGAGGCCGTGCGCGTGATGCGCGCTTCCAGCGGTTCGCTCGCCCTCATCAATCCCACGTCGGGCTTTCTGGAAATTCACGCGGCGCAAAATCTTTCGGCGTCCGCGCGCAAATTAAAACTGCGCGTCGGCGAAGGCGTCACCGGCTGGGTCGCGCAAAACGGCAAGACCGTGCGCGTCGGCGATGTGACACAGGATAAGCGCTACGTCAGCATTCGCCGCGATGTGCGCTCGGAACTCGCCGTGCCGCTCGAAGTTCAAGGCGAAGTGCGCGGCGTCATCAATGTGGATTCCGAACGCGTGAACGCGTTTTCGGAAGATGATCAGGAACTGTTGCAGGAACTGGCGATTCAAGCGGCGAAGGTGATTCACAACACCTGGCTTTACGAACAACTGCGTTTGAAAGTCATGTTGTTCGAGTCGCTTTCCAGCGTGAGCCGCACGATTAATTCCACTTTGAATTTGGACGAAGCGTTGCGCGCCATCACGAAGGAAGCCTGCGAACTCATGCGCGCACGGATGTGTTCGCTCATGCTCATTGACGAAACGCGCGAGTGGCTGGACTTGCGCGCGAGCTTTGGCGCGGGCGACGCTTACATCCACAAACCGCGTTTGAGTGCGGGCGAAAGCCTGATTGGCGTCGTCGTGCGTCGTAAAAAACCATTGCAAGTCGCCAATGTGCAGACGGACACGCGCTATCAAAATGTCGAATTGGCGCGGCGCGAAAATCTGGTTTCACTCTTGAGCGTGCCGCTGATTTTTGCCGGCCAATGTATCGGCGCGTTGAGCGTTTACACGGCGCGTCCGTATAGTTTTTCCAACGAGGAAATAAAAATTCTTTCCGCGCTCGCCGAACTTTCCGCCATCGCAATTGAGAAGGCGCGACTTTACGAACGCGTCGTGGATGTGGAAGAACAGTTGCGCCAGAACGAAAAACTTTCCGCGCTCGGCTTGCTCGCGGCGGAGGTCGCGCACGAAATTCGCAATCCGCTCACGGTGATGAAACTGCTGTATCACTCGCTTGATTTGAAATTCGAGCCGAAGGATCCGCGCAATAAAGACGCGCAAATCATCGAGGCAAAGATTGAGCACCTGAACAAAATCGTGGAGCAGATTCTGGATTTTGCGCGGACGACGGAACCGAAGTTTGCGCCGGTGAACATGAACGATCTGGTGGACGAATTAAGTTTGCTCGTGCGCCACAAGCTGGCGAATCAGGACATCAAGCTCGTTCACAATTTGCAATCCAACTTGCCGCTGGTTTCCGGCGATGCGCCGCAATTAGAACAGGCGTTTCTCAATCTGATTCTCAACGCCGCCGAGGCGATGGGCGAGGGCGGCACGTTGACCATCCGCTCGCGCGTGTTGCGCGGGGCGGATAAATCAATGCGCGTCGCGGTGGAGTTCAAGGACACCGGCGGCGGCATGAGTGCGGAGCAGCAGAAGCGCGCGTTCAAGACGGTGCTGGCGACAACGAAGGCGAAAGGCACGGGACTCGGCCTCGCGATTGTCGGGCGCATCATCGAGACGCATCACGGCGAAATCCAAATCCGCTCGCGCGCCGGGCGCGGGACGACCATCAGTGTGAGCTTGCCGGTGAAATGATTTGTTCCTCGGCTGTCCACCAAATCAAGGTAAGGCCAGACTTTCATGCAAAAATGCCAAGTTATTTCGCGTCCGCAGAAAATATATTTTATTTTTGAAAGATTCGGCTTTCTCCAACGTATTCATTAGAGAGGGTTCGTATTTTCCTCATTCACCAAAATAAATAACCAACACACAATAAAAAATCATGCCGTATCAAAACATCTCCGCCACCGTTGCCGCCGCCGACTTGCAAGCGATTAAAGATGCTGTTGCCGTCATCCAGCAGAAACTACCCTTCCTCGTCAACCTCACGCCGGATGAACGCAAATCCATCTTCAGGACCGGGCCAAACAGTTTATCCTTCGTCCAGAACGCGCTGCAAGCCGCCCAAAACAATCCCGACATCCTGCCGAAAAGTTTTGATACGGATGAATTCGCTTTGGATGTGGCTTTGTTCGCCGTGTTGACGGACATCAATACTGCCGTGGCACAACTGGTTTCGGAAATTGACGACACAAGACTTGCGGTCGGCGGCGAGGCGATGAAGGAAGCTTCGCAGGTGTATAATTATGTCAAAACCGCCGCGACCATGACGCCCGGCCTCAAACCGGTGGCAGATCAACTCGGCCAGCGTTTCCAAAAAGCCAGTGCCACTCCGGCTCCGGCTCCGGCGGCTGTCCACGCCTGATTTTTCTTCCGAATCCTCCCCAAACCCCTTTCCGAGCCACCGGAAGGATGTTTTGCGCTAAAATCATCCTAGTTTGTTGAAAATGATTAGGTTGCGAGTCTTAAAGTTGATTGTTTAAGACTCAATGATGACTCTTTGGGAGTCAACTTTGACTCCTAAACAGTCAACGGTGAGTGTTTGGGAGTCGCATCTGACTCTTTAGGACTCAACCATGAGACTTGAGCACTCAACGATGACATCCAAACAATCACAAGCGAGTCTTGAAGAGTGAACAGTGATTCCTAAAAACTCGCGGGTGAAGCTCCAACACGCATCGCTGACTCTCCAACATTCACCGGCGAAGCTCAAAGCCGCCAAGTGAAAATTCTTCTTCGCGCCTTCGCGTCTTGGCGTGAGATTTTAGGAACCAATCTGCTGCTGAATCGCGCCGCAGATTTTTTTTGACCACGCGGCCAGTGACTTTTGGTCGCGACCTTCCACCAGCAGACGCACTTTCGGTTCCGTGCCGGAATAGCGCAGCAACAAACGTCCGCCTTGCGCGGCCAATGCTTTTTCCGCTTCGGCCACCAGTTTATTCACGCCGTCCAATTGCTCGAACGGTTTCTTCTCGCGCACTTTTACGTTCGTCACGAGTTGTGGAAACCGCGTCCAGCACTGCGCCAATTTTGAAAGCGGCTGACCTTTTGTTTTAAGAATCCGCAAAATTTGCAATGCCGCCACCAGTCCGTCGCCAGTCGTGCTGAAATCGCGGAAGATCAAATGTCCGCTCTGCTCGCCGCCGAAGTTGAAACCTTCGCGCAACATTTCATCGATCACATTTTTGTCGCCCACGCCGGTGCGGATCATTTTGCCACCGGCTTTTTTGATGGCGGCTTCCAGTCCGGCATTGCTCATCACGGTGCTGACCAGAGTTTTCTTCGCCAAAGTTTTTTCCGCGAGCATTTCCAGTGCGGCGATGGCCATGATGTCATCGCCATCAATTAAATTGCCTTTTTCGTCGCACAACAAAACGCGGTCGGCGTCGCCGTCGTGCGCGATGCCAATGTGCGCGCCGCATTCGACAACTTTTTTGCACATCGCTTCCGGGTGCATGGAACCGCAGTTTTCATTGATGTTTTTGCCGTCGGGCTGATTGTTGAAAACAAAAACTTCCGCGCCAAGTTCGCGCAAGACGCAGGGCGAAGATTTGTAGGCCGCGCCATTCCCGCAATCTAAAACAATCTTCACGCCTTCGAGCGTGAGACCCTTTGGAAAACTGGATTTGGCAAATTCGATGTAGCGGCCCAGCGCGTCGTCAATGCGGACGGCTTTGCCGATTTGATCGGAAGACGAACGCACTTTTTCAATCGCGCCGGAGAAAACCAGATTTTCAATTTCGCCTTCAATTTTGTCGTCGAGCTTGTAGCCGTCGGCGCGGAAAAATTTAATACCGTTGTCTGTGTAAGGATTGTGCGACGCCGTGATGACGATGCCCGCGTCCGCGCGCAAACTGCGCGTCGCGTAAGCCACGCCCGGCGTCGGCAGCGGCCCGATGAATAAAACGTCCACGCCCATCGAAAGAATGCCGGACGAAATCGCGTTTTCCAGCATATAGCCGGACAGCCGCGTGTCTTTGCCGATGACGATTTTATGTTTGCCGCGCCCGCGCGACTGCGTTTCCAGATTTTTGAAAACGTGCGCCGCCGCGCGCCCAAGTTTCAACGCCGTTTCCGCTGTGACAGGTTCGACATTTGCCGTGCCGCGAACGCCGTCCGTGCCGAAGATTTTTTTGTGCGCGCTCATGAAAATAGTTTGCTCATTGTTTCGGCGGCGGCGAAATGACGCCGATGGTATCGGGCTTGATGCTGACCACCGTCACGCCCGCCGGCACGGAAACGGCCACGCGCTGTTTTTGCGTATTGATGTTGGTCGTGCCGGTCAAATCCACCGTGGCGCGGACTTGGTTGGCTTGCAGTTGGCCGATGACTTCGGGCGGGCCGCTGACGGTGATGGTCACGGTCGGTTGCAGCAGCCGGTAGTCGCGCACGTCGGCGGCGGCGGCGACGATGATCACGGGCAAATTGCCGTAAGTGAGTGTGCTGACGCCGGTGTTTTCCACCGGCAGCGCGGACGCGAGCAAAATTTTATGCACGGTCAGCCAGATGGCGACGGCGAGCAGAACGGAAAAAATTTTCCAGCCGATGTCCTCGACGAGCCAGACGCGTAATGCGGAAAGAAATTTCATTTGGCGTTGGGCTTGGCTGCCGGGCGCGGTTCGTGGCGGGTAACAACCGCCGCGCCGGTGGGCTTGTTTTTTTCAATGATCCAGACCCGCAGCCACTTGATGATATTGTTCGTTCGCGCCGGACGCAGGATGACGGAAACCAGAAATGCGCGCAATGCTTCCGGCGTCACACCGCGCACAAGCTGGCCTTTGTAGGCGTGCGAAATCATACCGTTCTCTTCGGACACGACGACGACAACCGCGTCCGTTTCCTCGGTCAAACCAATCGCCGCGCGATGGCGCGTGCCGAGCGACTTGTTCAAATCACCGCGCTGCGTCAGCGGAAAAATACACGCGGCGTAGGCGATGCGGTCGCCTTTGATAATCACGCCGCCGTCATGCACGGCGTTGTTCGGAAAAAAAATCGTCTCCAACATTTCCGGCGTCGCGTCGCAATCCACTTTTATTCCCGACTCAACGGCTTCTTGAAGTTGGATGGATTGTTCGATGGCGATGAGTGCGCCAATTTTTACGTCGGCCAGACGTTCAACCGTTTGAATAATGACCTCAATGCTTTCGCGCTGTTCGCTCGTGCTGACGAAGAGTGGTAAATTTCCCAACTCCGCGAGCATCCGGCGCAGTTCCGGCTGGAAAATGACGAGCGCGCCCGCTGCAATGAACAGTGACGCGCTGTCGAGCAACCAGCTCAATACTTTCAAATCTAAAATTGTCGTGACCGCTTTCAACGCGAGCAGCACGACGACGAAACCGATGACCACCGGCCAGCCGCGCGTGCCGCGCACGAACTTGAAGGCAAAATAAATCAGCACCGCGAGAATTAAAATCTCCACGGCGGGCTGCCAGCCTTTTTCGAGGTCATTCCACATTTTTTTTACGGGCAAAAATAATTTCCGCCATCCGAATCGCTTGCACGGTTTCCGCGACATCGTGTGTGCGGATGATCTGCGCGCCGTCGCCGACCGTTAGAATCGCGCACGCGAGCGACGCGGGCAAACGATTTTCTGTTTCCACGCCCAATAATTTTCCCATGAACGATTTTCGCGAAACACCAATCAACAGCGGCCGCCGCCAGCGCGCAAATGTTTTCAAGTTCGTGAGCAACGATAAATTATGTTCCGGCGTTTTGCCGAAACCGATGCCGACGTCCAAAATCACCTGTTCCATCGGCACGCCAACTTCATTCATCATCAGGCCGAGTCGCTCGGAAAAAAAGCCGCTGACCTCGCGCACGACATCGCGATAGACCGGTTTTTCCTGCATCGTCGGCGGCGAACCTTGCGCGTGCATGACGATGTAGCCCGCGTGATTTTCCGCCACGATTTTCCACATCGTAAAATCGTCCGTATGCGTGGCCGCGCCGACATCGTTGACGATGCTCGCGCCCGCGTCCAGCGCGGCGCGCGCGACGCTGGGCTTGGTCGTGTCAATCGAGATGGGAACTTTAACCTGCGCCGAAAGTGTTTGGATGACCGGAAGCACGCGGCGCAATTCCTCTGCCTCGCCCACCGGTGTTGCACCCGGACGCGTGGATTCGCCGCCGATGTCCAAAATTTCTGCGCCATCGGCCACGAGTTTCAGCGCGTGCGCCACGGCGGCTTCGGTTTCAAAAAAATTGCCGCCATCGGAAAACGAATCCGGCGTGACGTTGACGACGCCCATGACGAGCGCCGGTCGCGGAAAAACAAATTCAAATTGTCGCGCGCGGAAAATCACCTGCGGCAAACGTAATTTGTAGGAGCCGAGGTGACGAGACTCAAATTGAAGAAAAGTTGGAGACTCCTCACGTCGTCTCCTATTTTATTAAATCTTCGTTTTGAAATACGCAATCGTGTCCGTCAGGCCATCGGCGAGTTTTACTTTTGGTTCCCATTTCAAAAGTTTTTTTGCTTTGGAGATGTCGGGCTTGCGCTGTTTCGGGTCGTCCTGCGGCAGTGGTTTGAAGACAATTTTGCTTTTTGATTTGGTGGCCTTGATGATTTGCTCGGCGAACTGGAGCATGGTCAGCTCGACCGGGTTGCCGATGTTCACGGGCAAATCGTAGTCGCTCATCATGAGGCGATAAATGCCTTCGATCAAATCGGCGTAGTAACAAAAACTGCGCGTCTGTGTGCCCTTGCCGAAAATCGTGATGGGCTTATTCGTGAGCGCCTGACTGACGAACGCGGGAACGACGCGGCCGTCGTTGATACGCATTCTTGGGCCGTAGGTATTGAAGATTCTGACGATGCGCGTTTCAACTTTGTGTTCGCGGTGATAGGCCATGGTCAGCGCCTCGGCAAATCTTTTGGCTTCGTCGTAGCAACCGCGCGGGCCGATGGTGCTGACGTTGCCCCAGTATTCTTCGGTCTGCGGATGGACGTGCGGATCGCCGTAAATTTCGGAAGTGGAGGCGACGAGAAAACGTGCGCCTTTATTTTTGGCGAGGCCGAGCGCCTTGTGCGTGCCGAGCGAGCCGACCTTCATGGTCTGGATCGGAATCTGCAAATAATCAATCGGGCTGGCGGGTGAGGCGAAGTGCCAGACGTAATCCACCGGGCCTTCGAGAAAAATAAATTCGGTGACGTCCTGCTGGATGAACTTGAAATTTTTATGGCCGCCGAGGTGCGCGATGTTGTCCGCGCTGCCGGTGACAAAATTATCGAGGCCGATGACTTTGTGGCCGCGCGACAGCAGCAAATCAGTCAGGTGCGAGCCAAGAAAGCCGGCAGCGCCGGTGACGACGGAGGTGGGTGATTTTTTTTTCATCGTAAATAAATAATGGTTGTTTTACTTCGCGCCTGTGCCGCGCAGAACGGCGGGCAGCGTGAGCAGCAGAATTTTTAAGTCAAGCCAGATGGACCAATTATCAATGTATTCGAGGTCGAGGCGAACCCATTCTTTGAAGTCGGAAATTTTATTGCGTCCCTTGATTTGCCAGAGGCAGGTGAGGCCGGGCTTGACGCTCAAACGGCGGCGATGCGCGAGGTCGCTGAAACGGCGGACTTCATCCACGGGCAGCGGGCGCGGGCCGACGAGACTCATGTCGCCGCGCAGGACGTTGATGAGTTGCGGCAGTTCGTCGAGGCTGTATTTGCGAAGCCATCTGCCGAAGCGCGTGATGCGCGGGTCGTTGGTGACTTTGAAAACGGGGCCGGACATTTCGTTCATCGCGGCGAGTTCGTGCTGCAACTGCTCGGCGTTCGTGGACATGGTGCGGAATTTGAGAATTTCAAACGGCGCGC
>DATCFH010000157.1:0-5801 GCA_036509625.1 Verrucomicrobiia bacterium
ATCAACGGCGCGTCTCCCAAGACGCGCCGTTTTATTTTGCCGCCGCCACGCGGCGCAGATACTCGAAGGAATAAAGACCCGTGTTATGTCCGTCTCCCCACACCGGTTGGATGGCATAACCGCCCACGTTCATGAATTTGACGAGTGCAAACGACTTGGCCGTCAATGGCAGCGCGGGGTTTTTGTATAAGTTGCCGAGGATATCCACCTCGCCTTTGCAGCCCGCGCACGGACACGCGCGCCGTAATTTTTCCAGCGCGATAAAATCCTCCACACCGTCGTCCCATTTCACGGCCAGTTCGTTGCCGATAAGTTGAATGTCCAGCGGTCGCATGGCACAAATCAAAGGCCTAGTTTCTTGAAGCGATTGTTCACTTCCTTGAAATGGAAATCCAGCGAACACAGGTTTTCCAGTTCGCCCGCCTTGAAAAGTTTCGCCACTTGCGGATCAAGTTTGAGCTGCTCCACAAAATCTGCGTCGTCGCGACCGGCGTGTTTGACTTCCCACGTTTTCATCGCGGCGTCCTGACAAATCTTGTAAGCGGCTTCGCGCGTCAGACCTTTTTTGATGAGCGCGAGCAGGATGGTTTGCGAATTCCACATGCCCAGACTCAAACCGAGATTCTTCTTCATGTTCGCCGGATAGACCACGATGCCGTCCATCAAACGCGTGAGCAATCCGAACATATAATCAAGCAACGTGCAGGAATCGGGAAAAATAATCCGCTCGACCGACGAATGTGAAATATCGCGTTCATGCCACAGCGCCACGTTTTCGAGCGATGCCATCGCATTGCCGCGCAGCACGCGCGCGAGGCCGGTCAATCGTTCCCAAGTAATGGGGTTGCGCTTGTGCGGCATGGCGCTGGAACCTTTCTGGCCTTTGGTGAACGGCTCTTCCGCTTCCAAAACTTCGGTGCGTTGCAGATGACGAAACTCAACTGCCCAGCGTTCGATGCTCGCGCCGACGAGTGCCATCGCGAGTTGAAACTCCGCGTGGATGTCGCGCTGCACGACTTGCGTGGCGATGGGCGCGGGCTGCACGCCCAACTTCTTGCAAACGTAGGCTTCGACGCGCGGCGAAAGATGCGCGCTCGTGCCAACCGCACCGGAAATTTTACCGACGGAAACCACTTCGCGCACCGATTCCAAACGGCGCAGCGCGCGGATAAATTCATCGTGCATCAGCGCCATTTTCAAACCAAACGTCGTCGGTTCACCGTGGATGCCGTGGCTGCGTCCCATGCACGGCGTGAATTTATGTTCCTGCGCGCGCCGGGCGATGACGGGCAAAAGTTTCTTTACGTCGGCAATTAAAATGTCCGCCGATTGCTGCATCTGCACGGCGTAACAGGTATCGCCCACATCGCTGCTCGTGAGACCGAAATGAAACCAGCGGCTGGCGTTGTCGTTGATGGCTTCGGCGACGGCGGTGGTGAAGCCGATGACGTCGTGGTTCAAAACTTTTTCGAGTTCCTTTTGACGCGCGACGAGGCCAGGCAGATCGGCAAACCACTTGTCGCAGCCGGCTTTGATCTTCGCGAAATCTTTGGCGGGAACAATTTTCTCCTTCACCAGCGCCTCACTGGCGAGCAGTTCGATTTGCAGCCAAATCTTGAGCTTGTTTTCGTCGGTCCAAATCGCCCGCATATCGGGGCGCGAATAACGCGTAATCATTTCTTAATTAAAAATGAAAAACGGTGAATTAAAAAGGCGGAAATGCAGGGCGTTTATCGGAGCGCGGCTGTGCGCGGAGCGTCAGCCGCAGTTGCGTGAAAGGGCTGCGGCTGGTCTGCGACACAGCCGCGCTCCGTTACTGCAAATCAGAACGCTTCGGTTCGAGCCAGCGCGATTGCAGCAGCACGTTGGCAGCGGTGATCAAGCCGCCGCCGATGAGCAAGCGCGACGTGACGGTTTCATTCGCGTAATGGATGCCCGCCCAGCTTGAAAAAATTCCCGGCAGGAACAGCACCAACACACTCG
This sequence comes from Verrucomicrobiia bacterium, assembly GCA_036509625.1. GTDB lineage: Bacteria > Verrucomicrobiota > Verrucomicrobiia > Limisphaerales > UBA11358 > UBA11358. The sequence continues at coordinate 1,984 of DATCFH010000157.1, forward strand.
CAAACACCGGTTCCGAACAATAAATCAATCCAGCCTCGGTCGCGGTGACGTGACGTTGCCAGACATTCATCACCATGAATGCGGCCAGCGTGCAAAACACGATGATGATGGCGAGAAGGCCGCACGCGGCGGGCGACGCATAGGCGCGCAGACACGCGGCGGCATCCGGCGCGGTGGCGTAAACGAGCGGTGCGGTCACAAGCGCGGTGCCCAGCAACATCACGATGGTAAAACACAACGGACGGTTCGCGGCGTAGCGCGGATGGCCGAGGCTTAAGATTTGGCCGGTGAACAGAAAGGAGGCGACGAGCGTTTCGATTTCGCCGCGACCAAGATGAAACGAATGAAAATTAATTTCCGCCAGCACCGCGACACCGGCGACCACGAGCGCAACGCATAAAAAAGTTTTTTGCGACGGCCATTGCCGGTGCACCAGCGCAAGCCAGACGGGAATGAAGACGCAATAGCCTTGCGTGAGAAAGGCCGAGGTGGACGCGGAGGTGTAAGTGAGTCCGTCCATCTGAAATAAAATTCCCACGCCACCGAAAACGGCCATCATCATCCCCTGCTCCACTTCCAACCAGCGCAACGACATCATCTGCCGCCAGCCGAACGGCAACAGCAGCAGCCCCGCGATGCCAAAGCGATATAGCACGCTCAATGAGGTGAAAAACCAACTGCCGGTTTGCGGCAAAAGTGATTGTTGCGTAAGCGCGAGCGCCTTCATCGCCGGAAAACTTAACGACCAAAGCAGCGTGCAAAATACCAGCATCTGCATGGCGCGACGGCGCAGGCCGACGGAGTTGGTGCAGCCCTGATTCAAGCGCGTTTGATGTGCTTGCGGGCGGCTTCGAGAATTTCCCGTTCGCGCGGCGTGAGACTTTGAAGGCCGTGCGCGGAAATTTTGTCGAGGATGGGATCCACTTCGCTCTCCACGAAACCAGCGGCAGGTTTCTCCGCCAATGGTTCCAACACCGGACGACGTGGAGTAAATTTTTCTGCCGGACGCAGCGTGCCTTCCAACTGCGACCAGTCGCCTTGCAAAATTTTCCGCACAAAGAACCAGCCCATCGCCATGCCGCCGAGATGTGCGGCGTGAGCCACGCCCGGCATGATGGTATTCGGAAAAGCAAATCCCGTCAGTGCCAGCACTGCCGAACCGATGAGGAGTGTCTTCGCGCGCAGGTGCACCGGGATGACGAAAAAAATCAGCAGCGTCAGTTCGCGTTCGGGAAACATCATCGCGAAGGCGGCGACCAAACCAAACGCGCACGCCGACGCACCGACCACCGGGCCACCAAAGTATTGCGGCCACACCAGCGCCACGAGCACTTGAAACACGCCGCCGACGATGCCGCTGGAAAACACCAGTGCGAGAAATTTTTTGCCGCCGAGCATCGCTTCCAGCTCGCGACCGAACATATAAATCGCCCAACTGTTCAGCAAGATGTGCATCCAGCCGACGTGCAGGAACTGATACGTCACCAACTGCCAGACGTAACCATGCTCAATGCCTTCCGTGCTTAATGCGAGATAACGGACGAAGAAATCGTTGTGCGGAAAAAATTGCGCCAGCACCAAATTATTGGCGACAAACACGACCGCATACGCCACCAGCAACACCACCGTCCACGACCATTGAAAACGAAAGCGCGGCGTCCAACGCGATTCGTTGTATTCCGGCTGTCTCATGTAGTCGCGATCTTCGAGCATGACAAAACTTTAACTGGTTACTTTCAATTATCAAACGGCTTTCCGTCGCCAGATAAAATCTGGTGGGTGCATCGCTGCGGCGATGCACGGCGGTGCGGCAGCACCGCCGCCACCAATTCAGAATTAGCTTTTCCGGCGCCAATGAAACATCCGCTCCAGTCCCGTCCGATTCGGATACGAGCGCGGCGTCCAGTCGGATAACAATTCAAAATGCGGCGAAAATCTTTCCAACTGTTCCTCGCGCGTCGTCGGAAATGGCGGGCCGTCCGGGTCGCTCAAAAAATAATTCACGGCGAGATACGTTCCGCCCGGCTTGAGCCAGCGCAACGTGGCGCGGACATATTCGTCGCGTTCCGAGGGTTGGATGGCGCAGAACAAAGTATGTTCAAACAACCAGTCGAATTTCTGCGGCGGCTCGTCGCGGAGAAAATCGGCGAGCGAAAAATTTGCTGTTAGTCCGGCGGCTTTCATTTTTTCTTTGGCGGAAGCAATTGCGCTCGGCGCCAGATCAAAACCAAAAGCGTCAAAGCCCGCTTGAGCAAACGCGCGCACGTCGTGGCCGCTGCCGCAACCTGGAACGCAAACGGTTCCGCGTTTCGACTTGGGATTGGCCGCGAGAAAATCCACGAGGCCGGGCGATGGCGCGCCTTTTTCCCACGGCATATCTTTGCTTTGATAGCGTTGTTCCCAATAGTCACGACTCATATTTAGAAAGGTAGGAGCCGAGGTGACGAGGCTCAAATTAAAAAATTAGATTAGAGACTCCTCACGTCGTCTCCTACGGATCGGAGATTAAACCGTCCACGAGTTCGATCACGCGCGGCGCGAGCGCGGCGACTTTCGCATCGTGCGTGGCGATGACGAGTGTGGTTTGCTTTTCCGTCCGCAACGACTGGAGCAACTCCATGATTTCGCCGCCGGTGCGCGAATCCAGATTGCCCGTCGGCTCGTCGGCCAGCAGTAAAACCGGTTCGTTGATGAGCGCGCGCGCAATGGCGACGCGCTGCTGTTCGCCGCCGGAAAGTTCGGAGGATTTATGGTCGAGCCGGTCTTTGAGGCCGACGCGTGTGAGCAACTCCGTCGCGCGTTTCTTCGCAACTTCAGTGGCGATTCGTGCGATGCGCGCGGACAGACAGACATTTTCCAGCGCGGTCAGTTCCGGCAGCAGATGATACGATTGGAAAACAAAGCCGACGCTGCGGTTGCGGAAGTTCGTCAATTTGCTTTCGGAGAAGTCAGAAAAACTTTGGCCGTTGAAAATAATTTCACCCGCGTTCGGCGTGTCGAGGCCGCCGATGAGGTGGAGCAACGTGCTTTTGCCCGCGCCCGACGCACCGCGCAACGCAAGAAAATCGCCGCGCGCGATGTCCACGTCCACGCCGCGCAAGACTGCCAGCGAGCGCTTGCCCATGACGTAGGTTTTGGTGAGTCCGCGCGCGGACAGGAGCAGTTCATTCATAGCGCAACGCCTCCACCGGTTTTAATCTGCCCGCCCGAATCGCCGGCAACACGCCGCCGATGATGCAAAGAATAAATGAGCTGATGCAAATAATTGCCACGTCGCGTGGTAAAATAATTGCGGGCAGGCCGTTAAAGCCATAGACCGACGCGGGAAATAATTCAAAGCCGGTCACACGGTTCATGAAATCCAGAAATTGATTCCGATACGCCAGCGCCAACATTCCCAAACCAAAGCCGGACGCCACGCCAATGATGCCGATGATGGCGCTTTGGGTGAGAAAGATGCCGGAGATTTGCAGTCGCGTTGCGCCGAGCGCTTTGAGCATTCCAATCTCGCGCGTCTTCTGAATGACGAAGGTAATTTGCGCGCTCAAAATGCACAACGCCGCGACCAGCACAATGAAGAACAATAAATAAAACATCACGTTCTTCTCTACCACGAGCGCGTTGAGGATGCCGGAATTTTGTTCCATCCACGTCGAGACGTTATAATTTCCGCCCAGCGCACGCATCAACTCACCTTTCACTACGGTGGCCTGATATGGGTCGTTAATCATCACGAAGAGGCCGTGAACCGAATCGTCGAGGTCATACAAATCCTGCGCGTTTTCGAGCGAGGCGACGACGACGCGCGAATCGTATTC
>DATCFH010000158.1:0-2383 GCA_036509625.1 Verrucomicrobiia bacterium
AGGCTGATGAACATCAAATACCAAAGAAACGCATAGGGAACGACCGTGTTGACGATCTGCCAGATCGCCAAGCCAGCCGATGGCCTCTCGAATTCGGCCACAATTTTTTTCCACGTTCCGATGTCCGCCGGAGTTGCCGCCGGGGACGCTATGCGTTCGTCTGTCATATTAAGAAGATAGCAGACAAACTGCCTTGACCAAACACAAATTGCCAAAGTTCCAGCACGGGAGCCGGACAAAATTTGTTTGGTAGATGGCAAAATCGGGTTAGATGATGCCGCCCCATCGGCTAAACTGATTCAGAATGACGACGGCGACTTCTACGATTTTACGCCGGACGCGGCTGGACGAGCTTCCGCCGCGAATCTGTGCCGTGGTTCGCCTCATCGAAACCGATGGCGAGGAAGTCCGGCGCCTCAAATCGCTCGGCCTTTGTGTCGGGCGGCAGATCGAGGTCGTCAAAGCCGGCGACCCGCTCATCATCAAAATTTTCGGCTCGCGCATTGGTCTTTCGGCATCGCTTGCCGAACGCGTGTGGCTGGAGGTCTGCGCGCCCGAAACCTGTGCGCTGCAAAATTTTTCCTGACATGGCCAACTGCCACACAAACGGCGACGTTTCGACGCTTGCGGAAATTTCTCCGCGCAAGAGCCGGCTCGGAAAAATCTCAATTGCGCCGTTGCCGCAGCCACCGAAGCACGAATTCACGATTGCGCTCGTCGGCAATCCAAACGCCGGCAAGACGACATTGTTCAACGCGCTGACCGGATTGCGCGCCAAGACCGCAAACTTCCCCGGCACGACGGTCGAACAAAAAATCGGCAGGACAACCATCGGCCAGCAAGAAATCACTTTGGTGGATTTGCCCGGTCTTTACGGTTTGGAAAGTTCCGCGCCGGAGGAAAAACTGGCGGCGGACGCCTTGCGCGGAAGGCTCGCGGGGCAGCCTGCGCCGGATGCAGTGCTGGTCGTCGTGGACGCGACGAACCTCGAACGGAATCTTTTTCTGGCGGGTGAAGTTTTGGAATTGAAACGTCCAGTCATCATCGCGCTGAACATGATGGACATGGCCGAACGCGAGGGCATCCGCATTGACGTGAAAAAACTCCGCGCCGAACTCGGCTGCGTGGTCGTGCCGATTGCGGCGCGCAGCGGCAAAGTCCTGGACGAATTGCGTTTCGAAATTAAGCGGCTTGCCGGCTGTGCGGTTGTCGAGTCTGCCGGACAATTCAAAACCAATTGCGTCACCGCCTGCTCCGGTTGTCCGTATCAAAAACGCTATGAATGGACGGAATCCGTTTCTGCCAAAGTGATGAACGCCGCCGCCGCGCGCCGTCCGCAGCGCACGGAAAAACTGGACAAATTTTTGACGCATCCGGTTTTCGGCGTCGCGGCATTTCTCGCCGTCATGGTCGTGTTTCTTTTCCTCATTTTTTGGGTCGCAAAAATTCCGATGAACCTGATTGACCATTTGTTTGCGACCATCGGAACCTGGGTCGCGGCGCAGGTCACGCAACCCGATTTGCAAAGCCTGCTCGTCAACGGCGTGATTGGCGGCGTCGGCGGCGTGCTGGTGTTTCTGCCGCAGATCGTCATTTTATTTTTCGCGCTTTCGCTGCTGGAAGACACCGGTTATCTGGCGCGCGCCGCGTTCGTGATGGACAAAATCATGCGCAAACTCGGTCTGCCGGGAAAAGCATTTGTCCCCCTGCTCTCCGCGCACGCCTGCGCGATTCCCGCCGTCATGTCCGCGCGCGTGGTGGAAAATCCGCGCGACCGGCTTGCAACCATTTTAGTCGCGCCGCTGATGGCGTGCTCGGCGCGAATCCCGATTTACGCCATGATCACGGCGCTTTTGTTTCCGCAATCGCCGTTCAAGGCCGCACTGGTCTTCACCGGTGCGTATGCCACAGGAATCATTTTTGCGCTCGGCATGGCGTGGATTTTTCAACGAACGATTTTGCCCGGCGGCAGCAAGCCGCTGGTGATCGAACTGCCGCCGTATCGTTTGCCCGGTTTGCGCACAGCCTTCTTGCACACCTTCGACCGCGCCAAAATTTTCGTGAAACAGGCCGGCACATTCATCCTGTTCATTTCGCTGCTGCTCTGGACGCTGTCGCATTATCCGAAATCCGCGCCGCCCGCCGCCGCCGTTGCGATGACGGTGCAGTCCGCGCAACTCGCAAAATCCGGCGACGGAATGAAGGCGGACGAACTGCGCGCCACCGCCGATCATCTGACCGCGCAAAGTGCGCTGCAAAATTCCTTTGCCGGAAAAATTGGCCATGTCATCGAGCCGGCCATCAAGCCGCTTGGCTTCGACTGGCAGATCGGCATCGGCATCATCAGTTCGTTCGCCGCGCGCGAGGTGATTGTTTCCACTTT
>DATCFH010000159.1:0-6036 GCA_036509625.1 Verrucomicrobiia bacterium
CGCCACCACCCGCCCTGCCCCGCCGACATTGATCGCGCCCAGTTCGCGCCGCTCCAGAAAAAATGCGCGCCCCGATTCTTTGTGGTTCGGCAGTTCAACCGGTTTGCCCGTCGGCATTACGCCGCCAACAACGAGACGGTCGAGGTCGGTGAAGTGGCCGGTGATTTCGCCCGGCACAAACAGATTGGAAATGGAAAATGTGTCGCGCAATTCCTGCGTGGACATTCCGATGAGGTCTTGAGGACGCGGCGTGCGGCGGATAAAATTTTCAAGCATGGCCGGAGTCTGGCAGAAAAGAAAACGGCGGACAAGAATTTGCCGACGACGGAAGGATAAATTCAGGTTTAGCTGTTAAACAGTGAATTATTTTGAACTCCGTCGCGGCCACATTTTTTAATTACGGCTTCGCGCCGGCCAACGGCCAGTTGCTGTCGGAATGATGTTTGTGCAGTTGCAAAATTATTTATCCTGCACGCAACGGAAGCCGACGTGGTTGCTGCCGGTGTCCACATCGCCCTTGCCGCGCGTGCCAAGCATATAGCGCGTGCAATATTGATCCGTGCAAAGAAATGAACCGCCGCGATGCACGCGCTGCGGCTGGTCGTCGCCGGGATTGTAACTGGCGTCCGGCCCTTGCGGATTGCGCGCGACGGTGATGCCCGCGAGTTTCAGGCGCGCATAATAATCCGGGCGATACCAGTCGCTGCACCATTGCCAGACGTTGCCAGCCATGTCGTAAAGTCCATAGCCATTCGGCGGAAATTGCGCGACCGGCGCGAGTCCCGCGAAACCGTCTTCGCCCGTGTCGTGCATCGGAAATTGGCCTTCGTAAATGTTCGCCATCCATTTGCCACCGGGTTTTAATTCATCGCCCCAGAAAAAAGTTTTGCCGGTCAAACCGCCGCGCGCGGCGAATTCCCATTCCGCTTCCGTGGGCAATCTTTTTTTCGCCCACTTCGCGTAGGCCGCCGCGTCGGCATAGGCGACTTGCACGACGGGATAATTGCCTTTGCCCTTGAGGTCGCTGTCCGGGCCGGTGGGGTGGCGCCAGTTCGCGCCCGGCATATAACGCCACCATTGATAATAATCGTCCAGCGCGACGGCGTTCGTCGTGGGCGTAAAAACCGTGGAACCGGCGACGAGATTTTCCGGCGGCGCGGTGGGAAACTGTTCTTTCGTCGGCGCGATCTCCGCAATGGTTTTGTAGCCGGTCGCCTTGACAAATTTTTCAAATTCATCGTTGCTCACGTCCGTTTTATCCATCCAAAAACCGTCCACATAAACGCGGTGAATGGGCTGCGAGTCGTTGACGGATTCCGCCGTGGCGCGGCTGCAAATACCGTCATTCGGAACTGTGCAGCCCATGGAAAATTCGCCGCCGGGAATCCACGCCATACCGGCGGGCGCATTCGTGGGCGCGGGCGCGGGGTTCGGAATTGTCGGCGCAAACAGTGATGGCTTCACCGCCGCCGCCGGCTGCGCCCAACCCGTCGCCGTCATCAGCGCAAACGCCAGAACGGCCAACGCGGCCAAAGCCGGTGCGGATTTCCTGCGGCCGATTTTGACCGGGTAAGTTTGCTCGTGGAAATTCATTTTGTGGTCAAGGCTCATCAAAACCGGGCAGGCCTTGGCGGATTTGTTTTGAAAAATCTGCCGCCGTGTCCGCCGCCTTGGCGCGGGCATTAATGTTAGAAATTTTTTTCAATTCCGCAAACGGCAAGTTCGTCGCGATCATGCCGCGCGCATAAAGCAGTTCGTCGAGATGGCCGTTGAGCAGCATCCGCCAGTTCCACGGCGCGCGGTCGGCGGCGGCACGCCGGGCGCGGATGCCGGTCGTGCAATTATCCGTGAGCGCGTTATACCAAACCGCGCGTTCGTGCAGTTCGTTCGCGCGCCGCAGATAGTCGAGGAAAAGTTTTTGCCCGGCGACGGGCGTCACTCGCAAACGGTAGAGACACACTGCTTCATCCTTGCGATAATTTGTCCGCAGCCGCACAAGGTCGCGTTCGTCGGCGATGACATAGGTCAGCTCATACTGGCGAAAAAACCCTTTGACCGCCAAATACTCCTGACCTTTCGTCATGCGCGTCTCGATGGAGAAACAAACGTAGCCGCCATTCGTGAAACCAAAGCTGACCATCATGTGCGCGATGTTAGGCGAACCCCAGGTGACGAGATACAAATCCACCGTGCGGAGTTGGTCGAGCGCAAAGGTCCGGTCATAGTAATGCACGGTGTAATTTGTTTCCGTGCGGTAATCGCAGTTGCGGATGTTGTGGATGATAACTTGGTTGCGATGGATGTCCGCGTAAGGCAACACCGCGACATCCGGCTGCCAGTCGGCGTGGTTCGTCGGCGACAATGAAAACCACCAAGCCAGCACCAACGCAAAGCCGCCGAAAGTAATAATGGTTTTCCACGGACGCCGGATGAAAATCCACGACGCCAAAATTCCCAGCGCGTAAATCAATGCGAGTGGCAGTTGCAGCCACGAAATCCGCACGTCGAAGAAAAGTGCCGCTGCCGCCCAGGCCGTCGCGAGGCCGAGAACAGCCCAAATCAAAACGCACACCACCGCCCGCAGGATTTTTTTACAGTTTATCACGCGCGGTTCATTCAAATTAAAATCTCATGCCCAAGCCGACGTTGAGATAGTAATCGCTTTTCTGCGGGACGTCGCCGTCTGATTTAGAGCCTGTCTGAAAAAGCGGTTGGTCTGGTTTGGCGGCAGCGCGCAGGTGAACGCGGCGGCAAGGAGGTTTTGAGTGCGGGTGGTTTTCGTTTTATTGGTGAAGTGAGTGATTAAAAATTTCCAGTCGTTCGCTTACTTCGCTGGCGGCGTGGGCAGCACCGGCGAGAGGGTCGTGCTCAAATTGCTAAAGCTCGTTTGCAATTGCTTGATGGCGGCGCGCAACGGCACGGCGTCCACTTTGGTTTTCGTCACGATGTCTTTGATGGTAGCAATGCCACCGGTGGTCAGATCGGTGTCGAGGTAGGTTTCAATGTCTTTCACGTCAATGGTGAAGGGATGCACAGCCATTTTCAATTTATCGTAACTGGCGGTGACATCGGCGAGCTTGCCGGAAACTTCGGCTTTGCGTTCGAGGCTGCGCTGGCGCAAATCGGCGCTTTGAATCATGGCGGTGTGGTTCGTCCAGTCGGCGAAGTAAGCGTCGGCCTTGGCGTGCAACGCGGCCACGCTCTCGCCGAGTTTATCCATGGATTTGTCGAGCCCTTTGGACGCAGCTTTGAAGGCGTCGAGTTGATCGCGCAAGTCGCCCTGCGATTTGAAGGTCAGTTTGTCCATCGCGCCAAGCACGCCGTAAAGACTTTGCGAGGTTGCGCCCACGGCGTCGGCGGAAGATTGCAAGGCTTTGGAGGTCGCCATGCCTTTGTCATAGCTCTTGGACATACAACCGGCAAACAGCGTGAGCGCGACGACCAGCGCGAGCTGGGTGGCAATGATTTTTAGGTTGGCGGAGATTTTCATAGTGGGATTGGTTCTGGTTTAAGGTTCGTTGAAAATGTTTTTTACCCGGCGCAAGTGGTTTGATTGTAGTGATGGAGAAATTGAAATCAATCCTTCCGTTCCACCAGTTCCGAACCTTGCGAGGAATACAACGCGACGAGCCGCGAAATCAAGAGCGCCATATATAATGTGCCGGTCATCGCCTCCAGCATCGCGAGCGTGCGCGCGCCGCGCGAGAGCGGCGTGATGTCGCCATAGCCAACGGTGCTTAACGTGATGAAACTGAAATAATACGCGTCGAATTGCGAAAGCGGATGCGCGGCAGCCGGGGCAATGTTGAAAGCAAACGCGCCCAGTTGCGGCGGGACAAGCGCCAGATCCACCGGATTCAGCCGCGACACCAGCATATAAGCCGACATCCACAGGACGCCGAGCAAAAGGTAGCCGGAGATGCCCGCACAAAGCACTTCGGAATTCACATGGCGCGTGCGAAAAATAAAATGGAGCAGTTGCCATTCGACGAAGACCATAAACAGCAGCGCGGTTACATTTTGAACCGGCAACAGCAACAGGTGCGGTTGAAAATGGTCAAGCCAGCGCACCACGACCGCCGGAATCAGCAGCGCGACGCCCAGCCCGAAAGTCTTGCGGCTATGACTTACAGCCAGCATCCCCAGAACCAGCACGAGCGTGGCCAGCGCGACATCTATTTCGGGACCATATTTAAGCTCATCAAGGAACGGCGACGCGATGAGCATCAGAATCAGCGCGCCCAGAAATTGCGCGACCGAAGAACGGAAATTGCCAATCCGCACGGGATGATCGCTCGCCAGCGTGCGCGCGGCTTTTTTAAGGGAGGCTGGTTCCGACATTTGCCTGCATCTTTGAAGCTCGCCGTTTAAGTGTCAAGCGCAAGCGACCCTCGGACAGCCCGCCGATTTTCCGCACCGAAAAATTTATTCGCCCAGTTGCCGCTGCACTTCCTTGAGCAATTTTTCATACGGCCCTTTCCGCAGCGGCGTCAATTGATGGTCGCCCTCGAAAACCGGATCTTCCTCGCCCGCGTCCAGCCACGCCCGACAACTCACGGCGATGGAACCGTCCGCCGCCGTTTGCGTCGTCACCGTCACCTTCCGCGTCACTGTGTCAGTGAAAACCACGCTGCCGTAAATCATCTTATCCAGGCTGCCGGCTGGCCGCGTAAAATTAAAACCATTGTCGCCCGTCCGGTTGCCGGTAAAACCGTGCGCGCAGAAAACATTCGTCACCGCCGCTTGCACCACCGCCAGCGAACGGTTGTTGATGGTGACCAGCGCGAGATTTTTTTCCGGCGGCCCGCTGTAAGTCTGGCAACCACAAATCGCCAGCGCGAGCAACGCCAGCAAGCCAAAACCCGTCCGGCTAAAATTAAATCCTGAAAAGTTCATGCGCGGAGATTAGAGAAGCATCATTGTCGCGTCAATTCGCACGGACTAAAACTCGCGGCTTGTTCCCGCCCGTCCGTTTGCCTAGATTGCCGCTTCCCAAAATAATTTTATGTCAGCCCAGCGCAAACTTCGTTACGGAATGGTCGGTGGCGGCCAGAACGCCTTCATCGGCGCGGTGCATCGCATGGCCGCCAATCTCGACGGCCAGCTTGAACTCGTCGCGGGTGCGTTTTCCTCCGACGCCAAAAATTCCGCCATCACCGGCAAACAACTTTTCCTCAATCCCAGCCGCGTTTATTCGACTTACGAAGAAATGGCAAAGCGCGAAAGTGAATTGCCGGAAAACGAGCGGATTGATTTTGTCGCCATCGTCACGCCGAACTTTCTGCACGCGCCGGTCGCCACGGCTTTTCTCAAACGCGGTTTTCATGTCGTCTGCGACAAGCCGATGACGTTGACTTTGAAAGAAGCGAAAGCCTTGCGCGAAACGGTTCGCAAGAGCGGAAAAGTTTTTGCGCTCACACATAATTACACCGGCTATCCGATGGTGAAAGAAGCGCGCGAACTCGTCCGCACCGGCCAGCTCGGCAAGATTTTGAAAGTCGTCGCCGAGTATCCGCAAGGCTGGCTGCTCGACAAGATTGAAACTACCGGACACAAGCAAGCCGCGTGGCGCGCGGATCCGAAGAAGGCGGGCGCGAGTTGCTGCGTCGGCGACATCGGCACGCACGCGGAAAATCTTGGCCGCTACATCACCGGCTTGCAGATTGAGGAAGTGTGCGCGGAGTTCACGAGCTTCATTCCCGGTCGCAAACTGGAAGACGATGCGAATATGCTGCTGCGCTACCAAGGCGGCGCGAAAGGCGTTTTGCATTGCTCGCAAATTTCCTGCGGCGAAGAAAACAATCTGAACATCCGCGTTTACGGAACGAAAGGTTCGCTCGCGTGGCAGCAGGAACATCCGAATGAATTAAAATTTATTCCGAAGGGCGAAGCAGCGAAGATTCTGCGGCGCGGAAATAATTACGTCAGCGACGCGGCGAAGAAATTTACGCGACTGCCGTTCGGTCATCCCGAAGCGTTCATTGAAGCGTTTGCGAATATTTATCTGGAAGCCGTCGCGGCGATTCGCGCGAACAT
>DATCFH010000160.1:0-2739 GCA_036509625.1 Verrucomicrobiia bacterium
ATGCGTGTTGATGGAAAGCTGATAACCTTCGCGCCGCAGCGACCAAAGAAATTTCAAGGCTTCAAACTTGCCGCATTTCATCAGATTTTTCTGGAACACGCGGTTGATGTGCGGATTGTGTTCCAGCAAATCTTTTGCGCCCGGCCACATCACCAACACGTCAATCGTTGCGGTGGGAAAATTGGCGCGCAACTCGTGGAGCAGCGGCGTAGCAATCAGTGTGTCGCCGATGCCCGCGAGCGAGATGACGAGAATTTTCACAGCCGCGAAATTTTTTCCAGCAACGACGTCGTGGATTTGCCGGGAACGAACGGAACCAAAATAATTTTTCCGCCCGCCGATTCGACCGCGTGGCGCTCGTCCTGATTCAAGGTTTCCAAAGTATAATCGCCGCCTTTCACATAAATGTCCGGTTGCGCGGCGGCGAGAAATTTCGTCGCCGTCGTGTCGGTAAAGATGCAAACGCCGTCCACGCTTTGCAGCGCGGCGAGAACGGACGCGCGATCCGTTTCAGAATTCACCGGACGACCTGTGCCTTTCAAGCCACGCACCGCCGCGTCGCTATTCACGCCGAGGAGCAGCGCGTCGCCGAAATTGCGCGCGTTCTCCAGATAGGTGACGTGGCCGAGGTGCAGCAGGTCGAAGCAGCCATTGGTGACGACAAGTTTTTTGCCGCTGGCGTGAAACCGTTTTCGCCACTCCGGCAATTTGTCCCACGCGATAATTTTGTCGCGGAAATTCATGACGTCATTTTGCCCGCGCCGGAAAGAATGGCAACGCTTTTGCCGCGCTTACGGCTGCGTGCCGGAGGTGCCAAGCGTTTTCAACTGCCGGTCGGTCACAATCCAGACGAGGCCGTTTTGCGCCGCCGCCGCGCGCGCGTGCGCCTGACGTTCCTTGCGTTTGGGATACTCCACATCGAGCACCGGCTTGTGCGCGGCAAGCATCGGCGCGAGCGTTTCCAATCGGTATTTTGTGTCATCGGCTTTCTGAAGTTTGTCGCCATCGGTGAACAAATCTTCCACGCCGACCGCGTCCACCGCGCCAAGAAAATCTGCGTTGGCGAAAAGCTGCGTGCCGTTTTGCGGGATGACGAGCGCGGCGGAATTCGTCTGGCGCGCGCGCGCGGCGATGGTTTTCACCCAATCCACCATGTCGCGGCGGTAACTTTGTTTCGTCTCCGGATTCACGCGGTCATCAATAAAATCATTTCCGTATTGCTCGAAGGTTTCAAAGCCATCCACGATGTCGAGATACACGCCGTCAAAACCCGACGCCATGATTTTGTCCACGTCGGGGAGAATGATTTGCTGCCACGCGGGCTGCCAGTATTTGACGCGGTAATTGCCTTTCCATTCGGGATTCTCGCCGAGCAAAAACGCGGGCGGACTGGTTTTCCAGGAACTTTGCCAGTAAGCGCGATAATCTTCCGCCTCGCCAATCGAGAGATACGCGATGACCTTGCGCCCGGCTTTTCCGGCGCGGATGGTGGCCAGATCCGCCGCCGTCCACGGCTCGTCGGTGCTGAAACTCGCATCCAGCACAATCCAATCTCGTCCGCACGCGGCGAGTTTGGCGACGGCCTCGGCCTTGGTTTTCGCCAATGAATCTGACTGCAAAACGTAAGCGAAGGAAGTGGGCGATGATTGCTGCGCCAAAAGCGAATGGCAAAAGCAAAAGACAATAAAGCCGAGTGCGATGATTTTGCGGTGGAAGTTCATGCGGTCATTTTGCCCACGCTGGAAAGAATGGCAACGACTTACTGCAAGAGAGAACTGGGGCAAAAATTTCTCGTGCTCGTTCAGGCAAATTGTTCGTGACGCTTCTCGAAAACTGCTTCGTCTTTTTCCAAAACATCCGAGTGCCTAAAAAAATCTAAAACAACTTCCTTAACCACTGGAACCGAAACCGAATTTCCAAACTGGCGGTAGGCGCAAACATCTTTGGGATGGTGAAAAAATGAATCGGGAAAACCTTGCAACCGCGCACATTCTCGCGGGGTGATCCGCCGCATCCTGCCGTTGTGAACCACGCCTAGTTTGTGGGCGTCGCTGGAAACGAGCGTGATGGAAATGCTTTTGGGGTCAAGAAACTTAAAAACCTCAAAAGACATATTGCCGGCGACCGGATTGAACCGGCCATTAATTTCCTTGAGATAACCCTTTGTTATCAGGCCATCCATGATTTTGTCTAAATCGGTTCGGTCAAAAAAAGTTTTAATTTCGTCGAGAGTCAGTTTTTTTCCGTCCTGATGTGCGCCGAACTTTTTCTTGCGGCGGTTGGCAATTAGCGCATTCATGAATTCAATCTCGCGCGGGTTGCAATCGCCCTTGATGCCGAGTTCCCACGAATGAAATGAATTGCCGTTGCGATGGTCAATCAAACGATAGCCGTGAAGTTTTTCTGGCTGGCCGTCCACGAGTTTCACCAGTCGCGATTTGAAATCATCCGAGCAATCATATTTGCGGTCGGGATTTTTTTCCAAAACGTCACCGACTACGCTGGTGGTGTAATGTTCAAACAATGATGGTTGGTCAATCGTCCTTTTGAAATCGTGCGAGTCCGTTGCGCCCAAATCAGATTGCAACGACAAAACCGGCTGGCGGTTATCGAGGCCGAGGATATAAACACGGACGCGGTTTTGCGGGACGCCAAAATTGGAGCTGTTCAAAATCAGGTAAGACACGCCGTAGCCAAGCGCTTTCAAATTTTCGATGATGGTTTGGAATGTCCGCCCCT
>DATCFH010000161.1:0-8371 GCA_036509625.1 Verrucomicrobiia bacterium
TCGCGCAAGTCGCCGTAGCTGCGCGCGATGGCGATTTCCTTGGAGTTCGCGGGAATTTTTTTCTCGACGAGTTCCTGATACTCGGCGCGACGGCGTTCGAGGCTGCTCCACGAAACGAGCAGACCGGCTTCCTGCTTGGTCTGTTCGCCGCTGACGAGCGATTGCACGGCGGGATGCGCCTTGACGAGGCGCGCGAGGAGCGAGCGCTTGTCCATGTCGTCAAACACGGGCGAAAGTTTCAGCGCACGGGTCAAATCTTTTACAACTTCGATGTCGGCGGTGGAAGTGAGTTCCACAATCAACGCCTGATCTTCCAAAATAAAATCGCGCAAACGGTTTGAGCGTTTTTCCTGAAATTGGTCGCGTTCCATTGAGGTGAGCATGGCGCGAAAAACTTCCGGGCCGAGGATGTCCACAAAATCTTCGTTGCGCTCGCGACCAAACCATAGCAGCAATTCGGTGCTGGCGGTGTGCTGGTTGATGTGTTTGGCGAGCGTTTCTTTGAGCAACGCGAGTTGGCCGTTTTCGACGAGGACGGCGGCGATTTCGCGGGCGAGCTTGGCGGAAACAAAATTGAGCGCGCTGCGGAACACTTCCACCCACTTGTCGGGATTCGCGGTCTTGAACGATTCGAGCGCGCGACGATGTTTCGCGGAAGGAATCGCCTCGATCAGCGGACCGAAGCGGATGCCGTCCTGCGACCAGACTTGCGCGACGGAAACTTCACCGGCGACCGGCGTGACGTTGGCCGCCGCACGCAATTCGTCGCGCGCAAAAATCGCTTCCAGCGCCACCGCCGGTTGATTGCGCTGATGCGACGCGATTTCGGGGTTCAGCGCGGCAATGACTTCCTGCGCGCACGCCTCCTTGTCCTTCAAATCGGAAATGCCCTTGAGAATTTCGGTGACCACGAGGATGCGCGCCTTGAGGCCTTTCGCCGCGCGAAAATCGGCGAGCAAACGATCTTGCAACGACGTTTCCTGCGCCTGATAAACGACCGGCTCGGTTTTCTTGGCGGGCACGATGAAGTGGCCGTCCTTCTTCATTTCGCGCTTGGCGGTTTCCCACCATTTTTTCCAATCGTCGGTGATAACGTCCGCGAGAACTTGTTGAATTTGATCCGTCGTCGCCTTGCCGCCATAACTGTTCAAAACAATTTTAATCAGATCAATGTGATGCGCCGCGAGGTGGCGGACAGCGTCGAGGTCGGTCGCTTTGCGCGCGAGAATATGATCCTTCGGCACGGGCTTGAGCGATTCGGCGGCGAAACCCAAATCCATCGGATGACCGGCCTTGCCCGGAAAATCAATCGTGAACCGCGCGAAAACCGTGTCCACCGTTTTGATGCGGCCAAAGCCCCAGCTCCGGTGCGTGCAACAACCGGCTTCCGCCAGTTGCGCGAGCGCCGGAACGTGTTTGCCTTCAATTTTTCCCGCCGCCGCTAGTTTCTCGAATTCTTCTTTCATAATTATAAAATATAAAATCGTATTTCTGTCGTCACGGATTCACTATGACTCCATTAAACGTGGTGAACGAACAAAATCCAAGACAAATTGCGGCGCGAATTTTATCGCAGCGCCTTAACAACGGAGAGTTTACTGAAAATCTCCTCGAAACCGCGCTCGCCACCGCGCGCCTGTCGCCGGCGGATCGCGGCCTTTGCCACGAACTCGTCTGCGGCGTCGTGCGCTGGCAGGCCACGCTCGACCGGCTCATCGCGCGCAAGACCACGCCCGGACGCGAGCCGCGCCCGGCGCTCGTCAATCTGTTGCGCCTCGGCCTCTACCAGATTTTTTGGCTCGACCGCATTCCGCCGCACGCCGCCGTCCACGAAACCGTCGAGCAAGCCAAACGCAGCGGCTACGTCTCGCAATCCGGTTTCATCAACGCCATCCTGCGCGCCTACCTGCGCGAGTTTGACGAGGTGAAAAAAATTCTCGCCGACATGAAAATCTCCCAGCCCGCGCTCGGCTGGTCACATCCCGAATGGCTCGTGGAACGCTGGCGCAAAAATTTCGGCGACGAGAAAACGCGCGCCCTGCTTGAATGGAACAACACACCGCCGAAAACTTTCGCGCGCGTGAACACGTTGAAAACCGACGCCACCAAACTCATCGAGCGCTGGCGCGAGGAAAATGTGGAATGCGATTTTTGCACGCGCGACTGGACGGGCGAAAATCTGGCGTTTGAATTAAAATCGCATCCGCCTTTGAATTCACTCGGCAGCTTTCGCGCTGGCTCGTTTTACATTCAAGACCCCAGCACTTTGCTCGCGCCGATTTTACTCGACGCGCAGCCGGGCGAAACCATTCTCGATTTATGCGCCGCGCCCGGCGGCAAGACCACCTTCATCGCGCAGCAGATGAACAACGAAGGGAAAATCGTCGCGCACGACAGCTTCGCCGACCGCTTGAAATTAATTCGCGAAAACTGCACACGCCTCGGCGTGACCTGCGCCGAAGTCACCGCAACCTTCAACTTTCAACCCGCAACTTTCGACCGTGTCTTGGTGGACGCGCCGTGTTCCAACACCGGCGTCATGCGTCGCCGCGTGGATTTGCGCTGGCTGATTCAGCCGTCAGAAATCGAACGGCTGCGCGCGACACAACTGGTTTTGCTCAAGCAGGCCGCAACGGTTTTGAAGTCCGGCGGCATCATTGTTTACAGCACTTGCAGTCTGGAGCCGGAAGAAAACTCTGAACTCGTAAAAGAATTTCTCGCAACCAATTCAAATTTCAAACTGGAAAACGAACGTCAGTTGTTGCCATTTACGGCCAATGTGGACGGCGCGTATGTGGCGCGGCTGAAACTTTCAAACTGAATTTTATTTATGGAACTTGATCTCGAAAAAGATTTCGCCGAGCGCGCCTATCCCATTCTCGCCAGCCTCGTCACGCCGCGTCCGATTGCGCTCGTGACGACCATCAGCGCGGAGGGAAAAGTGAACGCCGCGCCGTTCAGCTTCTTTAATCTCATGGGGGCGAATCCGCCCATCTGCGCCTTCGCGCCCGGCGACCGCGAGAATGGCACGCCGAAGGACACCGCGCTCAACATCCGCGCCACGCACGAATTTGTCGTGAATCTCGTGGACGAAAAAATTGCCGAGGCGATGAACCAATGCGCCGCGTCGCTGCCGTTCGGCGAAAGCGAATTGGTGCGCGCCGGATTGACCGCTGCGCCGTCTTCAATCGTAAAACCGCCGCGCATTTTGGAAGCACCGGCGAGTCTGGAATGTGTCGAGTGGGGAACTTTACAAATCGGCGGCAACCGCATGGTGATTGGCTTGATCAAGCGCATTCATGTGCGCGATGAATTATTTGACGCGGAGAAAAAACGGATTAACACGGACAAACTTTTTACGATTGGCCGCATGGCTTCGCCGCATTGGTATTGCAAAACCAGCGACCGTTTTGAAATGAAGCGTCCAGATTGAAGGAAGTTACATCCCCATGATCTGATAGCCGCCGTCCACGTAGATGACTTGGCCGGTGATGCCCGCCGCGCCGTCGCTGGCGAGAAATGCGCCGGACGCGCCGAGTTCATCCGTAGTGCAACTGCGCTTGAGCGGTGCGTGCGCTTCATAATGTTTCATCATGTCACTAAATCCGGCGATGCCGCGCGCGGCGAGCGTCTGCACCGGCCCGGCGCTGAGGCAGTTGACGCGGATTTTCTTCGGACCCAAATCATACGCGAGATAGCGCGTGCTGGCTTCGAGCGCAGCTTTCGCGACGCCCATAACGTTGTAATGTGGCACGACTTTTTCCGCGCCATAATAACTCATCGCCACGATGCTGCCGCCGTCGGTCATCAACGGCGCAGCCCCGCGCGCGAGCGCGACGAGCGAATACGCACTGACATCGTGCGCCACGCGAAACGCTTCGCGACTCGTGTTCACAAATTCACCTTCGAGCGCGTCTTTCGGCGCGTAAGCAACGGAGTGGAGCAACAAATTTAATTTTCCAAATTTTTCGCCAACCGCTTTGAAGACCGTCGCGATGTCCTCATCCTTCGTCACGTCGCACGGCAAAATCAACGTGTCCGCGCCAAAATTTCCGGCGAGTTCCTCGACGTTGTCCTTGAGGCGTTCGCCCTGATAAGTGAACGCGAGTTTCGCGCCCTCGCGCGCCCACGCCTGCGCGATGGCCCACGCGATGGAACGTTTGTTGGCGACGCCGAAGACGACAGCGGTTTTTCCTTCAAGTAGTGGCATAAATAATTTATTGAACGGCGACCAGCTTAAATCTTTTCCACCATGACGCGCAAAGAAAATTCACAGCCTCGACTCGCACGTTGAAAATAATTATTCTGCCGCGATGGACACCAATGTCATTGCCGACGGTTTGCTTCAGTATCTGATGCTGGTCGCGCTGCTGACCTTTCACGAATACGGCCACGCTTGGACCGCGTGGAAATGCGGCGACGACACCGCGCGCCTGCAAGGCCGCGTCTCGCTAAATCCCGTCGTCCACATTGACCCCATCGGCACGGTAGCACTGCCATTGCTGATGATTTTTCTTTCCCCCAGCATCGGACGATTTTTAATTGGCTGGGCGAAACCCGTGCCGGTGAACCCCAGTAATTTCAACAAACCAAAACGCGATGACATCCTCGTGACAATGGCCGGACCCGCCATGAATTTAATTCTCGCCGTCGGCCTCGTGGCCTTGGCGCGCGCGGGAATTATTTTGCATTCCGAACCGATGATTGATTTTTGTCT
Organism: Verrucomicrobiia bacterium; assembly: GCA_036509625.1. GTDB lineage: Bacteria > Verrucomicrobiota > Verrucomicrobiia > Limisphaerales > UBA11358 > UBA11358. Next base: position 4,718 of record DATCFH010000161.1, read on the forward strand.
GCGCGCGGCGGCGTTGAGTTTGATCCTTTGCTTCTTCAACCTCATTCCCATTCCGCCGCTCGACGGCTCGCACATTTTGCGCGTCCTGACCAACATGACCCACGAAACCTACGCCAACTTCGCGCGCTACGGTTTCATCATCATCATCGTCGTGCTGCAAATTCAGGCGGTGCGCGGCGCGCTGGGATTTGTGACTTACGGCACATTGGGTTTGCTGACGCAACTCTTCGGCGTAAATTAAATCTCAAATTATCTCTCCCGCAAAACCCTGTTGGCGCAACGCTTCAAACAAAACCAGCGCCACGCAGTTCGATAAATTCAGCGAACGCGAGGCCGCATTAAACATCGGAATCCGCAGCCAGTTCTCGCGGTGCTGCTCCAATAATTGTTTTGGCAAACCCGCCGTCTCACGACCAAAAATTAAATAATCATCCCGCGAAAATTTCACGTCACTGTAAATTTTTTCTCCGTTTGATTCGATAAACCAGAGCTTTGAAGTCGCCGGAACTTTTTCCGCGAACGCAGTCCAATTTTTCCAACGATGCCACTCGACTTGCTGCCAGTAATCCATTCCCGCGCGCTTGAGCTGCGCGTCGTCCAGCTTGAAACCGAACGGCTCGATCAAATGCAAAACGGATTTTGTCGCCGCGCACAACCGCGCCACGTTGCCCGTGTTCGGCGGAATCTCCGGTTCAAGCAAAACGATGTTCATTATTGTTTTTGCCACAGAGGCACAGAGCGCACAGAGAATTTATTCCTCAATTTTACCTCTGTGGACTCTGTGACTCTGTGGCCCATAAAAAACTTTCCACAACACCAAACCATGCGCGGGCGCGCTCATGCCCGCCGCGCGGCGGTCGGCTTTCGCCAACATCGTTTCAACTTGTTCCGGCGTAAATTTTCCCATGCCGACTTGCACCAGCGTCCCGACAATGCCACGACACATCCGATACAAAAATCCGTCGCCTTCGATGATAAAAGTGAGTTGCGCGCCGGATTTTTTGATTTCGCAGCGCGTTAAATTCCGCACCGTCGTCGTGCGTTTGTAACCGGGATTCGCCGCGAAGGATTGAAAGTCGCGTTCGCCCAAAAATAATTTTGCCGCCGCGCGCATCGCGGGCAAATCCAGTTGGCGCGGAACGTGCCAGGCCGTGTGGCGCAACAGCGGATTCATCCCGACCGAACTCCAGACGAAGTAACGATATTGTTTGCCCGTCGCATCAAACCGCGCGTGAAATTTCGCCGGCTTGCGCGTGGCGGATTGCACGCGGATGTCGTGCGGCAAAAGCGAGTTGATGGCGATGGGCAGGCGCGCGGGCGGAATCCGCCGCACTTCAACAGCGGGCACTTCAAAATGCACGACCATGCCGAGCGCATGAACACCTGTATCCGTGCGGCTGGAACTGTGCAAGCGCGGCGCGCTCGGAAACAATTTCGCGAGCGCCTCCTCGACGCGTTGCTGCACACCAAGACCGATGCGCTGCCACTGCCAGCCTTGATAAGCCGTGCCGTCGTAAGCAATGACGAGATTGAATTTGATGAGTTTCACACGCGGTTTTTGCCACAGAGGCACAGAGAAAAAGCGCTTTCAACTCTGTGCGCTCTGTGCCTCTGTGGCTTCATAAAATTAAATTCCGTCCAAGTAGCTTTGCAACAAAATTGCCGCCGCCATTTTATCCACCTTCTCTTTGCGCTGATCGCGACGCACGCCGCTTTGAATCAAAATTTTATTCGCCTGCGAACTCGTCAACCGCTCGTCCCACAATTTTATCGGCACAGTGATCGCGGTTTTCAAAACGCCGCCGAAGGTTTCCACTTTTTGCGCCGCCGGGCCGTAACTGCCGTCCATGTTGCGCGGATTGCCAATGAGAATAAGGTCAATTTCCTTTTCGATGAGAATTTTTTTGAGCCGCTCCAGAAACGCGGCGAACGGTTCCGCGAGAATATATTCCAGCGGCTGCGCGATTATTTTCAGTTCGTCGCTGACGGCGACACCGATGCGCTTGGTTCCGTGATCGAGGGCGAGGATTCGCATGGCGCGCAGTTTTGCAGCAAACGCCGGAAAATTCAATGACACGAATGGCAAAATGTTTTTTTAGCCACGGATTGAACACGGATGAAACACGGATTTCTCCCAACGTATGAAGAATTATTTTAACGCATTAACCAATTTCAATTTTTATCCGTGTTCAATCTGTGTTCAATCCGTGGCAAAATTTCTTTTTCCGGCGCGCGTTTCGTGGTTAAATTTTTGCCGCGATGATTCAATACCTCGATTTGCTCCGGCACGTCCAAGAACATGGAAAGTTCAAGGCCGACCGCACCGGCACCGGCACTTATTCCCTGTTCGGCGCGCAAATCCGTTGTCCGTTGCGCGATTCTTTTCCGCTGCTCACCACGAAAAAAGTTCACACAAAATCCATTTTCTACGAACTGCTCTGGTTTTTGCGTGGCGACACAAACATCAAATGGCTCAATGATAACGGTGTTTCCATCTGGAATGAGTGGGCGGATGCAGACGGAAATCTGGGGCGCGTCTATGGCGCGCAATGGACGGACTGGCGCACCGCCGACGGCCGCAGCATCAACCAGATTGATCACGTCATCGCCTCCATCAAAAAAAATCCCGACAGTCGGCGGCTCATCGTCAGTGCGTGGAATCCGGGCGAAATTGACACGATGGCGCTGCCGCCGTGCCACACACTGTTTCAATTTTATGTGAGCGAAGGCGAGTTGAGCTGCCAGCTTTACCAGCGCAGCGCGGATATTTTTCTGGGCGTGCCGTTCAACATCGCCAGCTACGCGCTGCTCACGTTGATGGTCGCGCAGGTTTGCGATTTGAAACCGGGCGATTTCGTCCACACGTTCGGCGACCTGCATCTATACGCCAACCACATCGAGCAGGCGAAGCTGCAACTCTCGCGCGAAGTGCGTCCGCTGCCGCAGGTGAAGTTAAATCCGGCGGTGAAAAACATTCACGACTTCAAATACGAGGACATTGAAATCGTCGGCTACAATCCGCATCCGGCCATCAAAGCGCCGGTGGCAGTGTGAAATTGAATTTGCCTTCACGTTTTTTGCAGCGCATAGTTTTAACGTCATGAGCGACCGGCAACTTATTTTGGAAGCTGTTCAGCAAATGCCAGAACAGGCTTCGGCTGAAGAAATCCTTGATGAAATCGCCATGTTGGCGTCCATCCAGCGTGGCCGCGAACAAATCAGACGGGGCGAAGGCATTCCGCATGAAGAAGTAGTGAAGCAATTTAATTCATGGATTACCGAATCATCTGGTCGCCAGAAGCGTTGAATCACTTGGGACAGCTTGTTCGTTTTATTTCCCAAGACAATCCCACGGCTGCGGTCAAATTGGGAAATGCGATTATCGAAAAAGCGCTCTTGCTTTCCAATTTTCCACGCATGGGCAGGGTTTTTCGCGAAACCCGCCGCGACACTATGCGTGAAATCTCTGTTCCACCTTACCGAATTTTCTACGAAATAAACGATGCTGAAAAAAAAATTGAAATGATTTCAATTTGGCACGGCGCGCGGCAGGAGCCGGAAATCAAATGAAACATTTCAAAGCCATTGCTGCAATGTCGCTGAACCGCGTGATTGGCGCGGGCAACGCGATTCCGTGGCATCTGCCGGAGGATT
>DATCFH010000162.1:0-22184 GCA_036509625.1 Verrucomicrobiia bacterium
TTCAACGCGCTGCCGGCATTGAAACCAAACCAGCCAACCCACAAAAGCCCCGTGCCTATTAACGAAAGCACGACATTATGCGGAACCATCGGTTCGCGCGGATAGCCCGCGCGCTTGCCAAGCATGATTGCGAACACGAGCGCCGACACACCGGAACTGATGTGGACGACCGTGCCGCCCGCAAAATCCAACACGGGAATTTTTCCGCCAAGTGCCCAATTTAAGTAACCACCTTTGCCCCAAACCATGTGGCACAGCGGCAAATAAATTACCGTCATCCACACCAACATGAAGACGACATACGCCTTGAACTTCACGCGTTCCGCGACTGCGCCGCTGATGAGCGCGGGCGTAATAATGGCGAACATCATTTGAAACATCATGAAGGTTTGCGCGGGAACGGTCGGCGCATAATCCGCGTCCGGCGCGCTGCCGACGCCTTTCAAAAATAAATGCGTGAGCGGATTTCCGAAGAAAGCATTACCCGGCGCGAACGCCAGACTGTAGCCAAAAATCATCCACACGGTTGAAACCAGCGCCATCAAAATCAAACTGTGCATCATGGTGGACAAAACATTTTTCGTCCGCACCAGGCCGCCGTAAAATAAAATCAAACCCGGCGCGGTCATCATCAGCACCAGCGCGGAACTGGCGAGCAGCCACGCGTTGTCGCCGTTATTGATGGTGACGATGGGCGCGACGGACGTTTGCAGTTGAGCGACCGGAAGTGCCGCGTCCGCCGCTTTAACCGACGTCGAAAAAATGGAAAACAGAAAAACCAAGCATGAATACAAAAATAGTTTTCTGACTTCTGAATGAAATGGGTTCATGGACGCGAAGTTCAACAAAATCATTTTCCGGTGTCAACGCCGGTCTTGTGCAAAAGTTGTTCGATTTTGTCCGCGTTCGCGTTTAGCCTGCCCGCCGCAATGTCTGCCGAAGCCCAACTCACGCCCATGATGGCGCAGTATCGCCGCATCAAAGGCGAACTGCCGAAGGATGCGCTGCTGCTCTTCCGGCTCGGCGATTTCTACGAGATGTTTTTTGAGGACGCGCAAGCTGGCGCGCAGTTGCTCAATCTCTCGCTCACCGCGCGCAATGGCGTGCCGATGTGCGGTCTGCCGCATCACGCCGCGAATAATTACATCGCGCGGATTTTGCGCGCCGGGCGCAAAGTCGCCATCTGCGATCAAACCGAAGAAGCGCGTCCCGGCCAATTGACCAAGCGCGAGGTCACGCAAATCCTCTCGCCAGGCACGCATTTCGACGAACGGATGCTGGTCGCCGAACGGAATAATTTTCTCGCCGCCGTTTATCCCAGCGGAAAAATCTTCGGTCTCGCGCTCGTGGATTTGACGACGGGCGATTTTCTGACGACCGAATTGGAAAACGATTCCGCGCTCCTCGCCGAGTTGGAAAGATTGCGTCCAGCGGAAATTATTTTTCCGACGGAAGCAACTTCGCTCCGCGATTTGTTGCGCGGCGCGTTCCAGATTTTAAGCGGCTATGACGACTGGACGTTTGCGCCCGAAACCGCGTTTTATACGGTCAAGGAACAATTCAAGGTCGCGTCGCTCGACGGCTTTGGGCTGAAAGATAAAACCGCCGCCATCGGCGCGGCGGGCGGTGCGCTGCATTATCTCACGCAAAATTTGCGGCGCGACGTGAAGCATCTCACGCGCATTTCGTTCTATCAGCGCAGCGATTTTCTCACGCTCGATTACACGACGCTACGGCATCTGGAAATTCTCGAACCGCAGCATCACGACGCCCCGCGCAACGCATCGCTTTACGGCGCGCTCAACAAAACCGTCACGCCGATGGGCGCGCGGCTTTTGCGCAACTGGCTCTCGCAACCGCTCGCGAAAGTGGAACCGATTTGCGCGCGGCAAATCGCTGTTCAAACCTTCATCGAAAACACTTTTGGTCTCGACGCGTTTCGCCAGCAGCTTGCGAAAGTGCGTGATTTGGAACGCACGCTTGGCCGTTTAAGCTCCGGTTCTGGAAATGCGCGCGATTTGGCCGCGTTGCGTTTGGCGCTCGAACAAATTCCGGCGTTGAAAGAAATTCTTAAAAATCTTGTAGGCGGCGAGGTGACGAGACTCAAATTAAAAGAAAGTGAGAGACTCCTCACGTCGTCACCTACAAATGAATTGAGCGATGCTCGCGCCAATAATTTGATTTCAGAATTGGATTTGCAAATCTCCGAATCGCCCGACTTGGTCGAATTGATTTCACGCGCGATTGTGGACGAACCGCCGTTGGCGATAAAAGAAGGCGGCATGATTCGCGACGGCTTCGATACAAACCTTGACGAACTTCGCACCGCGCAGCGTGGCGGCAAAGATTGGATTGCTAAATTGCAAGCGGATGAAATCACGGCCACGGGGATTGCATCGCTCAAAGTCCGGTTCAATTCCGTTTTTGGCTATTACATCGAAGTCACCAAATCCAACCTCGACAAAGTTCCGGCGCATTATCATCGCAAGCAGACCGTCGCGAATGGCGAGCGTTTCATCACGCCGGAATTGAAGGCGATGGAAGGCAAAATTCTTGGCGCGGAAGAACGCAGCGTGAAATTGGAATACGAAATTTTCCAGCGCGTGCGCGAGGAAGTTTTGGGCCAGTTGCCAAAAATCCAGCAGACGGCATCTGCGCTCGCGCAATTGGACGTGCTCGCGTCGTTTGCGGAAACGGCGCGACTGCATAATTATTGTCGCCCGCAGATTTCCGACGAAGGCGTTTTGCAAATCCGCGACGGCCGGCATCCGGTTTTGGAACAGCAACTCGTCGAGGAACGCTTCGTGCCGAATGATACCGGATTGGCTTCTTCGGAGCGCGGCCTTCAGGCCGCTTCAACGTCCGAAGCAGAGAGTGGCGTGAAGCGGCCTGAAGGCCGCGCTCCACAAATTGCTTTGATCACCGGGCCGAACATGGCGGGCAAATCCACTTATATCCGGCAAGTCGCGTTGCTCACGTTGCTGGCGCACACGGGCAGTTTTGTTCCCGCTGTGGAAGCGCGGATTGATCTGGTGGATCGCATTTTCACACGCATCGGCGCAAGCGATGATTTGTCGCGCGGACAAAGCACGTTCATGGTCGAGATGACCGAGACGGCGAACATCTTGAACAACGCCACGGCGCGCAGTCTTATCGTGCTGGACGAAATCGGGCGCGGCACGAGCACGTTTGATGGTTTGTCGCTCGCGTGGAGCATCGTGGAATTTTTGCATAATCAAGTTGGGGCCAAAACTCTTTTCGCCACGCATTATCACGAGCTGACGGAACTTGCGGCGCGTTTGCCGCGCATTAAAAATTTTAACGTCGCCGTGCGCGAGTGGCACGACCAGATTGTTTTCCTCCGCAAAATTGTCGAGGGCGGCACGGACAAAAGCTACGGCATCCAGGTCGCACGGCTGGCGGGCGTGCCGAAAGAAGTTTTGGAACGCGCGAAACAAATTCTCGGCAACTTGGAAGAATCCGAACTCACGCCGGAAGGCAACGTGCGTCCGCCGCGCCGCTCGCAAGATCGCGAGAAATTAAAAAAACTCGCGCCGCCGCCGGAGCTGGATTTGTTCGGGTGAGTCCGGTTTCGCTTAAACCTTCCGCCGTCGCGCACCACCACTGGCTAGTTCAGGACAAACAATCATGCTTTAAGCGAGGACATCCTATTGTAATGAGAGGACGGAGACGCGTTGGATGAATCAATCCTATTCCAATATGACGACACAGGCTTGAAGAGAGTATTTTCCATCGTGTTTCAGGAATACATAGGCGCATAGCAATCAAAAATAGGATTTTTACAATAGGCGGTTGACTCTTAACCAGCCGACGTTGTATTGCTATCAGAGTAACGAGGCGTTCGGAATGACACGCTTGCCCGCCGGAACCTCTGATTTGCCAACAAAACATCGCATTTTCCTATGAATCCATACGAAATTCCCGCTGCGGTTCAACCTCTGCCCAACCGCGCCCTGGTGGCGGCGGCTTTGGCCACCGAAAGCCGCTGGCTTATTCTCAAGGAGCTGACCAAAGGCGAGCCGCGCATGACCATCGAGCTGGCGCGGCTCATCGGGAGCAGCCCCGACGCCACGGCCAAGCAGATGTTCATGCTTCGCCGCGCCGGCTTGGTGGAGCAGCTTTACGGCAAGCTTTACACGATCCCGAAAAAATATCTGCCGCAACCCGGCCAGCCCGTCGTGGATTTCGGCCATTGCCTGCTCCGGTTGGATGCGGCGTAGGCCAGGTGCGACGCCAGTCACCACCGCTTTCAAACTGAAGTCCCTCGCGCCGCCGCCGGAGTTGGATTTGTTTGGCTAGGACACCTCGATTGCTTTAGCGAGAGAAAGGCCAAGACGAGTGACAACTTCGGTCACAAGAGCGTTGCCCATGAAAAATGCGCGCTTGGTGTCAGTGACGTCGCCAAGTTTTGTGTGGTTGTCTGGGAATGTGTTGATGCGTTCAAGTTCGATTGGCATCAAACGGCGATAACGACCATCAGACATTTGAACGACGTGCTTGAAGCGTGACGGTGTCGCTCCGCCTTCCGCTGTGATGATTGTCCGAGCCGGACGGTCAAGCGGATCAGGAAAAGACATCGGGCCTTCATCATACGAATAAACGATGCCATTCTTTTTGGTTCGGGTCAGATGCTTTGCGCCTTTGCAATACTTCCACTTTTTCACTTCGTCGTGGGGAATGAGGTAGCTCGGATCGACCTGCTTTTCGGGAACGAGAATGTCGCCAAGGGTTTTTCTTGAGCCGTCATAAACAGGCGTTGATTTGACTGTCAACACTTCGCGATTGCAGATCAGTCCGGCGTTGGCGAACGGACTGGCATCTGGATTTTCGGTGTTGAATTTATCCGTGATGTCACTCAACGAACCTTTGATGGAAAAAGATAATTCTGGGATTAGCAGCGGCTTTTCCACGGGGAAGGCTTTTGCAATGACGCCGGACTTCACCAGCCAGTCGGCGCGGTTTGCCAGAAGTTTTTGGGCGGGAGCGGTGTCGTTACGATAGGCCATGATGAAAACGCGAAGCCGTTTTGTGGGCATCCCGTATTCGGCGGCGTTGATGACGCGCCATTCGGCGACGTAGCCCAAATCTGAAAGCGAGGCGAGCATGACGGCGAAATCTCGGCCGCGTTGTGTTGCGGGCGATTTCAAAAGACGATCGACATTTTCAAACATCCCGAACGGCGGATGTTTGTCGCGAAGCAGCCGATGGATTTCCCACCACAGCACGCCTTTCTTTCCGACCAATCCGGCGGCTTGGTTCAGCGTCCGAGCCACGGAATAATCCTGACACGGAAAACCGCCGACGAGCAGTTGGGCGCGAGTTTAAGTCCGGCGGACATCAGCGAGTGCCAGCGACAATTCTTTGATTCGATTTTCTTGCCGCTCAATTTGGTTTAGCAAAAATTTAATGCCTTCAACTATGGGGTCTGAGCCACCAAGTTCGTCTTTGGCTCGGTCGAGTATGTCTTCGTCAGTGGCGTCCCAACCTTCTTTAATGTTTTCTGTTTCCGTCAGAGCCGTTGAGCGGTCGCTGGCATACAAAATTTCATCCCATTTATCGCGCGACGTTATGCTGAATCCTTCTTCAACAGTGCTGCAATCATCTTCCTGCATCAAAAAATGTCTAATGAGCGCGAGCTTGGGCGTTGGAATTTCAACATCAGGTAATTCAGAGCAGTGTGGCCGGTTCATAAATTCTCAAAGTATTTTTGAGAATCTTGCGGGCTGGGATTTGGATCGTCTATCGTTTTTTGACCCGTATTTACCCCCGAAACAGAATTAGCTTTTAGGTCTTTTATGAAAGTTAATTTGAAACTGCACGCGCTGTTTTTTGCTTAACAGTTCTATTTCTTGAAGCGTCAAGAATTTGACTGATGGACAGTCCGGGTGAAGGCAGACAAAAGCAAAATTAAATTGTTTTCCAAGAATGCGAGCGATGTTGAACTCATTTTCTGTAGCGCCGAAGAAAAAGCCATATGGATTATCCGGCAACCGCTTTTTTGTCGTTTTCAGTTCAATCAAGGTGATGTTTTTTGGCGAATCAATTTCCAGGGCATCACCAATTGGATTAACACCAGAAATCCGAATTGCGTCAAAAGCTCGCAGATAAGAAGTCTCTAGTCCGAATAATTTCAACAGATTCTTGCGTCCAATCACGTCTGGATGGAACAAGTCAGGCGAAGATTTCAAAACGAAGTCCAGCCCTTCGGATTCGGTCACGTTATTGGAAAGCGTTATCTTGAACGAGTGTGCTTTGGCCATTTCGGCCAGAGGATCACTTAAATTATGGGGGCAGATCAAGATCAGTTCGCAAACCCCTCGCCCCATTCGACAGAATGTATTGAAACTAGCAAATTGTCGGCGTGCGCTGGCTCGACAATTTCTGGTCACGCCTGTCTAGCAGAACAACCCATTTCTCCACAAGTTTGCAGAGTTCGGCATAAACTTTCGTTTCTTCTTTGCCATTCACGCCGCCGCCAAAAAGTTCAGGGCAGATGCCAACGAAGCATTGTTCCTCGTCGCTCCATTCTACGAATTTCCGAAAATGCGCCGCCTTTTCTTTAATTTGTTTGCGTGTCATAAATCTCTGCAAAAAGTTACTTCCATCAGGTGCTTTGATGCCAGCCCGTTTTTGAGAAAATATTTAGCCGGTTCATAGGTTTTGAGTCGTTATGGGAATGACCTTGATACCAATCCGGCCGACGCAAACTGCGCCGCCCGATAAATACGGAGGCCCGATGGGGCTGCAATATAATCTGGATGACTGGGGCTGGTTGCGACAGCAGTTGCGGGGCTGGGGCGTGGACACGGCACGGTTCAGCGGTTGCAATGACGGGGAGCGAATCCCGGCCACGGTGTGCCGGCAGGTGGCGGACGCGCTGGCGGCGCACTTGGGCGAACTGGACGGTGAGCAGCGGAAATGGCTGCGGCCACAGATCCGGGTCTGGCGGACGGGCGGCGGATTCAGGCAGTGGTGAGCGACGTCTCTGGCCATTGCCCCAGAGGATTATTCATTTCATCTGCGCGCACAAACTTCTCGCCGGATGCCGCAGATAGATTTATTTTCCCGCGCAACTGATGCCGCTCACCGCCACCACCACCGATTCCAAGCTGAAGAATTTTCTCCAGAAATTTCTCGTGCTGCGGAGTGCGCCGCGCGAGCTGTGGATCATTTACCTCGCCTACATCCTCGAAAATCTCGCCTACAAAGTCGGCGCGGCGGGCGTGCTGCCGTTGTGGCTTTCGTCCGACCTCGGCTTCAACGACGTGCAGGCCGGCGCGATGATCGCGACGTGGTCGGCCATCATGACGCTCATCACGGTGATGATCGGTTCGCTGACGGACGCGCTCGGCATCCGCCGGACTTTTCTGCTCGGCTTCGTCATCTGCCTGGTGTCGCGCAGCGTGATGGCGATGACGGTTGAAAAATGGATCGTGCTGCCGTTCGGCCTGTATTTGCAGGCAATCGGCATCGCGCTCATGGTTCCGGTGATGGTCGCGGCGGTGAAAAAATATTCCAATGCGGCGCAGCGGTCGGTGGCGTTTGCGCTTTATTATGCGCTGATGAATCTCGGTTTCGCCATCGGTGACGGCCTCTTCGACCGCCTCCGTGGCGCGCATGGTCTGGGTGAACACGGCCACTGGGTGCTGCCGGTTTTCGGCACGGACTTGAGCACTTATCGCGTGCTGATTTTGCTGGGCGCGGTGTTCACGGTGCCGGGAATGATTCTGGTCTGGCTGTTCCTGCGCGAGGGCGTGGAAATGACGGAGCAGGGAGTAAAAATCACACCTCGACCACCACAGGCGGCCGGGAAAAATCCTTTTTCAGCATTACTGACCACCTGCCGTGAAACAGCGGTGAAGACCCGGGAAATTTTCGCCGGCCTGTGGCGGCAGAAATCGTTTTACCGGTTTCTCGCTTTCATGACGCTCGTGGTCGGCGTGCGGATGATTTATTACCAACTGTTCTACACGTTTCCAAAATACGGCATTCGTGAACTGGGCGAGGGCGCACCGGTCGGGCAGTTGAGTGGCGTGTTGAACGAGGTGCTGATCCTGGTGCTGGTGCCGATCTGCGGCGTGCTCACGCAAAAAATATCGGCTTATCGCATGGTCACGGTGGGCAGCTTGATTTCCGCGCTGTCGGTGTTTTTCATCGCGCTGCCGTCCGCGTGGTTCAAGCCGCTGGCCGACGGCTGGCTCGGCAATTTCATCGGGCACGAATGGCTCGGCGTGACCGGCGCGGTGAACCCGCTCTATGTTTCCATTTTCTTTTTCATTGTGATGTTGTCGGTGGGCGAAGCGGTGTGGTCGCCGCGACTTTATGAATATTCCGCCGCCATCGCACCCAAGGGACAGGAGGCTTCTTACATGGCGTTGTCCATGTTGCCGTATTTTCTCGCCAAATTTTTCGTGGGCGGCAGTTCCGGCTGGCTGCTCACCAAGTATTGCCCGGAAATCGGCCCGCGCCATCCGGAAATGATGTGGTTCATCATCGGCTGCATGGCGCTGGTGACGCCAGTGGGCGCTTTCGTGTTCCGCAAATATATCCAAGTGCAGGAGGATGGTCGCGAGCCGGTCATCAGCCGCTCCGAAGCCGCCGTGACGGAGGAAGAAAACATCCGCGAATAAAAGTTTATGGAAACCAAGCTTGTCCCTGAAAAACTGCACGCGCTGGAAATTTCCGGTTGCGTCGAAATCGTCAATGGCCACGGCGGTTTGCCGCTCGTCAAAATCACGACGCCGTGGAGCGCGGCAGAAATTTATCTGCATGGCGCGCACGTTTCGCATTTCCAAAAGAATGGTGAACTGCCGTTAATTTTTATGAGCGCGAAAAGTTATTTTGCGCCCGGCAAAGCGATTCGCGGTGGCGTGCCGATCTGCTTTCCATGGTTCGGTAATCGCGACGGCGAACCGTCGCACGGTTTTGCGCGCAGCACGGAATGGCAATTGGTCAAAACTTCCGCCGCACCGGACGGCACGGTGACGGCGCATTTCGCGCTGCCGCAAATTCCCGGACGCGAGGCGTGGAAAAATCTGCGGACGGAATTTGTTGTGACGGTTGGTGAAACGCTGACGATGGAACTGATTGCCGCCAACGATTCCTGCGACGAGACGCTGGCGATTGAGAACTGCCTGCACACCTATTTTCAAGTCGGTGACATTAGCGCGGTTTCGTTGACGGGTTTGCGCGATGCACCGTTCGATGATTTTGCCGCCGGTGATAATGGCGTGCGTAAAATAGAAAATGACGACGTGCTGCGCATCGCCAAAGAAACCAACCGCGTTTATCCCGACAACGCTGCAACCGTTGAAATCATTGACGAAAAACTTCAACGGAAAATTCGCGTGGAGAAATTTAATTCGCAATCCACCGTCGTCTGGAATCCGTGGACGACACAGAAATTGCCGGACGATTTTGATCCCGCCGAACACAAGCACATGGTCTGCGTGGAATCCGGCAATGTAAAACAGAACAAAATTTCCCTCGCGCCCGGAAAAACTTCGGCGTTGAAAGTCGTGTTGCGCAGCGCGCCGTTGAAATGATTTCGCTTTCTGAAATACAGCCAGCCGGAGTGGATTTGGTTTCGCAGGTCGAACAGATTTTTTCGCCGAGCGGGATTCTTTCCAAGGCGAGCAATTTTGAATTCCGCCCGCAGCAGCAGGAAATGGCCGTGGCCGTCGCGCGCGCGTTGCAGAACCGCGAGCATCTTGCGGTCGAAGCCGGAACCGGCGTCGGAAAAAGTCTGGCATATTTGATTCCGGCGATTTTATTTGCGGTCGCGCAGAAGAAAAAAGCGGTCATTTCCACGCACACAATCAATTTGCAGGAGCAGCTCACGGAAAAAGATTTGCCAATGTTGGCGGGCGTTTTGGCCGCTTTGCCGGAACCGGTGAAATTCAGTTACGCGATGCTGAAAGGCCGCGCAAATTATCTCTGCACGCGGCGATTGCAAAAGGCGATGCAGCAATCCGGGAATCTTTTTACGTCGAGCGAGGCCGAGGAATTGCAGCGCATTTACGAATGGTCGAAGACGACGAAGGATGGAAGTTTGTCGGATTTTTCCATCGAGCCGGACGCGAAAGTTTGGGCGCAAGTTTGTTCCGAACGCGGATTGTGTTCGCCGAAAACGTGCGGGCATCAATCCGATTTTGCGCGCGACCACGAGGTCTGTTTTTTTCAACGCGTGCGGAATCGCATCTTGTCCGCCGACGTGGTGATTTTGAATCACACGCTTTTTTTTACATTGCTCGGCGGCGTGGACGAGGAACTTGAAGGCGGAATTCTTTTCAAAAACGACTTCGTGATTTTTGACGAGGCGCACACGATGGAGAGCGTCGCGTCGCGGCACATCGGCTTGAGCGTTTCGAGCGGGCAGGTGCGTTACGCACTAAACCGGCTGTGGAATCCGCGCACGGAAAAAGGTTTGCTGGCGACGTTGCGAAAAGGCGCGGCGGTAAAACTGGTTGCCGACATTTTAAGCGAGTCAGACAAATTTTTCGAGAATGTCGAAGGCGCGTGCGAGGAAATTTCGGCAACTGCAAAACCAAAATTTGGCGGCGAAAGCGGACGCAAACGCGCGTGGACAGAATTGCGGATTCGCCGCGCGGAGCTCGTAAAAGATAATGTGACGTTGCCAATTCAGCGCTTGCGCGAGGCCGTGAGCGAACTCATAAAATTGAGCGACGACAAAGACATGGGGCAAGAGTTGGTGGAATGCAATCGGAAGCTGGGCGAGTTGAAAGTGGAGGTCGCGGAATTTTTGAGCCAGCAGGCGGACGACCATGTTTATTGGGTGGAACGCGGCGGCAAGACGCAGCGGAATCTTTCGCTGAACGCCGCGCCGGTGGACGTGGCGGAGTATTTGCGCCGCCGACTTTTTGAAAGCGATACGAGCGTGGTGATGACGAGTGCGACGCTGGCCACGAACACAAAATCGCAAGCGGGATTGAATTATTTTTCCAAACGTGTCGGTTGCGAATCCGCAACGATGCTGCAAGTCGGCACGCCGTTCGATTACGAACGACAGATGAAACTGTTCGCCGTCAAAAAAATGCCCGACCCGCGCGAAGCCGGTTACGCGGATGCGCTGGTGCATTGGGTGGAACATTTCGTCCGGCAGACGCACGGCAAGGCGTTTGTTTTATTTACGAGTTACAAATTGATGCAGGAAGTTGCCGAGCGGATGCGGTCGTTTTTTGCAGAATTAAAATTGGAATTATTTGTGCAAGGAACCGGCACGCCGCGCTCGACGATGCTGGAAAAATTCAAGGACGACACGGATTCGGTGTTGTTCGGCACGGACAGCTTCTGGCAGGGCGTGGATGTGCCGGGCGAGGCGTTGAGCAATGTCATCATCACGCGACTGCCGTTTGCCGTGCCGGATCATCCACTCATCGAGGCGCGGTTGGAGGCGATTGAAGCGCGCGGCGGCAATTCCTTCGGCGAATTTTCTTTGCCGGAAGCGATTTTGAAATTTCGTCAGGGCGTCGGGCGATTGATCCGCACGAAGACGGATACCGGCATCATCGTGGTTTTGGACAACCGGATTTTGACGAAGCAATACGGTCAGGCTTTTCTGGACGCGTTGCCGAAATGCCCGGTGGAGATTGTTTAGAGGCTGTCGGAAAAAAGGAGCGCGGGTGTGTCGCAGACCAGCCGCAGCACGGTGCGGGCAGTTTTGGGCTGGAAAATCGGAACCTGCTGCGGCTGGTCGAGGACGGCACAGCCGCGCTCCGGGTTTTTCAGACAGTCTTTTAGGCGAACCAGCGGTGCGGAAGCCCAATAAATGGCCGGCATGAACTACGATTTTGGTGGCGGCTGGATTGTGTGTGCCAGTTCATTTTCCCACGTTTTTGAGCATTCCGGGCACATACCATGAGTCGTCCGCGTATCGAAGTTGGAATTGAAATACTTGTCCACAGCCAGCCATTCTCCGTTGTGGCACACCTTGCAGCACCAACTGCAGGTTCGTAGAAAATCCTCAAGGTAATGCAGCCGCTTCAGCTTGTTTTTGGTCACCAAGTGAACCCACGTCCAAATCAACATCACCACGACGGTTCGCAGCATTGCCCGGTGCCAGTTGGGCGTGAAAGGCTCCGCGAAAAGATAATGGGGAATCCGGAACAGCTCCGTCAACCACGACAGCGCAATCATCAGCGAAAAGCCAAAACTTTCGTGCAACAAGATGGAGTTCCATCGCTCTTTGGTTTTATTCATGCCTTGAAATTTTGCTGGCATCGAAAATGGTTGTCCAGAAAAAGCCGGGGATTTCCCTCAAAAAAACAACCGCCCGTCATCACGCGGCCAGCGCATGGCCCGCAGAAATGTCAGGAATAACTTGTCCGGGCGGTTTCTGAACTTGTGCGGGGAAAGCGGGCTTGGTAAATTAAGCCGTCAGTTTTTCGCCACGCCTGTCCGATGGTGTAATGGTAGCACAGAGCTCTTTGGAGGCTTTAGTCATGGTTCGAATCCATGTCGGACAACCACGCCGGTTTCTTTGCCGGATTAAATTTCAACCAGACCGCCGCCGGTTTTTTCCTACAACCGGCTCCACCAAATTGGCGTGGGATGCGGCACTTCAATCGTCACGCGGCGGTCGGGACTGGCTTTGGTGTAGATGGCGTAACTGGTTTTCTTCAATGAAAAATGGCCGTGCGCGAGGCGGCGCAAACGGTGGTTCAAAATCCACAGCAGTTTGCCGAAACGAACCCGCGCGGGCATCATGGCGTTGGTTTCTTTTTTTTCGCGGATGGCGTTCGGCTTGAGATTCATGTTGTCGCCGGTGTCGGCGAAAACAGAAGTGAAAATTGACGCGTCCGCGATTGACACACGCTGTTTCATCAGCTCTAACATCCAATGAAAATCGCCAAGGTCGCGCCATTTGGTGTCAAAGAAAATCCCGCGCTTCTCGATGACGCGGCGGCGGATGAATATGGAACTGGTCAGTGCGGGAAAACGATACCAGATGTGATTCTGGTCGGACACCATGCCGTGCCGGTGACAAATATATTTGCCGTCGCCGTCGGTCACGATGCTGCCGGCGAGCAACACTTCTACTTTTGGATTTTCCAGAAAAAATTGTTCCACCGCCATGAGCGCACCGGGCAGGTATTGTTCATCGCAGTTCAGATACGCGAGGATGTCGCCGGTCGCGCGGCGGTAACCGCGATTGACGGCGTCATACATCCCGGCGTCTTTTTCGATGAAGGCTTTCACGCGCGGATCATGCGGCAGCCAGTTTTGCGTGCCGTCGTCGGAACAGGAATCTTGCACGAGATGTTCCAGTTCGACACCTTTTTGGTCGGCCACAGAGGCGATGCACAATTTCAGCCACTCGGAATTGCGGAAACTCGGCGTGATGATGGAAAAATTCATCCGTTCACTCTGAATTGGTTGGTGAGCCGGCGCTGGTGCCGGCTTCAATCGTCGGAGAATTGGTATAAACGCTGTTGAACAATGTCACCAAACCGGTTTCCGCCGCATCGGCCGGATGATCAATGGAAATGGTTTGTGGCGATCCGCCAGCCAGCGGGGTCACGATGAGATTCCGGCCAAGCTTTGAAACGGATGGCGCGTTTTGATCGGGCGCAAATATGCTTTCCCCCCACCAACCGGGGGGAATGGGCAGCCCCAGCAGGTGCGCGATGGTCGGCGCAAAGTCGAGTTGCGAATGAAGCTGCCGCAAGTCCGCGCGCGGCAGGGTTTGCCCGCTGAGAAATGCCAGCGGGATGCGCGAAAAATAGGTGTCGGGATAACCGGGAATTTGATTCAAGGCCTCGGCGTGAGGAAAATTATGGTCGGCGGTAAATATAACCAGCGTGTCGTCCGTGAACAAACCCCGCTCTTTCATTTTCTTGATGGTCTGGCCGACATCGTAATCGTGCCGGAAAATGCCGCGTAAAATTGTCTGCGCCTGCGGATCGTCCGTGGCTTTGGAAATGGAATCCGGGTAGGGCGGATATTGCAATCCGTCATAGACGGTGCGGGGCGTCGGCGAATGGGTATCGCAATTCATGATCTTGATGAAAATTTTCCGGTCGCGATTCGCGTCCAGATAATCAAGCGCGAGGCCATATAGTTTTTGATCCATCAGCCCGCGATCCTCGACAAACGGCGCGAGCCGCGGGTCTTCAAGCCAAGTCTGGCTGCCGATGACGTGTTTGAATCCTATTTTTTTGAAAAGGATGTTGTCGTTGAGAAATGTTTCCGGCCCGCTCATCAGGAAATACGTGTCATACCCTTGCGCGTCCAGATATTTAATCAGCGAGGCTTCATAACCGCTCGTCAGCAGGCCGCCGACATTGGGATGACTGTTGAAAGTCACCGACAAGCCGGGCTGCGTTGGCAGCGCAACGCACTGATAATTGACGAACATCTCATTCGAAAGCGACGCGTAAAATGGCGTCAAGTCCGGCGGCAGGCTTTTGTTGTAAGGCGCCAGAAAATCCAGCGAGAGTGACTCCGTCCCGAACATGACGATGCGGGTGAACGGCTTCAAACCCAGCGGCGCATATTTCCGTTGGCCCAAAGGCAGATGCCATTTTTTCAACACATCGGCCAGCGCCACCAAGTCGCTTGCCGGTCGCGGTTGCAGCGGCTTGAGACGATGACTGGAAACTGCCCGCACCAAAATCATCACTGGATTTTTCACCAGTTCGCGAAGTGAAAATGTCTGGTCCTCCCGCCACGCGCCTTGAAGTTGCGCATGAACCGCTTCGGCGGCGATGGCGGTCGGCCTGAAAATTCCCCGGTCCCGCAAAACCGGCGTCAGCCAGCACAGTGCCGCCAGTAACAGCAGCCACCACGGCGGCGTTGCCATGAGCGTTGTTTTGTTTCGCCGGATCAGCCAAGTGGCCAAAAATCCGCTGACCACGAAAAAAATTGCCAGCACCAGCACCCAGCCGGTGATATAGTCCGCAAAATATGCGAATCCCGCCGTTGGTCTGACGACCCAGACAAAATACGGGTTGAGCATCGTGCCCATGTTGTGGATAAATCCTCCGTTGACCGTATAAAGCAACAAGTAGAACCACGCGAATGCCGCCGCCAGCCACCAGGCGCGAAGATATCTGGTCAAAACCACCAGCCCCAGCAAATAAACCGCCGCCGCATAGGTCCACCCGTAAATGAGATATTCCCAAAATTTTATCGTATCCAGCGAAAGATGAAAAGGTTCCCACGCGGTGATCCACAACAACGTGTAGAGGATGAGCAACGGCAACAATTGAATCCACACCCCCAGCTTCAATCCGGGCAGCCATTTTTTCAGAGACATCGCCGGATGCTAAATCATTCGCGTTGACGGTGTAAATTAAAAACCAGTCCGCCCCGGTTTTTAATGTTATTTCCCGCTGGCGCAAAATCGCTGCGCAATGGGAATCCGCCGGCCCATGCCGAACGCGCGCGGCGAAACTTTCAAGCCCGGCGCCGCCTGCCGCCGTTTGTATTCGCTAAAATTAATTTTGTTCACCACCTCGCTCACCACCGCCGCGTCAAAACCGCGCGCCACAATCGCCGCCTGGCTCAAATTGTTGACCACATACAAATCCAAAATCGCGTCCAGCATTTCATACGGCGGCAGCGAATCCTGATCCGTCTGCCCCGGACGCAGTTCCGCGCTCGGCGGCTTGGCAATGGAATCGGCGGGAATAATTTCCCGCTCACGATTCACCCAGCGCGCGATTTTATACACATCCGTCTTCAAAACATCGGCGAGCGGTGCGAGCGCACCGTTCATGTCGCCGTAAAGCGTGCAATAGCCAACGGCCATTTCCGACTTGTTGCCCGTCGTCAGCACCAGCGCGCCGAATTTATTCGACAGCGCCATCAGCGTCACCCCGCGCAGTCGCGATTGAATATTTTCCTCCGCCTCGTTCGGCTGCGTGCCCGCAAAAACTTTTTCCAATTGTTTTTCCACCGCCAGAAACACCGGTTCAATCGGCAAAACGTCGTAACGAATTTTCAAATTCCGCGCCAGTTTTTCCGCATCGGTCAAACTGCCTGCGCTTGAATAGCGCGCGGGCATCGCCACGCCGAGAACATTCTCCGCGCCCAACGCCTCCGCCGCAATGACCGCGATGAGCGCCGAATCAATCCCGCCGGACAAACCCAGAATTACCGACTTAAATCCGCACTTGTGAACGTAATCGCGGAGACCCAGCACCAGCGCAGAAAATAAAAGCTCCGCGCGCGCGGGAAATTCGTTTCCGCTTTCCGCTTTCCGCTTTCCGCT
Source organism: Verrucomicrobiia bacterium (assembly GCA_036509625.1). Classification (GTDB taxonomy): domain Bacteria; phylum Verrucomicrobiota; class Verrucomicrobiia; order Limisphaerales; family UBA11358; genus UBA11358. Next base: position 16,256 of record DATCFH010000162.1, read on the forward strand.
TTCGCCCAAATCCACAATCAAAATGTCTTCGGCAAAACCTTTGCCCAACGCCAGCGTTTCACCTTGCGCGTCGAGCGCGACGCTGTGGCCGTCAAAAATCAATTCGTCATTCGCGCCGACGGCGTTGACCTGCGCGAGCGGAATTTTTTCATCGCGCGCCACGCGGCGCAGCATTTCCAAACGCGTTTTTTCTTTGCCGTCATGCCACGGTGACGCCGACAAATTCAAAATCATTTCCGCGCCCTGCGCGATGAGTTCGCGCACCGGATCGCGGCGATACAACCGCGCCGGCCAGAAATCCTCGTCGTTCCAGATGTCCTCGCAAATCGTGATGCCGATTTTTCGACCGTTGAAAATGAACGGTGCCACTTGTTTGGCCGGTTCAAAATAACGGTCTTCGTCAAACACGTCGTAAGTGGGCAACAAGCTTTTGGTCGTGCGCCAGATGATTTTTCCGTTTTGCAAAACGGCGGCGGCATTTTGCAGCGCGCGTCCGGGGCGGTCGGAATTTTTTTCAACGTAGCCGATGCACAGCGGCACTTCGCCAATGTTGGCGGCGGTTTCATGCAACGCGGCGAGGTTGGCTTCAATAAAATCCCCGCGCAGCAGCAAATCGCGCGGCGGATAGCCGCATAAAAATAATTCCGGCGCGACGACGAATTCCGCACCGCGCGCCACGGCGGCGGCGTAGGCGGATAAAAGTTTTTCGCGGTTGGCCGCGAACGCACCAATGGTCGGATTAAGCTGGAGCAGGCCGATGATCATTTTTGTTTTTTGATTTTCGCGGCACTTGCGAACCGGAACCGTATCGTAAATCGTAAATTATTAATCGTAAATCTATTCCTGTTCCACGCCGTGCAACGCGGCGGCGAGACTCGCGAGGTGACGTTCGATGGTGAAATGGGCGAGAAAATGTTCGCGCGCCAGTTCGCCGCTTCTTACCGCCAGCACCTTCAAAATGGTCGCGGCGATTTCGTCCGCATCCTGCCCGTTGACAATTCCGGGATAATCCGGCGGCAGCATTTCCGGCAGCGAACGCCAGCGCGTCGTGACGATGGGCAGGCCGTGCGCCATCGCTTCGATGAGATTGACCGGCTGGTTCTCGCCAAGATAGCGCGTGGGAAAAAGAAATAAATCCGCCGCGCGCAACAATGCCACCTTGCGTTGGCCGGAAACAAAACCGGCGAGCTGGACGGTGCTGGCGACTTCGGGATTTTTTTGCCGCTGCACAAATTCCGCCTGCTCGTCGTCCGCAGCAAAATTGCCGGCGACGGTGAGTTGCAATCGCAGCGGCAGCTTGCGCGCGACGAGTTCGCGATTGGCCGCGAGCACGCCGTCCAACGCGGCGAACAAACCTTTTTCCCGTGTGCAATGCGCGAGGAAAAGGACGTTGACCGTGACCGGTTCTCCGGAAAAATTGCCGGAAAAAATTTGTTGCCGCGCGGTAAAACGTCGTTGGCGATGCGGACGGATGGCGGTTTCAAAATCCGGGCAAGGGTCGGGAATGCCGTTGTGCACAACGCTAATACGGTGCGAAAGGAGCTTCTCCGCATCGGCAAAATTGTAACGCGACAGCACCAAGCTCAAATCCACCGGCTTGAACAACCGATACGTCGCGGCGCGATAGGTGACAATCGTTTCCGTTTCCAGCCACTTGGCCAGCCCGGCGGCGTGCCAATGCAGAATCATGTTTTTGAAAAACGGCCGGCACAAAAACATCACCAGCCAGTCGCGATAAAGCGCGACGCGTTTGCCGGGCGCGGGCACGTAATAAAAATTGTTCACGCCGTAACGCAGCCGGAGCCAGATGGCGTGCAGGCAAAACCAAAGAATCAGGAAAATTTTTCCGCCCTGAAATTCGCCCACGTCCGACAGGCTGCGCGAGAAGCGGGCATTGACGTGGTAACATTCGATGCCGTGCGGATTCGCCCCGCCGCCAAAACCTTCGAGCATAAGCTGCACCATGTAGCTCTGGCCGTGGTGCGGCGGCGGCGTGTGGGCAAAGACGAGCAATTTCATTTCTGATTGGCGATTTACGATATACGATTTACGCGCCGCATGAGTTTTGGAATCGTAAATCCTAAATCCTGAATCGTAAATGACGAAGCGCATCAATGTTCTCGGCGTCGGCCTCTGCGTGTTGAATTTGCCGACCGCGCTGGCCGCCATCGCCGACGCGGTGAAGTTGCGCCGCAAAGGTTATATCTGCGTCACCGGCGTTCACGGCGTCATGGAAGCGCAAACCGATGACACTTTCAAAAAAATTCTTAACAACGCATTTCTCTGCACGCCCGACGGGATGCCGATGGTCTGGGCGGGGAAATTAAACGGAAACGCGGAAATGAGCCGTGTTTACGGGCCGGATTTGCTGTTGGACGTTTGCGCGTGGAGCGAAACGAGCGGTGCAAAACATTTTTTTTACGGCGGCGCGGACGGCGTGGCCGAACTGCTGGCGCAAAAATTAAAACTCAAATTTCCGAAACTGGAAATCGTTGGAACGTTCACACCGCCGTTCCGCGCGCTCAACGCGGACGAGGAAAATAAATTGCGGGAACAAGTCGCCGCCGCGCAGCCGGACATTTTCTGGGTTGGCTTGAGCACGCCCAAGCAAGAAAAATTCATGGCGGAATTTTTGCCGAAACTCGACACGACTTTGATGATTGGCGTAGGTGCGGCGTTTGATTTTCACAGCGGTCGCGTCAAACAAGCGCCGCGCTGGATGCAGCGCAGCGGACTGGAATGGTTTTACCGTTTGTGCTGCGAGCCGCGCCGACTGGCCAAACGCTATTTCAAAAACAACCCGCTATTCGCGCTGAAATTTTTCGCGCAGTTGACCGGCTTGAAAAAATTTCCGCTCGAATAAAACCGGTTTAGCGTTCCGCGATGAACCGGCGGACCAGCCGAACCAGTGAAGTTTGGCGGTGTATTTTTGGCGCAAAAGCGGCGCGAATTAGTTTGAGCAAATCCGGCCAGTTTGTAGTCTGAAGTCTGCCCCTGCACGCGCATGAACGAAACTGAAACCAAAGCAACGCCCTTGGATTGGCGGGCGGACTTGACCGCCTGCTGGCAACGGCTGCCGAATAAATTATTTTTCTTCGGGCTGCTGGCGGCGTGGCTTGCGCTGTTTCAATTTCTCGGCAATTCCATTCTTGGCTACGTCCATTCGCCGTCGCTGTTCGCCTGGCTCCGAAACAGCTACGCCTTTTCCAGTCCGGAAACCGACGATGGTTACGGCAATCTGATTCCAATTCTGGTGCTCGGCCTGTTCTGGTGGAAACGAAAAACTCTGCTGGCTTTGCCGCTGCAACCGTGGTGGCCGGGAATTTTCTTTCTGCTGGCCGGCATCGCGCTGCATCTGCTGGGCTACAGCGTGCAGCAGCCGCGCCTGTCGGTGCTGGCGATGTTCGTTGGCATTTTCGGATTGATGGGACTGGCGTGGGGACGCGCGTGGCTGCGGGAAAGTTTTTTTCCGTTCTGGCTGTTTATTTTTTCCGTGCCGGTGGCGGCACTGCTGACGGTGTTCACGCTGCCGCTGCGCCTGCTGGTGACGTGGCTGGTCGCGTTCTGCTCGAATCTGCTGACGATTGATGTGGTGCGGCAAGGCACGATTTTGTCCGGGCCGGACGGCAGTTATCAATATGACGTGGTCGCGGCGTGCAGCGGAATGCACAGTCTGGTGGCAATTTTTCTGCTGGCCACCGTTTATGGCTTTGTCACGTTTCGGTCGCCCGGCAAACGGCTGTTTTTGATGTCGCTGGCGTTGCCGCTTTCGGTGCTGGGCAATTTCACGCGGCTGATGCTGGTTATTTTTGCGGCGGAAATCGGCGGCCAGTCCACCGGCAATTATGTGCATGAAAATAGTTTCTTCAGCCTGGTTCCCTACATTCCCGCCATCGGCGGACTGTTGCTCGCGGGTCGCTGGCTCGCAAAAAAATCGGAGGCGAAAATTAAATGAACTCTTCGCGCCAAAAGCTTTTTTTATTCGCCGTCGCACTGGCGTTGATTGGCAGCGCGGCGGGCGCGGTGATGTTTTTGAAAGCGCATCAACGGCTCGGCGCGCCGGGCATTCGCGCCGTGCCCGTGCCGCACAGCGTGACGCTGCAAATCGCCTTGCCGGAACGCGTGCTGGATTTTACCTCCACGAACGTGCCGGAAGCGCAGGTCGTGCTGGATTATCTGCCCAAGGACACAAGCTTTGCCCAACGACATTACTCCGCCCCCGATGGCGCGTGGGCGATTGGCAATGTCGTTTTGATGGGCGCGGATCGCACGAGCATTCACCGGCCAAATTATTGTCTGCCCGGCCAAGGCTGGCAGGTGCGCGACCAGACGGAAGTAAAGTTAACCATCGCCGGTGCGCCGCCGTATGAACTGCCGGTGATGAAATGGATTGTCAGTCGAAATTACTCCGCGCCCGACGGCAGCCAGCAAAGTGTGAGCGGCATTTATACTTTCTGGTTCGTCACGGAACACCAGACCACCGACAGTTTTCCCGCGATGCTCAAATCCATGTTGTTCCATCAACTCGCGCACGGCGTATTGCAACGCTGGGCTTATGTTTCATATTTTACCGTCTGCCGGCCCGGCGCGGAAGATGCCACGTTTGCGCGGATGAAATCGCTCATCGCCGCGTCCGTGCCGGACTTTCAACTGCCGCCCGCGCCTGCAAAATGAATTGAATTCGTTTTGCTCCTCGCTATGTTGAGCCAACCCTAGAGACTGTTTTTTGATGCTGCAACGCGACCGAATCATCCGCACCCAAGTGCAACAAATCGCCGACGCGAGTTTGTTCGCCATGAGTTTCTGGCTGGCGTATGTCCTGCGCGCCACGCCGTTTTTTTCCGACACATTCGGCCTCGCCCCCATCCCGCCCGAAGCTTTTGAAAATATGGTGTGGATTTTCGTCGCGCTCGTGCCCGCCGCCCCGCTCGTGCTCGAATCGCAAGGCTTTTACAATCGTCCGGTCATCAGCCGGCGACCGACAATTTTCTGGCCGCTGCTCAAAGCCTGTTTCATCGTGACCATCGGCCTGGTGTTGTTGGTGTTCGTATTCAAAAAATCCGAATTCACCCCGCGCGGCGTGATGATTTTGTTCGGCCTCATCAGCTTCGCGCTCGTCTGGCTTAAGGAAGAAGTGATGGCGGTTGCCCTCCGCAGCCGCCTCGCCAAATCACAATTTCACCGCCGCATTATCCTCGCCGGCATCCCGGCGGAAACCGCCAAACTCCGGCGCGAAATCAATGCCCACTCCGGCGAAGGCGTCGAAGTCGTGGCGGAATTCAACCTGTCCGGCGCGCCGGTGCAGGAACTGGTTGATCTGCTCCACGAACATTCCGTCAGCGGCGTTTTCGTCACCGCGCGCCACGCGCAACTCGATCGCGTCGAGAGCGTTCTTCAACTGTGCGAAGTTGAGGGCGTCGAGGCGTGGCTCGTCGCGGATTTTTTTGCGACGCAAATCGCCCGCGCCAGTTTCGACGAAATGTTCGGCAAACCGCTTTTGGTTTTTCGCACCACGCCAGAAACCTCCTGGCAGGTCATTGCCAAACTGCTGCTCGATTTTTTTGGCGCGCTCGCCTTGATAATTATTACGTCGCCGCTGCTGCTCGTCATCGCCGTGCTGGTAAAATTCACTTCGCCCGGCCCCGCATTTTTTCGCCAGCAACGCTCCGGCCTCAACGGCGCGCCGTTTGAAATTCTCAAATTCCGCACCATGTCCACGAACGCCGAGCAGTTACAACACGAACTCGCCGCGATGAACGAAATGTCCGGCCCCGTTTTCAAAGTCACCAACGATCCGCGCATCACGTCCTTCGGCAGATGGCTTCGCAAATACAGCCTCGACGAACTCCCGCAGCTCTTCAACGTCCTGCGCGGCGACATGAGTCTCGTCGGCCCACGCCCGCTGCCCGTGGATGAAGTCCGCCGTTTC
>DATCFH010000163.1:0-3438 GCA_036509625.1 Verrucomicrobiia bacterium
GTGATGAAGCCGGAACAAAGCAGCGCCACGACCACCAGCAGATGCGTGCCGGCGGCGGCGATGAGACATTTTTTTTGCAGCCGGTTCATTTGGGCGTCGGGTCGGTGCGGAGCGAATAGCGCGTGATGCCGGATTTCTGGCAGCCATCAATCACCTGCGCCACGAGGTCGTAACGGCTGTCCTTGTCCGCGCGAATATAGACGACGAGGTTTGCGTTGCCGCGAAATTCGCCCGCAAGCTGCCGGATGATTTGCGGCAACTGCACCGCTTTGCCTTCGAGTTTGTAAAAACCCGCGCTGGTGATTTCGACGGTGCGGATGTCTGATTTGTTCAGCCGTTTGTCCGGCGCGCCGCCCTTCGGCAATTTCAACTCGATGCTCTGCGTCAGCAACGGCGTGGTGATGATGAAAATGATGAGCAGCACGAACGCCAAGTCCAGCAGCGGCGTGATGTTGATGTCGCTCAACGTCACCAGCGAATTGCGTTGTGAAAATCGGCGCATGATTTTTATTCAACCACGGATGGCTTCAAAGCAAATGAAAACGCCACGGCAAAAATCAGCGCCCGTTTTCAATCTGTGTTTATCTGTGTGCATCGGTGGTTTCATTCTTCCCCTAAAAATTCCGTTTCCATTTTGGAAACAAGTTCCTGTGCAAAGTTGTCCAGCTCGACCGTGAACGCGCGCAAATTGTGGACAAGCCAGTTGTAACCGAACATCGAGGGAATCGCCACGAGCAGGCCGGCAACCGTCGTGCAAAGCGCGGCGGAAACGCCCGGCGCCATCACGGCGAGCGTCGCGCCCTGCGGCGATTGCGCAATGCCCGCAAACGTGCTCATCACGCCCCAAACGGTTCCGAGCAAACCCATGAACGGCGCACCGCTCACGGCAATCGCCAATAGAATCAAGCCGGATTCCAATTTCAAACTTTCCTTCGCCACGACATTTTCAATGGCGCGTTTGATGTGTTCCATGTTTTTGAGCGTAATTTTTTGCTTCGCACGTTCGCCGCTCGGCCCACGCAGGCGCGCGTCGAGTTGCACACAGCCGGCTTGATAAACGGCGTAGAGCGGACAGCCGTCCACTTGCAATTTGCGGTCGAACATTTCCAGCACGTTTTTCTGCGCGGTAAATTCGTCGCCGAAAAGCGAATCCAGTTTCCGCGCGCGCCGCATCTGGACAACCTTGAAAATCATCATCCACCAGACGGCGATGGAGGAAAAAAACAGCAGGACGATGATGACCTTGGCTTCCGGTCTCGCCTGATCCCAAACGTAAAGCAGCTCCACCTGTTTGGTGGCCGCGCCGATGATTGCAAATGGTAACCCGCTCATAAAAAATTCAAAAACTTGGTGGTGAGGAACCGGTTTGGGCCAAGCGACGGTTGCGTGAGCATTTTTCCGCCGACGCGAATTATCATTGCCAGCGACGGAAATTGCAAAAACTTTTTGCGGGGAAAATTTACTTTGCGGGCGCGGGGAAATCACTTAAAAGAACCACGTGTCGCGTTTTCGTCTTACGGCTCTGCTGATTTTTGTAATCACTCTGGCGCTTTACCTGCCAGCGGTGCGTTACGATTATCTGACTTACGATGATGGTGATTATGTCACCGACAACCGCATGGTGCAAAACGGCCTGACGCTGGCCGGAATCAAATGGGCTTTTACCACCATGCACGCGAGCAATTGGTTTCCGCTCACCTGGCTGTCGCACATGATGGACACCAGCCTCTTCGGCCACAATCCCGCCGGACCGCATCTGACGAACATCTTATTGCACGCGGCAAATGCAGTATTGCTGCTCCTATTGCTGGCGCGTCTCACCGGCAAATTATGGCCGTCCGCATTCATCGCCGCGCTCTTCGCGTGGCATCCGGCGCATATTGAATCCGTCGCCTGGATTTCCGAACGCAAAGATGTGTTGAGCACATTTTTTGCGTTGATCGCGATGCTGAATTATCAGCGCTATGCCGAGGAATCCAAAATCCAAAATCCAAAATCCAAAATTTATTTCCGTTGGAGCCTCGTGGCTTTTGCGCTGGGGCTGATGTCCAAACCAATGGTGGTTACGCTGCCGTGCCTGTTGTTGCTGCTCGACTTCTGGCCGCTGCGACGGACGAATAATCTGAAACTGTCACGGGAAAACTGGATGTTGGTGATTGAAAAATGGCCTTTCCTTTTAATCACGGCGGTCGCCAGCTTGATCACCTTTCTCGCCCAATCCCAGCAAGGTGGCAACGCGGTTGTCTCGCTGACGGCGGTGTCATTGTCTTACCGGCTTGAAAATGTGCCGCTCGCGTATATCGGCTATCTCGCCAAAATTTTCTGGCCGACGAATCTCGCCGTTTTTTATCCGTTGCAAAAAATCATTCCCAGCCACGTCATTGCGCCGACGTTGCTATTGCTGATTATTTCGCTGGTCGCATTTTGGCGGCGCAGCACTCATCCCTATCTGCTGGTCGGCTGGCTGTGGTTCCTCGGCATATTGGTTCCGGTCATCGGCCTCGTGCAAGTCGGCGGCGCACAAATCGCCGACCGTTACAGCTACCTGTCCGCCGTCGGCATTTTTATCATCGTCACTTTTGGCGCGCGCGACGTGGCGGCGCGCTGCAAAATTTCCAATTCCCTGCTCGCCGGTATTTTCATTTTCATCCTCATCGCCTGTGTCATCACCATGGAAAACCAGCTTCGTTATTGGCAAAATAGCGTCACGCTTTTCCAGCACGCGCTCGCGGTGACGCCCGACAACGACGTTGCCCGCAACGACCTCGGCGTCGGACTGGAACAACAAGGTCGGCTCGCCGAGGCCGCCGAACAATACCGCGCCGCCGCCAAACTCGAACCCGACCGCTATCAAGGCCACCACAATCTCGCCAGCGCGCTCGACCGGCTGGGACGTCCGGCGGAAGCGTTGGCAGAACATCGCGAAGCGGTGCACATCAGCCCTGACACACAGTTTTTGCATCACGCCCTCGGACTCGCACTTGTCACCGCCGGCCAGAGCGATGAAGCGTTAAAAGAATTTTCCAAAGCCGCTCAACTCGACGCGCATTATCCTTGGCCGCACGTCGAGATCGCAAAAATTTATCTGCGCCGAAATCGCGATGCCGACGCGCTTGATGAATTGCGTGCCGCGCTGCGCATTGACCCGGATAACATCGAGATTCTCACCTTCACCGCACACGTTTTAGCCGCGTCAAAAAATCCTGCCACGCGCAATGGTCAAACTGCTTTTGCGCTCGCCGCCAAGGCCAATGCGCTCGCCAACGGACGGCAGCCGACCGTGCTCGACGTGTTGGGAATGGCCTGCGCCGAAATGGGAAAATTTGACGACGCGCAAATGGCCGCGCAAACCGCGCTCGACACCGCCAACGCGCTAAAATTAAAAAATCTCGAACCAATTCAACAACGCTTGGAACTTTACAAAAAACACCAGCCGTG
>DATCFH010000164.1:0-3025 GCA_036509625.1 Verrucomicrobiia bacterium
CATCATCGAATGGTTCTATCACGACCTCGCCGGCATCCAGCCCGACCCGGCGTCGCCCGGCTTCAAACATTTTTTCATCCACCCGGACATCGCCGGCGATCTGACTTCGGTGAATTGCAGCTACGATTCCATCCATGGAAAGATTGTCAGCGAATGGAAACTCGCGCAGAATCAAATCACGCTGCACGTCATTGTTCCGCCGAACACCACGGCGACAATTGACGTGCCGACGACCGATGACCGTTCGGTGATGGAAAGTGGAAAACCCATTGAAAAATCAGGCGGAATCAGGTTTTTGGAATTTCGGAAGTCCAGCGCTGTTTATGAAGTCGGTTCAGGCGACTACCTTTTCGAAGCCAAATATGCGTCAAAATGATTTTTGTTTTGTGTTCAAACTATTTTCAATTTTCGGTCTGGTTTTTGCGCTCGCTGGCGGAGCGTTGGCGCAGGAAAAGCCGCGTATGCTGGTTCTCACCGACATTTCCAACGAGCCGGACGACGAGGAATCGCTCGTGCGTTTTCTGGTTTACGCAAATGAGTTCGATGTCGAAGGTTTGGTCGCGACGACTTCGACGTGGTTGAAAAAAAATCCGCGCGAGGATTTGATCCGGCGCGACATCGCGGCTTATGCCGAGGTGCGGACAAATCTTCTGAAACACGCGCCGGATTTTCCATCGGCGGAAAAATTGCTCGCCGTCACCAAAACCGGCCAGCCCGGTTACGGAATGAATTTTGTCGGCGCGGGAAAATCTTCCGGCGGCTCACAACTCATCATTGATGCGGCGGACAAAAATGATCCGCGCCCGCTGTGGATTTCAATTTGGGGCGGCGAAAATACTTTGGCTCAAGCGTTGAGCGACGTGCGCGCGTCGCGCAGTGCTGACGAATTGAAAAAATTCGTCGCTAAATTGCGCGTCTATTCCATTTCTGATCAGGACGACGCTGGCGCGTGGATTCGCCGAGAGTTTCCCGATTTGTTTTACATCGTTTCGCCGAGCAATCCCGACGGAAAAGAATATTACCGCGCGACGTGGACGGGAATTTCCGGCGACCGCCAATATAAAAATGGGCCGATGCACAAATTTGCGATGGTGGACAATCCTTGGCTCGCGGAACACGTCCGCGAAAATCACGGGCCGCTCGGCGCGCTGTATCCGCCGCTCAAATACATCATGGAAGGCGACACGCCGTCGTTTCTCGGCCTCATCAACAACGGCCTCGGCTGGAGCGTCAGCCCGGCTTACGGCGGCTGGGGCGGGCGCTACGTTTTGTATCAACCATCGGGCGAGCCGCGAAAAATCTGGTCGAACAATTCCGACAGCCGTGACACGGTCACGGCGGATAATGGCCAGACCGTCACTTCCGACCAAGCAACGATTTGGCGCTGGCGCGAACAATATCAAAATGATTTCGTCGCACGGATGAACTGGTGCGTCGAGACTGATTATACCAACGCTAATCATAATCCCATCGCGGTGCTCAATGGCGACCACACGAAAAATGTCCTTACCATTTCCACGACAAACGGTGCGACGATTTTGCTCAACGCCGAAGGCACAAGCGATCCCGACGGAAATAAATTGCAAATGAGTTGGTGGATTTATTCCGAAGTCGGCAACGTCTGGGGCGCGACGCCCACGGCGACGAACGGTTTGCAAACGGAAATTCATTTGCCACAAATCAAACGTGCGGGAAAATTCCACGTCATCCTTCAAGTTGAAGACGACGGCGAGCCGCACTTGTCCGCGTATCGTCGCGCCATCATCGAAGTGACACCATGATTTTATGAAACAACATTTTTTTCTTTTATCGCTTGCGGTTGCACTAACGATTTGTGGTTGTGCTTCGGCGCAAACGCAAACAAATCGCCACACGCAAGTTTCCATTCGCGGCGAGGATTTTTACATCAACGGCCAGCCGACTTACGCGGGACGAAATTGGAACGGCCATCGCATCGAGGGACTTTTGCTGAACGCGCGGCTCGTGCAGGGAATTTTTGACGATTTGAATCCTGACAACGCAAAAGACTGGGCGTATCCCGACACAAAAAAATGGGACGCCGACCGCAACACCCGCGAATTCATCGCCGCGATGCCGGATTGGCGCGCGCATGGACTGCTCGCGTTCACGCTCAATCTTCAAGGTGGTTCGCCGCACGGCTACGGCAATTCAAAAGAACATCCCGTGATCAATTCCGCGTTCAATCCCAATGGCTCGCTGCACGCGGATTATTTTTCGCGGCTGGAAAAGATTTTGGATCGCGCGGATGAACTTGGGATGGTCGTCATCCTCGGATATTTTTACCAGGGACAGGATCGCGATTTGACCAATGAAACTGCGGTGATCCGCGCGGTGGATGGTGCAACCGGCTGGATTCTCGACCACGGTTATCGCAACGTGATCGTTGAAATCAACAACGAATGCGACCAGCATTACGTCAACGAAATTCTCCGGCCCGAACGCGTGCATGAACTTATTTTGCGCGTGCAGAAAAATGAGCGCGACGGTTTTCATCTGCTTGCCAGCACGAGTTACAGCGGGCCACTGCCGAAGGAAAATGTGGCGACCAACGCCGATTTTATTCTGATCCACGGCAACGGCGTCAAGCAGCCGCAACGCATCACGGACTCGGTTCGCAAAATCCGCACGATGTGCGAAAAGCCCAAGCCGGTTCTTTTCAACGAGGACGACAATTACAATTTCGACCAGCCGACGAACAATTTTACCGCCGCCGTGGGCGAACATGCGTCGTGGGGCTATTTTGATTACCGCCGCAAAGGCGAAAGTTTCAACGAAGGTTTCCAGTGCCTGCCGGCCGACTGGACGATTGGCAGCGACCGCAAACGCGCATTTTTCAAGCTCGCTTCCGAAATGGCCGGAACAAATTTTATTGGCAATAAAAATTCTGCTGGAAAACAAACCCGATGAAATCACTTAATTTGAAAACGCCGACGCTCGGCGTCATTTACGGCAACCGCGATTTTTTTCCCGATTACCTTGTCACCGAGGCGCGCGCGGACATCGT
>DATCFH010000165.1:0-11927 GCA_036509625.1 Verrucomicrobiia bacterium
CGGGTCGCTCAAAATGATTTTGAACGCCGCCGTGACTTGCTCTTTGCTCGCGCCGCCACCAACGTCGAGGAAGTTCGCCGGATTGCCGCCAAAATGTTGGATGATGTCCATCGTGGACATCGCAAGCCCCGCGCCGTTCACGAGGCACGCGATGGAGCCGTCGAGCTTGATATAATTGAGCGCGAACTTGCTGGCTTCGATTTCCAATGGCGCTTCTTCATTCAAATCGCGCATCTCCAAAATGTTTTTGTGGCGATACAGCGCATTGTCGTCCAAAGAAATTTTTGCATCGAGCGCGACGACCGTTTCTTTGCCATCAGCCAATTCAACTACGGCCAAAGGATTCAGTTCCACCATCGCCGCGTCACATTCCCACCAAGTATTATAGACGCCGGTGATGAGCTTCACACCCGCGTTGAACAAATCGCCTTTGAGTCCGAGCGCGGCGGAAATCTTGCGCGCCTGAAACGGCATGATGCCGACGGCGGGATCAATGTGTTCCTTGAAAATCTTTTCGGGATGTTTCTCGGCGACTTCCTCGATGTCCATGCCGCCCTCGGTGCTGGCCATGATCAGCGGACGCGAATTGGCGCGATCCAACAGCACGGCGAGATAAAATTCTTTTTTGATCTTCGCGCCCGCCGCGATGAGCAGCGTCTGCACCTGCCGACCTTCCGCGCCGGTCTGTTTGGTAACGAGCGTCTGGCCGAACATTTTTTCCGCAAAGCCCACCGCTTCGTCCACCGACGACGCGACTTTCACGCCGCCTTGAAAACCGGATTTGAAAGTTCCCTTGCCGCGTCCGCCCGCGTGAATCTGCGATTTGACGACGACTTTGGCGCTGCCGCTGGCAGCAATTTTCTCCGCCGCCGGACGCACTTCGGCAAGCGACTTCGCGGGAATTTCCAGCGTTACGGCGACACCGTATTGCGCGAGCAACTGTTTGGCTTGGTATTCGTGGATGTTCATTTCAAAAAAATCGTTGCCGAATTAAAAACCATTGCCGCGAGAAATCAACTTTTAACCGCGCGCACCCGCGCAACGATTTCGCTCGCGCGGTGTTTTAATTCCGACCAAATTACGCTTATGAAACGCTGGGCTATCTTCACCGTCTTCCTTTACGCCGCCGCGCTGCTGCTACTTACCGTGCCAGTCATGGCGCTCGCCTTTGGCGGCTGGAGCAAAAACAGCCACATTGATTTCAGCGACATCCTGAAAATTTTCGTCGCGTGGCAATACTGGCTCTGGCTCGCCGTTTTGCTGGCCGGACAATTCCTTTTGCTCCTGCTGCCAATTAACATTTCCGAACGCCGCCTGCCCGCGCGCCGTCCGCTCAAAGTTCCCATCATCGTCACCGCTTTTTTCTTGGCGAACCTTTGCTTGGCCGGTATCGCATCTTTGCTCGCGGCCATCTTCCGGGACAATGGCTGGGAAGTGATTGATTATGTGAATCCGATTCCGCACGCCGACAACAGCAGCGGCTGGCATTTTTTCTGTTCCATCATGCTTACCCTCGCAATTTTCTGGGGCGTGTGGGGTTTTATTTTCCGCCGCTTCGCCCAAGCCGATGATGAAAATTCCCTGCTCAAACGCAGCCTCCGCTGGCTACTGCGCGGGAGTATTCTCGAACTCATCATCGCCGTGCCCAGCCACGTCATCGTGCGCCGCCGCGATGATTGTTGCGCGCCCATCGGCACATTTTGGGGTATCGCCACCGGCATTTCCGTGATGCTGCTCTGCTTTGGACCGGGCGTTTATTTTCTGTTCGTAAAACGGATGAATCAACTCAAACCCGCCGCCAGCAATTCCAGCGCGCCGCCGAAGTCAGAATAAATTTCCGCCCGCGATTCAGCCACGGCGCAGTTATTTGGAAGATTCTTTTTGCGCCACAAGATTGGCGAACCGCTCGGCGCGCTCCTGCACGGAACGACCCGGATGACCGATTTGTGCGGGCGCGTTCCAGAGGATATAAAATTCCTCATCCGTGGGCACACGGCCATGCTCACGTTCAAATTTCTCGCAGCGCGCGGCGGCCAGTCTCCGCGCCACCGCCTCGGCCACCTTGGCATCGGTGGCCTGACTAACGGGCGCGTTGGTGAGTTGACTCCAGACCTCACGGCGGATTTGAAAACGCGACACCTCGCCGGACTGGCCGCGCGCCAAATCGTCATCGCCCGACTCAATCATGGACAACGCAGCGAACCGATCCATCGCCCAGGCGCTTTGGATCAACATCATCAATGCCAGAATAATCGGTTTCATGGCTAAACTGGCTTTAACCTTACACAAAGCGCTGGAAACTGCAAAACCCGAGCGCCATCCGAGCGAATTCCCACGTCGGAAAATTGACAGGTTTGGCCAACAACAAATCACCCTTCCTCATTGACTACCAACTTCATGCCGGCCAAATTTTTTCCGCCGCGACGTTGCCTTTCGCCAGCACATTGCGCGTGTCCACGATGAGCGGCGACCAGTCGGCCAACTGCCGGTAATTCACCGCGTCATGCGCCGTGGAAATTAAAACGGCGTCGAACGCAGCAATAATTTTCCGGTTCCACTTCACCGATTTCATCCCCCTCCACTGCGGATGTTCGCGCGTCTTACGAATGACGGGAACGTGCGGGTCAAAATAAGAAGCTTTCGCGCCGCGCGCCTTCAGCAAATTCATCAAAACGTAGCTCGGCGATTCGCGGTCGTCGTCCACATTCGCCTTGTAAGCGAGGCCGAGAACAAGCACGCGCGCACCACGCAAAGATTTTTTCTGCGACGCCAAAGCTTTCGCCACGCGCGCGACAACTTTCTGCGGCATCGCGCGGTTAATTTCGCCAGCCAGCTCCACGAAACGCGTTTCCTGCCCGACTTGCCGCGCGCGCCACGCGAGATAAAACGGATCAATCGGGATGCAATGTCCGCCCAAACCCGGTCCGGGATAAAACGGCATAAAACCAAACGGCTTCGTTTTCGCGGCGGCGATAACCTCCCAAACGTCAATGTCCATCGCGGCATAAACGCCCTTGAGTTCGTTGACCAACGCGATGTTGACGCCGCGAAAAACATTTTCCAGCAGCTTCGCCGCCTCGGCGGTGCGGCAGTTTGCGACCGGAACCAAAGTGCGGACGGCGCGCGCATAAACTTTTTTGGCAGCTTCCAAACAAGCGGGCGTGTAGCCGCCGATGACTTTGGGAATTTCAGCAACTTTACTTTTTGGATTGCCAGGATCTTCGCGCTCCGGCGAAAACGCGAGGTGAAAATCCTGTCCCGCTTTCAAACCCGAATGCTTTTCCAAAACCGCGCGCAATTCATTTTCCGTCGTGCCGGGATACGTCGTGGATTCCAACACGACGAGTTGACCACGCTGCAAATGCGGCGCAATGCTTTTGCCGGTGTTCAAAACGAAGGACAAATCCGGCGTGCGATTTTTTTTCAACGGCGTGGGCACGCAAATCAAAATCGCCGCAACATTTTTTATTTTTGCAAAATCAGTGGCTGCAGAAAATTTTCCGGCGCAAACGAGTTTTTTTATTTCACCGGCGGAAATGTGTTTGATGTAACTGCGCCCGGCATTGAGCGCGGAAACTTTTTTGGCATCAATGTCGAGGCCAAGCACGCGCACGCCGCTGCGCGCAAATTGCAGCGCGAGCGGCAAACCAACATAGCCGAGTCCGATGATGGCGATGGTCATTTCACTGCCAGCTTGCCGCAGTTGCGCGCGCGGAAAAAGAAGTTTCTGATTCGCCTTTCACCCGCGCTGCCGCGTCGCTTCGTAAAGAAAAATTCCCGTTGCCACCGCCACGTTCAGCGAATTCATGTGCGACGGCATCGGGATTTCCACCGCGTCAGCGCACGCCGCCAAAACATTCGCCGTGAGTCCCGGCCCTTCCGCGCCGAACACCAGACAGCAGTCGCCGCGCAAATCGGCGGCGGAAAGTTTTGTCGCGCCCGGACACGGATGCGCCGCGAGACAACGCACGCCGCGCGCACGCAACAACTTCAAAGTCTCGACCAGATTTTCCACGCGCACGACCGGCTGCTCGAAAATCGTGCCCATCGAACCGGCGACCGCACGACGTTGAAACGGACTGCCGCACGTCTCGCCGATGATCAGAAAACTCGCGCCGAACGCCGCGCAACTGCGGATGACTGCGCCGAGATTTTCTGCGCTGGCAATTCCCTCGACGGCGGCGATCAGCAGCGGACGCGGAGAATTTTCCAGAAGCGTTGCCAAGTCCGGCAACGGCGGAATTTTCGCCACGGCCAGCGCGCCTTGGTGCATTTTGTAGCCCGTAATCGTCTCCAATAATTTTTGTTCGGCGATGTAAATCGGCAATTCCAATTCCGTCCGCGCGCGCAATTGCGGCTCCAATTTTTCCAGCCACTCCGGCGTGAGCAGCGCGGAGACGACGGCGAATTTGCTCGCAAGCAGACGCTTCACCGTTTTGAGATTCGCGGCCACCAACACACCGGCGCGCTCGTGTTCTTCGACGCGCTTGAGCGTCAAATACAACGCCAATTCCGGCGCATCAAGTGATTGAACAGGTTGAATTTTCAGAATCGCCACGCAGGAATTAAACCGCGCCACAACGACAATTAAAAGCGCGGAGAAAAACTTATTTTCCAAAATCGGTTTGTCCCATCTGTGTTTCATCAGTGAAAATCTGTGGCCAAAAAATGATTTCCGCTTTGGCTGCACGGTGAAAATTGCTAGTGTGATTGCGATGCCGGACATCGTTTTAACCACGCTCAACGCGAAGTTCAGCCACGCCGCGTTTGGATTGCGCTACCTTTTCGCCAACCTCGGCGACCTGCAACCGCGCGCCGTCATCGCCGAGTTCGACATCAATTTGCGTCCGCTGGACATTGCGGAAACCTTGCTCGCGCGCGAACCCAAAATCATCGGCTTCGGCGTTTATATTTGGAACGTCGAAGAAACTACCGAAGTCATCACCGCGATAAAAAGAATCAGCCCCGAAATAAAAATCATCCTCGGCGGCCCCGAAGTCAGCTACGAAACCGAAGGCCAAAAAATCGTGGAACTCGCCGACCACGTCATCACTGGCGAAGCGGATTTGAAATTTGCGGAAGTGTGCCGACAACTTTTGAATGGTGAAACGCCGCCGAAAATCATTCTTGCCGAGCTGCCGGAATTTTCGCGCCTCGCCCTGCCCTACGATTTTTACACCGAAGCCGACCTCGCGCATCGCATCGTTTATGTCGAGGCCTCGCGCGGCTGCCCGTTCACCTGCGAGTTTTGCCTGTCATCATTGGACATTCCGGTGCGCCAAGTTCCGCTCGACAAATTTCTCGCAGCGATGCGAAAACTTTTGGATCGCGGGTTGAAACAATTCAAGTTTGTAGATCGCACGTTCAACTTGAACATTCTCACGAGCAAGGCGCTCCTTGAATTTTTCCTCGCGCGCTATCAGCCCGGAATGTTTTTTCATTTTGAAATGATTCCCGACCGCCTGCCCGCCGAGTTGCGCGCGGTCATCGCCAAGTTTCCGCCCGGCTCATTGCAATTTGAAGTCGGCATCCAAACTTTCAATCCCGAAGTCGGCTCGCTCATCAGCCGCCGCCAAAATTACGAACGCCTCGCGGACAATTTTAATTTTTTGCGGAACGAAAGCAGCGTCCACCTCCACGCCGATTTGATCGTCGGCTTGCCCGGCGAAACGCTGGAAAGTTTTGCCGCCGGTTTTGACCAACTCATCGCGCTGCGTCCGCAGGAAATTCAAGTCGGCATTTTGAAACGCCTGCGCGGCACACCAATTATTCGTCACGACACGGAATGGCAGATGGTTTACAACGCGCATCCGCCTTACGAGATTTTGCAGAACAAACTGCTCGATTTCGCCACGATGCAACGCCTGCGCCGCTTTGCGCGCTACTGGGATTTGGTTGGCAACAGCGGCAATTTCATTGCCGTCACGCCGCTCATTTGGAGCAACGACGCATCGCCATTCAACAGTTTTCTCCGTTTCAGCGACTGGCTGTTTGCAAAAATTCATCGCACCGACAGCATTGCGCTCGCGCGCTTGATGGAACTGTTGTTTGAATTTCTCACGCAGGAAATTTTGCTCGATGCAAAAATGGTCGCGGAAACTTTCTGGCAAGATTGCCAGCGCACCGGTCGCCGCGACGCGCCGAATTTTCTGAAAGAATTTCTACCGCAAGAAAATTGGCACGCCATCCGCGAGCGTGACCGTTCGCTGCCAAAGCGCCAGTCACGCCACGTCGCGGTGTAAGATTTATCCCGCCCGCTTTTGATGAACTGGGTTGTTGCCATTTTATTGTCCGCATTTTTTCTCGGCCTTTACGATCTCTGCACCAAACACGCCGTGCGCGCGAACGCCGTCACGCCCGTTTTATTTTTAAGCTCGCTCACCGGCGCGACGGTCTGGGTGATTTTATTGCTCGTGCAATTTTTTCATCCGGGAATTTTGCCGCACTCGCTCGTCACGGATTCGCTCACGCTGAAACAGCATCTGCAACTCCTGCTGAAATCCGGCATCGTCGCCGCGTCGTGGATCGGCACTTACTACGCGCTCAAACACCTGCCGCTCTCGCTCGGCGCGCCCATCCGCGCGACCAGTCCGCTCTTCACTTTGTTCGGCGCAATTTTAATTTTGGGTGAACGTCCGACCGCACTGGAAACCATCGGCATCCTAACCACGCTCGGCTCGTTTGTCGGTTTGTCCGTCGCGGGCGCGCGCGAAGGCGTTTATTTTCACCGCAACAAATGGGTCTGGCTTTTAATCGTTGGAACTTTGTTCGGTGCGGTCAGTTCGCTCTACGACAAATATCTTTTAAGCACGCTGAATTTTTCCGTGCCGACCGTGCAATGCTGGTTCCAGATTTACCTGCTCGTATTTTTCGCACCATTCGCGCTCGGCTGGAAACTGCGTTTGTGGAAACGTAACGAATTTCGCTGGCGCTGGAGCGTGCCGTTCATCGCGTTGTCGCTGCTCGTAGCAGATTATCTTTATTTCAGCGCGCTGCGCGATCCGCGCGGACTGGTTTCCATCGTGATGAGTTTGCGACGCGCGAGCACGCTCGTGGCGTTTGCGGGCGGACTCTATTTTTTCCATGAATTAAACGGCTGGAAAAAGCTTCCCGCCGTCATCGGCATTCTCGTCGGCATCGTGCTGACGCTGCTCGGCTAAAGTGGCGACGCCACTCGTAATTATTTCGGTTCGATCGCTTCCAGCAATTGCACCGGCCCCAGCAAACCTGCCGTTTCTAAAGGCGTTTGTGCGGTCAGCTTGCGGATGTTCGTTTGCGTCAGCCGCTGTTCTTTCGGCAAGCTCGCATCGCCGATAATGCGGTTCGGCCAGAAGTTTACGACCTCAATTTGCAATTTATTTTCACCGGCTTTCACGGCGTCCGTCACCTCCACGCGCCACGGCGGCGACCAGACCGTGCCGCACGATTTGCCATTCACCTTCACCTCGGCAATTTCATGCACATCGCCCAAATCGAGGAACAGTTTTGAATTTTTAATCTTTAATTTTGAGTCGGACACGTCAAAAGTTTTTTCGTAAACTGCCGTGCCGGAATAAAATTTAATTCCCGGTTCCGGTCGCGTCGGCCAGCTCACGAGCGAAGCGAACTGCACCGTTTCCGGCCCACCCCATTTTGGATCAAAGTGAACCGTCCACGCGCCGGAAATTTCCGACAGCTTGGAAAAAATTTCACCGTTGCTTTTGGCAATCGCCGGATGCGCGGATGCCGGTTCGCGGAACACCACGAACCACGAACCACACGGCGCAAAATCAAGCGGCACAAAAGTCTGCCCGCCTTTTTCCTCATAAGCCGTGGCAAATTTCCGCTCGCCCGTCACGGCATTCCAAAGCTCCGGTGCTTTGCCGCTCACGCGAAAAGCGACGTTCGCGGTCGCCGCAAAATTGGTGCGGTTGGCGACGAAATAAATCTCCGCGTCGCCGCTCGTGCGATGGATGTAATCCAGCGGCAGACCGCTGGCATTGATAAATTCGCAGTCCGGTTTTACGCCGTCCGCCAGCAATACTTCGCGCGCAGTTTTACCAGCAATGACGTGGCCTTTGCCGGTGTTGCCACCCCACAACTCATCCGCGATTTTTTTTAACTCGGCATCCGTGCTGGCAAAATTTTCCAGCGTTTCGCCATGCGTCGGTTTCGGGCCAATGACGGTTGCACCAGCGTTCACAAGCTCCTTGATTTTTTCCAGCACCGGCAGTGAAATCACGTCGCGGTCAGGCAAAACCAGCACGCGATAATTGACACCATCTGGCAAAAATATTTTTCCAGCCTTCACCGTGGCGCGATTGATGAGCGCTTCGGCAGTGATGACGTCGTAATCGTAACCCGGTTCGCAATGCGCCGGATCGGTGGCTTTGTATTGCGTAAAATTTGGGACGTGGTCGCCGTAATAATACAAAACATCGGCGGCAAAATTTCCCTGCTGCAACAAAAATTGGCAGCGGTCAATGTAGCTGAAAAATGGCGCGGATTTTTCCCACCACGTCACTTTGGGATTCAAGTGCGTGCCGGCGAAATATTGCTGGCCGGGAATGCCGGTTTCATCCGGCGAGCAAACGAACGCGTGCCAGACGAGGACATTCAAGCCTTCGCACAAAGCCTTGTCAAAACTCGGTTTTAAGTTATCCCAGATTTTTTCCTGCCAGTTCGGCCCGATGGTGGTGAAGCCTTCGGCAAAAACAAATTTGTGGCCGTAAGTGTGCGCGGCGCTCGCGGGTTGCTTCACAAAAAAACGGTTCGCGTCGCCGATGCGATGCGTCCACGACCACGCCCAAAATTCGCTCATCGGCGCATCGTCCATGCCAAGACAGCGTTGCGCGTCAATCGGCACGGCGTGCGGCCCGCCGCTTTCGGGATGAATGCCGAGACCGTGTTTGTGCGCGTTGTCGCGGAAAAGTTTGTAATGATTATCAATCGCGAGATCGCCGAGCGTCTGGCGGTAATCAAAAAGAAAACGGTCGCTTTCGGCGCGCGAATTCACGATGCGCCCGGCCAGCACCGGCAGCCACGGCAGCAAATCGTAGCCGTGACGCTTCTGAAATTCGGCGCGGAAAGTCGGTGTCCAGTTCGCAAGTTCGATTTCCCAACTGTCGGTGTGCAGATACTTCAACGATTTTCCCGCGAACGGCCCGGCATCGGCAATCAGCGGCTCAACAATTTTGTTCCAGTAATTTTGAAATGCCGTCGCGCTGTAAACATCCAATGCGAAACCGCCCCAGCCGTCGCTGCTCGTGGAAACGTAGGCGTGATCGCCAATCGTGTAACCGAAACGGAAAATCTGCCAGTCGCCGGCGGGCGCGTCCCACTTGAGGATTTCGTCCGCGCCAAGTTTTGCGGTCAAATCCAAAACGTCCGTCGCGGCGGCATCCTGCTCGCCGGGCGTCGCGGGAATTTCCGCAAACAGCGGTGAGGAGTCGGGCGTGGAAAAGGGTTCGAGCGATTCCTGCAACGCTTTTTGTTTCCAGTTCTTCAACGGCGCGGGCGGCGCGAAATTTTTTACGCGATAAGCCACGATGGCCGTGTCGCGATAAAAATTTTCACGCGACTTCGGCAATGGCAATTTAACTTCCAGATTTGTGCCACCGAAAATTTTCAGTTCCGACCAGACGTATTTTTTCGCCGCGTCTTCCTTCGTCACGACCGGGCCGCCGAGATTCCAGCCGCTCTGGATGTTCAGGCTGATTTCCAAGCCGAGCCGGTCGGCTTCGCGCAACGCATATTTGTAAAGCGCGCGCCATTCCGGCGAAAAAAAAGTCGGGCCGTGCGGCACGGTGCCGTTGCCGTCCTGCGCCGCGCCGTTGGCGTCCACCAACACCGCGCCGCCAAAGCCCTTGGCCTTCATCTGCTCCAGGTCGTGCGTGATGGAAGCCTTGGTAACATTGCCGTTGAGCCACCACCAGTAGGCGCGCAGCCGCGCGTCATGCGGCGGATTTTGCCAGCCGGTTTCCAGCGTCCCGGCAGCGGCGGAAAAGCCAGATGCCAGCACCGCACCAAGAAAAAGCGCAGTGAACAGGTTCGTTTTCATTGGTAGATCAAACGGTAAAAGACCGCCGGATTGCCGGCATCCAAAGGCGCGGCAAACTGTGTGTTGGTGGCCGTGTTCAAAATGGAAATCCAGTTGGTGCCCAAGCCGGCATTCAAAGCATTGGTCTGCACCTGCAACGTCCAGCCGACGTGATCCGCCGGCCAGGAAATCAACAGCGCGCTGTTGGTGACGCGGATCGTCAGGTTGGTGACCACGGTGGAATAAACCGTGAGCGCACCATTGGTCGGGTTGAATTTCCAATCCAACCCTGCGCCGGGCGAACCCGCGAGCGTGGTGAAGTTTCCTGACGAAGACACCGCGCTGAACAATTTGAACGTATCGCCACCGGACAGGCTGCCGTTCAGATTGGTCACGAGCAGTTGGCCGCCGTAGGCCAGCGAGCCGGCCACACGCAACTGGTCGTTGGTGCCAGCAGATTTATTCAGTTCCAGATAATTGGTGCAGCCGGCATTCAGCGTGACGTTGTTGCTGCAGCTCAAAACCTCCATGCCGCCGCTGCCGGGCATCAGCGTGCCGTTCACCGTGAGATTTCCCAGCACCGTGCCAGCACCACCCAAGGTCTGCGCCAATCCCAGCGTCAGGCCGCTGGCGGACGCATCGAGCGTCGCGCCGGACGCGATGGTGACGACGGGCGTGTTGGGCAGCGAGATGCCGCTGGCGAGCGCCAGCGTGCCGCCGGCAACGGTGGTGTTGCCGGAATAAGTGTAAAGGCCGTTGAGCGCCGTCGTGCCGCTTTTGGCGAGCGTCTGCACACCGGAATTCAGCGTCAACGCGATTTTGCCCACGAGGCTGCCGCCAAAAGAAAAATTCGTGGCACCAAGATTCAGCGTGAGCGTGTTCGGCGTAGCGGCGCTGTTGGTAACCCACGCGGCGTTTGCGGCCGTGACGGAATTTTTAAGACCGGCCAGCGTCTGGTTGAAACCGTTCAGGTCAAAAGCAGTCGGCACCATCGTGCTGCCGTTGCCGCCGATGTCCATGACGGCGTTGACGGCGATGCCGTTGTTCGCACCGAGGCTGGTGGTGTTGGCGCGCGGCTGGATTTCACCGTAGCTGCCGCCGCCGGAGAAACGCAGGTTCCCCGCGCGGATGATAAGAATATTCGTCGCGCCGGAATTCACCGGGCCGGCAATCGTCAACAATCCGCTGGTCGTCGGCCCGGCGAAATGGCCGCCGGCCGTCGCATTGGCATTGAAGGTGATCGGCCCGGACCAAGTGGCACTAGTGTTGTCGGCGGCCATGACGAGGCCGATGCTGCCGCCGCCGGAATTGACCGTGTTGGCGGTGATGGAATTGGTGATGGTGACACCATTGCCAAGGATGATGCGCGCCGTGTTCGCGCCGGAATCTACGGTGAGAGTGCCGGGGCCGAACGCGCCGGAGGCGTTGGCCTGAAGGATGCCTTGCGACAGCGTGGTGCCGCCGGACCAAGTCGCGCTGGAGTTGATCGTAAGCGTGCCAGCGTTGGTCTTGACCACACTGACCGTGGCGCTGCCGTTGGCCAGCGTGCCGGAAACCAGAAAATTGCCCGCGCCCATGAACGTGAGCGTGCGTGAGCCAGAAACGACCGAGGAAATCGTGCCGCCGAAGTTGAGCGTGCCGGCGTCGGACTGGAGCAAATAATAGCTGCCGCCGGAATTGATGCTCAAGTTCCCGGAAAGCGTGTTGCTGCCGGAAACATTTTCAATGGCCACAACGTTGGTGTTGCGTCCGTTCAAGTTGACCGGCGGCGGGACGATGATGCCGCCGGTGAGTTGCAACGTGGAACTGCCGGTGTTGTTGTTGGCGATGTTGATGCCCGCCGCGTTCGCCGCCGCGCCGCTGGAGGCAAGCTGCAAAAAGCCGTCATTGGCGGTGGAACTGATGGTGC
>DATCFH010000166.1:0-5055 GCA_036509625.1 Verrucomicrobiia bacterium
GCGCAAGCAGGCATCGTCACCGACGGCGTGCATACGAAGGCCAAAATTCACAACATCACGCCGAAAGAAGTTCACACCGCGCTCAACGCCGGCAACGTCGTCATCGTCGCCGGTTTTCAAGGCGAAACCGCGTCCGGCCAAATCACCACGCTCGGTCGCGGCGGTTCCGATTTGACCGCGATTGCCTTGGCCGCTGCATTGAAAGCCGATCTCTGCCAAATTTACACGGACGTGGACGGCGTTTACACCACCGACCCGCGCATTGTGCCGACGGCGAAAAAATTAAATGAAATTTCCTACGACGAAATGCTCGAACTCGCCAGCCTCGGCGCGAAGGTGATGCAAAGTCGTTCAGTTGAATTTGCCAAAAAATTTGGAGTCATATTCGAGGTCCGCTCCAGCCTCAATGACAACCCCGGAACCATTGTGAAAGAAGAAACCAAAAGCATGGAAGGCGTCGTCGTGCGCGGCGTCGCGCTCGACAAAAATCAGGCCAAACTCACACTCGTCGGCGTGCCGGACAAACCCGGCATGGCCGCGAAAATTTTCAAGGCGCTCGGCGACGCGACCGTCAACGTGGACATGATCGTCCAGAATATTTCTCACGGAACCGGCACGCCGCAGACCGATATTTCCTTCACCGCCGACAAGCCGGATTTGCTCAAAGCGCAGAAAGTCATTGACGGTTTGAAAGCCGAAATCGGTTTCCGCGAAGTCATCACCGCCGAGAAGATTGGAAAACTTTCCATCGTCGGCGTCGGCATGAAATCGCACACCGGCGTCGCAGGAAAATTATTTGAAACGCTCGCGAACGAAGGCGTGAACATTGACATGATTTCCACGAGCGAAATAAAAATTTCCGTCGTCATTGATCTGGCGAAAGGTGAGGCGGCGGTGAAAGCCGTTCACGCCGCGTTCATCGGCTGATGAAATCCGCCGCGCCAGTCCCGGACGCAAATGAGTTCTGGACTCCGCGCCGGTTTTTGCTGGTGCTGGCGGCCGTGGTGCTGGCGGTTTTCCCAAAAGTCGCACTCGGCCTGACGACATTTTTTTTCCGCGATTCCGGCGCGCTGGGTTATCCCGGCGCAGTTTATTTTCAGCAATCGCTTCTGCACGGCGAACTGCCGTTGTGGAATCCATACAGCCATTGTGGTGTGCCACTGCTCGCGCAAATGGGCAGTTGGTATCCAGCCAGTTTTTTGTGCGCGTTGCTGCCGCTGCCGTGGTCGATGAATTTTTTTCTGCTCGCGCATCTCGTCCTCGGAGGCGCTGGAATGTATGCGCTCGCGCGCCGCTGGGGCGCGGCTGGATTCGCTGCGAGCTTCGCCGGATTCGCCTTTGTTTTCAATGGTGTTACGCTTTCCTGTTTTCAATGGAGCAACTACATCGCCTCGCTCGGCTGGCTGCCGTGGGTCGTGCTGGCCGTCACCGCCGCGTGGCGTCACGGCGGACGCTGGCTCGCGATTGCCGCCGTCGTCAGCGCGCTGCAAGTGCTGACCGCCACGCCGGAACTGACCTTGCTCGTCTGGTTATTTCTCGCTGCGCTGTGGCTGGCAGAATTATTTTCTAGAAAAATAAAATTCTGGATTTCCGCCCGCCGATCCGCCGTTGTCATCGCACTCGCAGCGGGCATCACGATGATTCAGATGCTGCCGTTCTTCGACCTGCTCGCGCATTCGCAGCGCGATACGAATTACGACAACCATTCGCGCTGGGCCATGCCCGGCTGGGGCTGGGCGAACCTCGTCGTGCCGCTGTTCCATAATTATCTCTCGCCGCAAGGCAACTGGTTCCAGCACGACCAGGATTTTTTGATGTCGTATTATCCCGGCCTCGGCGTGCTCACGCTCGCGCTCGCGGGCGTGTGGCTCGTGCGCACGCGCACAAGCCTTGTTATTGCGGCAACAATTTTGTGCTGCTGGGCGCTGGCACTTGGCGAAGCCGGCCATCTTTATCCGCTCGCCAAAAAAGTTTTTCCGTGGATTGGCATCGCGCGCTTTCCGGTAAAATTCACCACGCTGGCTGCGTTCCTTGTTCCGCTGCTCGCGGCCTGGGCGGTTCAAAAAATCCAGACGAACGCCGACGCACGCACACGACGCAGCGTGATTTTTATCGGCGGAATTTTTATCGCGCTCGCTGCCGGACTCGTTTTCTTCGCGCGCCAAAACCCATTTCCTTACGACGAAATCAACGCGATGACGACCAACGCCATCGTGCGTGTCATTTTACTTTTGGCCTTGCTCGCGGCGCTGTTGTCGCTTGCAAAAATAAAAACCGCACACACAAAAACCCTTGTCCAATTCGCCGCGCTCGGAATTTTACTGGCCGATTTGCTCACGCACAGTCCCGGCATCGTGCCGACGTTGCCGAGTTCCGTGCTCGCGCCCGGCCTGTGGCAGGCGCAAGGAAAACCCGCGCCAGCATTGGGTTTTGGCCGTATCATGGACAGTCCGCAAGCCGAACAGCAAATGCTTTTCAGTTACGTCCGCGACCCGCAACTCGACTTTCTCGGTCATCGTCTCGCGGAATGGTATAATCTCAACCTGCTCGACTCGCTGCCAAAAGTGAACGGTGCATTCACGCTGCGTCCCGCGCAGTTCGACTTGGTGGAACAGCGGATTTACTACACGTCCGGCGCAAGTTATGGCGAAGGCTTTTCCGATTTCGTTTCCGCCGCGTGGATTTCCGATCCCGCCAATCCGGCGAAATGGCTTGCGCGCACAAATTATTTGCCCGTGCTGACCGCCGGTCAAAAACCCGAATTCAAAACTGATTTGCAATCGCTCGACGCCATCACCGCCAAAAATTTCAATCCGCGCACGGAAGTTTTTCTGCCGGAATCCGCGCGCGCCAGCATCACGGTTTCCAATCAAACACGCTGTGACGTAAGCCATGTCCGCTTCGGACAAAACCAAATTGCCGCCGAAGTGAATGCCACCGAACCGAGCCTCGTCGTTTTGTCGCAGACGTATTATCACCTCTGGCGCGCCGAGGTGGACGGCGCGCGCGTGCCCCTGCTCCGCGCCAATGTCGCCTTTCAAGCGCTGCAAGTTCCGGCGGGCAAACACGAAATCAAATTGATTTACCGCGACAACAATCTTTTGGTCGGCGCGGCCATTTCCATTTTTTCAATTTTGATTTGCGTCGTCCTCTGGAAACGCCAGCCGCCGCTGGAAAAACTTGACCATACTAATCAAGCCAACTAGATTTTGCGCGTGAATCAAAACTTAAACCTGCTACTTACGAACGCGCTGCTGACCAGCGCGGCAGTCAGGTTTTGATGCGTTCACCAGAATTTAATCAACCCACTGCCGAACGGCGGTGGGTTTTTTATTTTCAACCACAGATGGCCACAGATAAGCACAGATTGAATTTTGAAAATGAATGCGGATTTTTTATCCGTGTTCATCCGTATCCATCTGTGGTTTCATTTCCCAACTATTGATGCTTATGCAAAAAGACCCGTCACAAAAATATCGCGCATTTCCGCCGGTTCGCCTGCTCGATCGCCAATGGCCTTCACGCACGCTCACGCACGCGCCGCGCTGGTGCAGCGTGGATTTGCGCGACGGCAACCAGGCGCTCGCCGTGCCGATGAACATTTCGCAGAAACTCGAATTATTTCAGACGCTCGTCAAAATCGGTTTCAAGGAAATCGAAGTCGGCTTTCCGTCCGCGTCGAACACGGAATTTGCCTTCAACCGTTTGCTCATTGAGAAGGGCCACGCGCCCGACGACGTGTGGCTGCAAGTGCTCGTGCAGGCGCGCGAGGATTTGATCGAGCGCACGATTGAATCTTTGGTCGGTGCGAAAAAAGTAATTATCCATATGTATAATTCGACTTCGCCCGCGCAACGCCGCGTCGTGTTCGGCAAGTCGAAGGATGAAATCAAAGCCATCGCGGTGAACGGCGCGAAGATGATCAAAGACCGTTTGCACCGGCTCGTCGGCACGGAAATCATGCTCCAGTATTCGCCGGAAAGTTTCAGCATGACGGAAGTTGAATACGCGAAGGAAATTTCCGAGGCCGTCATGGAAGTGTGGCACCCAACGCCGGAACATAAAATGATTTTGAATTTGCCGGACACCGTGGAAGTCGCCATGCCCAATGTTTATGCGGATCAAATCGAGTGGATGTGCCGCAACATAAAAAACCGCGACTTGCTTGTCGTCAGTTTGCACACCCACAATGACCGCTGCACCGGCGTGGCCGCGACGGAACTTGGCTTGCTCGCGGGCGCGGATCGCGTCGAAGGCACGTTGTTCGGCAACGGCGAACGCACGGGAAATTTGGACATCGTGACCGTCGCATTAAATCTCTATATGCACGGCATTCATCCGAATTTAGATTTCAGCGACATCGGAAAAATTCGCGAAGTCTATGAACGTTGCACGGGTTTGACCGTGCCGCCGCGCCACCCTTACGCAGGCGAACTTGTTTTCACCGCGTTCAGCGGCTCGCATCAAGACGCGATCAAAAAAGGTCTGGCCGAGCGCGAAAAAATTCCCGGCGCACATTGGGACGTTCCCTATTTGACGATTGATCCGGCGGACATCGGGCGCGAATATCGCGAAGTCATCCGCGTCAATTCGCAGTCCGGCAAAGGCGGTGTGGCGTATTTGTTGGAAAGCGAGTTTGGCATTGAGTTGCCCAAAGATATGCAGCGCGAGTTCGGTCCGATTGCCAACGACGCGGTGGACAAACTTGGCCGCGAAGTTTCTGGTGCGGAATTAAAAGCGATGTTCTGGAAAGAATACGTTGAGCGCAATGCGCCGCTCTCGATTGCGACTTTGCGCACCTACAGTGAAAACGGCAAGGTTAATTGCCAAGGAACTTTATTTCGCGGCGTATTTCCAAAGCAATTTAACATTTCAATAGACGGCAATGGAAATGGCCCTCTTGAAGCATTTGTTAATGGCCTCAGTCTTTATTGGCACGACGGAACTATTCCTCGTTTTGAAATCGCCAATTACAGCGAACACGCGTTGAGTTCCGGCGAAACGGCGGCGGCGATTTCTTATATTCAAATCAAAACTGCGGACGGAAAAACCAAA
>DATCFH010000167.1:0-6281 GCA_036509625.1 Verrucomicrobiia bacterium
GGATCTTTGTTCGGGAAATCTTCACGGAAATGTCCGCCGCGACTTTCTTTGCGATCGAGCGAACAAAGCGTGATGGCTTCAGAAACCGTGAGCAGATGTTTCAAATCAATCGCCGTGTGCCAGCCGGGATTGTATTCGAGATGACCTTGCACCGCGACTTTCGCGGCGCGTGCCTTGAGTTTTTCAATGCCTGCCAGCGCAAATTCCATTTCATTCTGCAAGCGCACGATGCCGACATTTGCCTGCATCATATTTTGCAAATCGTATTGCACTTGATACGGCCCTTCGCTGCCGCTGCCCGCCGCGTGTTCAAACGGTTCAATCGCTTCTTTGTAAGCCGCCTCAACCTGCGCGTCGTTGATTTTGCCAGCGACATTTTCCTTCGCGTATTTTGCGGCAAATTCGCCCGCGCGTTTGCCGAAGACGATGAGGTCAGAAAGTGAATTACCACCGAGACGGTTCGCGCCGTGCAAGCCCGCCGCGCATTCGCCCGCAGCAAAAAGTCCGGGCACATTCGTGGCCTGCGTCTCGCCGTTCACGCGGATGCCGCCCATCGCGTAATGCGTGGTCGGACCAACTTCCATCGGCTCCTTCGTGATGTCGAGATTCGCCAGTTGCATGAACTGATGATACATCGAAGGAATTTTCTTTTTGATGTGCTCCGCCGCATTCGGAAGCTTTTCTTTGATCCACGAAATGTCGAGAAACACGCCGCCGTGCGGGCTGCCGCGACCGGCTTTGACTTCGCGATTGATGCAGCGCGCAACGTGATCGCGCGTCAACAATTCTGGCGGACGTTTCGCATTTTTATCGTTCTGCGTGTAGCGCCAGCCTTCTTCAGGATCGGTCGAGGTCTGCGATTTGTAATTGTCGGGAATGTCGTCATACATGAAGCGCTTGCCGTCCTTGTTGCGCAACACGCCGCCTTCCCCGCGCACGCTTTCCGTAACCAAAATTCCTTTGACGCTCGGTGGCCAGATCATACCGGTCGGATGAAATTGAATAAATTCCATATCGAGCAATTCCGCACCCGCGTGATACGCGAGGGAAACGCCGTCGCCGGTGCCTTCCCAGGAATTACTCGTCACCGCATACGCGCGCCCCAAGCCGCCGGTGCAAACAACGACGGCCTTCGCTTTGAAAATGCGGAAGCGTCCGCGCTCACGGTCGTAACCAAAAGCACCGACCACGCGATCACCATCTTTCAACAACGACACGATGGTGTATTCCATGTGAACGCTGATGCCTTGATGAATGCCGTGATCCTGCAACGTGCGGATGAGTTCAAGACCCGTGCGGTCGCCGACGTGCGCGAGACGCGGATAGCGATGGCCACCGAAATTTCGCTGCGAAATTTTTCCTTCTTTCGTGCGATCAAACACTGCGCCCCACGCTTCGAGTTCGTGGACGCGTGCCGGTGCTTCCTTCGCGTGCAGCTCAGCCATGCGCCAGTTGTTGACGTATTGGCCGCCGCGCATCGTGTCGGCGAAATGCACTTTCCAACTGTCGCGGTCGTCCACATTGCCCATTGCCGCCGCCATGCCGCCTTCGGCCATGACGGTGTGCGCCTTGCCGAGCAGGGATTTGCAGATCAAACCGACTTTGACGCCCGCCGCCGATGCTTCAATTGCCGCGCGCAAGCCCGCGCCGCCCGCGCCGATGACCAGCACGTCGTATTCGTGAGTTTCGTAATTGGTAGCCACAATAAAAATTCGGTTTGGAGTTTAGAATTTGAAGAACACAAAGTCGGTGAGATGTCCCGTCGCGCAAAGGCGAATATAAACATCCGTGAAGCCGACCCAGAACAAACTGATCCACGCCCACATCATGTGGCGCGTGTTGAGGCAGCTCACGCAGTTGTAGGCTTTGGCGCACGACGGCGCTTTGGATTTGGAATCCAGAAAGCCGCCAATCAAATGCCGCAGCGAGTGGCAGCCAAAAGTGTAAAGGCCGAGGAAGACCGCGTTCAACGTCATCACAATCGTGCCGACGCCGATGCCGAAATGTTCCTTGCCCGCCGCATCGGTGAACCACATACCCAACCAAGCATCATAAGCGAGAATTACGATAAACACCGCCGCCACATAAAACATATAGCGGTGAACATTTTGGATGATTAGCGGAAAGTATTTTTCGCCCAAATAAGATTTGCGCGGTTCACCGACGGCGCAATTAATTGGGTCGGCCCAAAACGATTTGTAATACGCACCACGATAATAATAGCAGGTAAAACGAAATCCAGCCGGCGCCCACAAAATCAGAAAGGCCGGTGAGAACGGCGCCCAGCTTGGCCACCACGACGGGAGCTTGCCGATGGCGTGCGGCGAGATGCCCCAAAATTCAGGCGAGTAGAACGGCGAAAGATAATTCGCGCCATGGCCGCCATACCAATAACTCGGAATGCCGGTTTTCATGTCGCTCACACCTTGGAACGCGGCCCAAGTCGAGTAGATGATGAAGGCGGAAAATCCGAGAAAAACCACGAGCGGTTGCAACCACCAGGCATCGGGACGGGTCGTGGCGCCGAACGGGCGTTGCTTGGGCAGGGTGTCAGCGTAATCCATATCAGCGACAAATAGTAGTTAGGATTCGCCAAACGTCAACGCGTCAGCAGAGGAATAAGCCGCGCTTCGACTCAACTTGCCGGGTTCTTATTGTGACTTTTGGGCGCCGTCCACTCGTTCAAGCCGCGTTCATCGGCCTGAGTCGGAGAAAAACCAAGAAGTTCCAGCGCCTCACCAATGAGATAGAGCGAGCCGGTGACAACAACAAAAGGCTCGTCTTTGCTGGCGTTTAATGCGTCCGCAAAATTGTTGCCAACCAAAACTTCTGCCGCCGGATTTACCGAACGAAAAGTTTTTGCGAGCTCGCGCGCGTCCGCCGTGCGCGCGCTGGCGACGGGCACGCAGAAAATTTTTCCTGCGCGCGGCGCAAGTTGATGGCAGATGTCCGGCCAATTCTTGTCCGCCAACGCGCCGAAAATGAGCGTGAGCTGCACGCCGGCAAAATCCTTTTCCAAAACCGTCCGTAACATTTCTGCGCCCGCGACATTGTGCGCGCCATCGAGCAGGATTTTTTGTCCGTTTGCTTTTTCAATCAACTGCAAACGTCCCGGCCAATTCACGTTTTGCAAACCTTCGCGGATTTTTTCTTCGCCGATGGGAATCTGCGTTTGCAAAACTTCCACCGTCGCCAGCGCGAGCGCGGCATTTTGTTTTTGATGTTCGCCCAAAAGTGATAATTCTGAATCTTGAATCCTGAATCCTGGATTCACTTTCGTCAGCGGCGCATTTTTCTCCCGCGCAATTTTTTCAATGACGGCCAGTGCCTCCGGTTTGTCCGTTGCCGTCACAACTGGAATTTCATTTTTAATAATGCCCGCTTTTTCCGCCGCAATTTTTTCCAACGTGTCGCCGAGCCATTGCGTGTGATCGAAGCCGATGTTCGTGATGACACTCGCGAGTGGCGTGACAATGTTCGTCGCATCCAGCCGTCCGCCGAGTCCGGTTTCCCAAATCACTAAATCACATTTTTGTTCCGCGAAAAATTTCAGCGCCATGACCGTCACGACTTCAAACAGTGTCAGGTGATTGTCGGCGGAAAATCGTTGGAGCAACGGCTGAAATTCTTCAACCAGACGGACAAGTTCGTTTTCAGAAATCAACTGCCGATTGACCTGGATCCGTTCGCGAAATGAAACCAAATGTGGCGAGGTAAAAAGTCCAACGCGCAAACCCGCCGCGCGATAAATGCTTTCCAGCATTGCACAAGTCGAACCTTTGCCATTCGTGCCGGCGACGTGGATGAAGCGAAGTTGAGTTTGTGGATTGCCCACGAGCGCGGCGAGCTTGCGTGTGTTTTCCAGCCCGAAATTTGCGCCAAAAATCTGCAGGCCGTAAAGAAATTGAACCGCTTCAGCGTAGGTCACGGCTAAAATTTGAATTCAACAAGGCAGCGGTTTGCATCGCGTCGGGCTTGTTTCGAGACCGAAAAAAGCCCGATCATTTCTTCATTCCAACGAAACGCTTCTGCGGGCGACATACGAATTTCATGTGATTTCATACCGCTCCAGTCGGGGAATTCCAAATTCGCTGCGTCATTCAGGACGAAGTGCGTCGCGTTCGCGTTTGAGGAGTTCATAAAATTCAGACCCGCCATGCTTGAGAACAATAGCGCGGAGCGTTGGTTCGTTCAAGTCCAGCTTGTTCAGCTTCACCAACTGCACCAAATCTTCGATGTCCTTCATCGCGCGATGCGGACGGCTCTTGAACGCATGACATTTCAGCGCAAAAAGGTGCGGCAGTGAAACCACCTTCGTCTCGACGCCGTCCGTTTCAATTTGCTTGGCTGCGGAAAACATCTGGCCAAAATTCTCATCGGTCACGAACATCAAATCCAGCGGCAATTTGTCTTCCGGCGGCGCGTCGAACTGCAAAAATGTCGGTCCGGAAAATTTGACGGTAAATTTCAGACTTTCCAAAAGCTTTTGCCATTCGGCGGCCTGTGATTTTTGAACAAGGAAATCAATGTCGCCGGTCGTCCGCACAAATCCGTGAGCCAAAACCGCGTAACCGCCAATCAGCAGAAACGGCAAATTTCTCTTTGCGGCTTCGCGCGATATGTTGGCAATCACGCTCATAAAAACTTACAGCGGCTTGTGATGGATGTATTGATGTGCGGCGGCGATGAAGCCTTTGAACAGCGGATGCGGCTGGTGCGGCTTGCTCAAGAATTCCGGATGAAACTGGCTCGCGATAAAAAACGGATGGTCTTTCAGTTCGATGACTTCGACCAATTTTCCGTCGGGCGACGTGCCGCTGAAAATAAAACCGGCTTTCTCAAATTTTTCGCGGTAGCTGTTGTTGAATTCGTAACGATGGCGGTGGCGTTCGTGGATGACGAACGAACCGTAAAGTTGTCCGGCCATCGAGCCGACGACGAGTTGGCAGGGCTGCGCGCCGAGGCGCATCGTGCCGCCTTTTTTTGTCACTTTACGTTGCGCGTCGAGCAACGCAATAACCGGATGCGGCGAATTTTCGTCGAACTCCGTCGAGTGCGCCTTTTCCAATTTCAAAACGTTGCGGGCAAATTCAATCGTGGCGATTTGCATTCCCAAACAAAGTCCAAGATAGGGAATTTTATTTTCGCGCGCGTATTTTGCCGCGAGAATTTTTCCTTCGATGCCGCGTTCGCCAAATCCGCCCGGCACCAGAATGCCGCCCAGTCCGTGCAACATTTTTTCCGCGCCAAATTTTTCAATTTCTTCCGCGTCCACCTGCACGATTTCCACGCCGCAATCGTTGCCGATGCCGCCGTGGATGATGGATTCGTAAACCGATTTGTAGGCGTCCTGCAAACCAATATATTTGCCGACGACGCCCACGCGCACGCGATGTTGTGGCGCGATGAGTTTGCGAATAATTTCCTGCCAATGCGCCATGTTCGGCGCGGGCGTGGTGAGATGCAGCAGGCGGCAAACCAAATCGTCCATGCGCTCGCGCTGCAACATCAACGGCATTTCGTAAATGCTGTGGTCAACGTCCTTCGCCTCAATCACAGCCTCGACCGGCACGTTACAAAACATGGAAATTTTCTGGCGCAATTCCTTGTCCAACGGCTTCTCGCAACGGCACGCAATGATGTGCGGTGTAATGCCGATTTCGCGCAGTTTGGCGACCGACTGTTGCGTCGGTTTGGTTTTTAATTCACCCGCCGCCTTGATGAACGGAACGTAAGTGACGTGAATAAAAATGGCATTGTTGTAGCCGACTTCCAGCGCGAATTCGCGGATGGCTTCGAGAAACGGCAGACCTTCGATGTCGCCGGTTGTGCCGCCGATTTCGGTGATGATGACATCGGCCTTGGATTTCTCCGCAAGCAGGTGGATGCGATTTTTGATTTCGTCCGTGACGTGCGGAATCACCTGCACCGTGTTGCCGAGATAAACTCCTTCGCGTTCGTTGTTCAAAACTTTTTGATACACCTGGCCGCTCGTGAGATTGTTCATCCGCGTCAGCTTGGTGCTGGTGAAACGCTCGTAATGACCGAGATCCAAATCCGTTTCCGCGCCGTCGTCCAGCACATAAACTTCGCCGTGCTGATACGGCGACATCGTGCCGGGATCCACGTTGAGATACGGGTCGAATTTTTGCAGCGCGACTTTGAGGCCGCGATTTTCGAGCAGCGTGCCGAGCGCGGCGGCGGTCAGACCTTTGCCGAGCGAACTCACCACACCGCCAGTTACAAATATGAATTTCATTTCAAATTAAAATTGTTGTTCA
>DATCFH010000168.1:0-3032 GCA_036509625.1 Verrucomicrobiia bacterium
GTCGGCACAGGCATTGAGGCGTTTTTAGTTTTGGGCAACGACCTTTTTCTCATCTGCAACAACACGCGCGAATCCATGGAATCCATTGCGAAAAACCCCGATTGGCTCAAGGCGCAAATTCCATTCGTCGAACTCGCCGAAACCGTTCGCGCAAATCCGCTGGGCGATTCCGCCGACACAAAAATCTTCACCAAACCCTGACGCGACTTGCCGATTTACGACAACGCGCGCATGAAAAATTCTCCGGCGGAAAAGGCGGAAGTGGAAATTGAACTGCCGCTCGCTGGCTTCACCGGCACGCCGGAAGAAATCGAGCGGCAATGGTTCGAGCAGGTGTATCGCGGGCGCGGCGACTCGATGAAGCAGCTCACCTGGCGCGCGGTTTTGATGGGTTCAGTGCTGGGCGCGGTGCTGTCGCTCACCAATCTTTACATCGGTTTGAAATCCGGCTGGGGCATGGGCGTCGCGATTACCGCGTGCATTTTGTCCTACGCCATCTGGACGACGTTTGTAAAAATCGGTCTCGCGAAAGTGCCGATGACCATTCTCGAAAATAATTGCATGCAGTCCTGCGCCAGCTCGGCGGGCTACTCGACCGGCGGCACGCTCGTCTCGGCGTTCGCGGCATTCATAATGCTGAACGGCCACGCGCTCCCATTGCCGCTGACTTTCGCATGGGTTTTCTTTCTGGCAATTCTCGGCGTGACCATGGCCATTCCGATGAAGAAACAAATGATCAACATCGAGCAACTCCGTTTTCCCAGCGGCGTCGCGGCGGCGGAAACTCTACGCGCACTTCACTCGCACGGACAAAAAGGAATGCGCGCCGCCAAAGCGCTCGGCATCGCCGGATTGCTTGCGGCCATTGATAATTTTGTTCACGACGGTTTTGCCGTCATCCCCAAACTCGCGGCATTTTCCAGCGACACACTGTGCACGAAATTGAGCGCCTTTTTATTCGGTCCGACGTGGGTTGGCCGCACGGTAATGTTCAGTTGGGAGCCGATTTTTATCGCGTCCGGCGCAATCATGGGGATGCGCGTGTGCTTGAGCATTCTCGCCGGCAGTTTCGTTTGTTGGATGGCTTATGTGCCCGCGCTGCAAAACGTCGGGCTTATCAAAGCCGCCGGTGGTTTTCGCGAATGTGTGCAATGGTCGCTGTGGCCGGGCGTGTCGTGCATGGTGTTCGCGAGTCTGCTAAATTTCATTTTGCAATGGCGCATTTCTCTCCGCGCATTTTTGGATCTCGGCAAAATGTTTTCGCCCAGATCAAAAATGCCGACCGAAATGGAAGCCATCGAAGCGCCAATGTCCTGGTTCGCCGCCGGACAATTTATTTCGCTCGTCGCGCTCGCATTGCTGGCGCACGCATCTTTTGGAATGCCGTATTGGCAAAGTGCGTTGGCCGTTGTGATGTCCTTTGCGCTCGCGCTCGTCGCGTGCCGCATCACCGGCGAGACCGACACCACGCCCATCGGCCCGCTCGGCAAAGTGACTCAACTCACGTTTGGCGCGTTGAGTCCCGGCCACATGAACGTGAATCTCATGGCCGCAAACATCACCGCTGGCGCTGCCGGTTCGTCCGCCGATTTGCTGACCGATTTGAAAAGCGGCTATCTGCTTGGTGCGAATCCGCGTAAACAATTTCTCGCGCAGTTCGCCGGCATTTTCATCGGCACGGTCGTCAGCGTGTTTGCGTTCACGCTCATCGTCAACCGGCCCGAAGTCATCGGCTCGGATCAATTTCCCGCGCCCGCCGCACAGACCTGGGCCGCCGTCGCGCAAGCTTTGAGCAAAGGTTTCGAGGCGCTCGCCCCGGCGAAAATCTGGAGCATCGCCATCGGCGGCGTAGTGGGAATTATGTTCGCCATTTTGCCCGTGATTTTTCCGAAGCAGGAAAAATATTTACCGTCCGCTTCCGGCTTCGGCCTCGCGTGGATTTTTCAATGGTATTACGGCCTGCTGTTTTTCATGGGCGCAGTCATTTCCTGGTGGTTCCAGAAAAAATCACCGGCGAAGGCGGAGGAATATACTTTTCCCGTGGCGTCCGGCGTGATGGCGGGCGGCGCATTGATGGGTGTGGCGATTATCTTTTGGCAGAACGGTCCGGAGATGCTGCGGAAATTTTTAGGACACTGAAAACCGCCAAGACGCCAAGGCCGCCAAGATTTTTTAATAAGGAAAGCAGGAAAATAGGAACTGAAATTCTTCCCGTCTTCCTGCTTTCTTTATTTGAATTTACCTTGGCGACCTTGGTGTCTTGGCGGTTGAATTCTCCGATTGATGAAAAAGAAAATTGGTAGCGCGCACGGGAATCGAAAACGTATTTGCCATTTTGGAGAAATCCATCAAAACGCCAATATACCTTGCAAACAAAGGGTGAAATGCGAGTTTGAATTTTCAGCCAGAAAACCTATTTTGACGCATCTTGACGCCTTTGCTGTCGGAAATTGTAGGAAAAAAGTCTGCGCTCATTCAACCCTTTGCCAGCTTCCAAGTCACGCCAGCGGGCAACGTAGCGCGTCCGGCGCGGCTTGTGGCAAGGCGGATGATTGCCGGACACCACCCGGCGGCGGCAAGGATTCTTTTGAAATTATCGTTTTTCCGTGCTGTTTACGGAACTGCCGCGTCTGCTTATGTGTGCATTTTCCAGAGCAAATTCTACGGACTGAATTTATTTTTACCGGAAAAGGCTTTGAAACAATCACTGACGGCGGGGAATGGCGGGATTGCCAGCCAGTTGAATACTGGCTTGGCTCTCTTATGAGTGCATCCGCCAATGCAAAAGTTACGGACTGAATTTTCTAAATGTCGCTTTTGGCGTCCAGTCCGGCGGCATGGCTGGCGAAATTGACCGGGGAAAGCATTGCACCATTTGCCAAAGTTGACGTGACGTTCCGCCAGTTCCCGCAACCGTCACCCTACCGGCTATTCAGATATAGCCGGTGACGGTGTGACGGTAAGAGCGTCGTGACGGTGATTTAACGGTGGTTTGACGGTTGACGGTTGACGGTTGTTCAAGCTAAACGGTT
>DATCFH010000169.1:0-11000 GCA_036509625.1 Verrucomicrobiia bacterium
TCGTCATCAAGGCGCAGGAACTTGGTTTCAAAATCACGAACGACACGCCGGAGTTGAAGGCGATTTTGAACCGCATCAAGGAACTCGAACACGACGGTTACGAATTTGAAGCTGCCGAAGGTTCGATGGCTTTGATCATCCGTGGCAATTTGGATCGCAAGTTGGAACCGAAATTTGTCGTGGAGCAATATCACGTTTCGATGCGGCGCGATGCAAAGCAATCCATCTGCGAAGCGACGGTGCGCGTGCGCGTCGGCAAAACGGTTCACAACGAAGTTGCCGAAGGCGACGGTCCGGTGAATGCGCTGGATTCTGCGCTGCGCTGCGCGCTTGCGAAATCTTTTCCCAAGCTGAAAAAGGTGACGCTCACGGACTACAAAGTTCGTATTCTCGACGGCGTGGCGGGCACGGCGGCGAAGACGCGTGTGTTAATCCAATCCACCGACGGCGCGCGCGAATGGGGCACGGTCGGCGTGAGCGAAAACATCATTGAGGCCAGCCTCGAAGCGCTGGTGGACTCAATGGAGTTCGCCTTGTTGAAGAAATAATTTTTACCACAGAGACACGGAGCGCACAGAGGGGAAAATTAAAAATGACTTTTCTCTGTGTCTCTGTGGCTATTTGAACCATGAACGAAATTCCAAAAGCCTACGAACCGCAGTCCGTCGAGAATAAATGGTATGACTTCTGGCTGAAGCAGGGTTGCTTCACCGCCGATCCGAAGTCCGCCAAGCCCGCGTATTCCATCGTCATTCCGCCGCCGAACGTCACCGGAATGTTGCACATGGGTCACGTTCTGAATAACACGATTCAGGACATTCTCGCCCGCAAAGCGCGCATGGACGGCAAGGAAGTTCTCTGGCTGCCCGGCACCGATCACGCCGGCATCGCCACGCAAGTGATGGTGGAAAAACAGCTCAAGAAGGAAGAAAAAAAATCCCGCCACGATCTCGGTCGCGAGGAATTTCTCAAGCGCGTCTGGGTGTGGAAAGAAAAGCACGGCGACATCATCATCAACCAGCTCAAGAAGCTCGGTTGCTCGTGCGATTGGACGCGCGAACGCTTCACGATGGACGAAGATTATTCGCGTTGTGTCCAAAAAGTTTTTGTCGAACTTTACAAAAAAAATCTGATTTATCGCGGCAAACGCATGGTGAATTGGTGTCCCGTTTCGCAGACGGCGCTGTCGGACGAAGAAGTGGAGATGAAACCGCAGAACGGTTTCATGTATTTTTTCAAAGTTGAAGTTGCCGAAGCGCCGGGAACTTTTTTGACGATTGCCACGACGCGACCGGAAACGATTCCCGGCGACACCGCCGTGGCCGTGAATCCGAAAGACCCGCGTTACGCGCATCTCATCGGCAAGCACATCGTGCGGCCGCTGCCCGCCGAATTGCCGCGCGCGCAGAAGCTCATCCCGATCATCGGCGATGACCATGTGGATTTTGAATTCGGCACCGGCGTGCTCAAGGTCACGCCCGCGCATGACAAGGCGGACTTCGACATCGGCACGCGCCACAAGCTGCCGCTCATCGAAGTCATCAACGCCGACGGCACGATGAACGACCTCGCGGGCGCGGACTTGCGCGGCTTGGATCGTTTCAAGGCGCGGAAAATCGCCGTGGAAAAATTGCGCGAAACCGAAGTGCTCGTGGAAGAAAAGCCTTACGAGAACAACGTCGGTTTCAGCCAGCGCGCGGACGTGCCGATTGAACCGCGTTTGAGCGAGCAATGGTTTTTGAAATATCCCGCCGTGG
This sequence comes from Verrucomicrobiia bacterium, assembly GCA_036509625.1. GTDB lineage: Bacteria > Verrucomicrobiota > Verrucomicrobiia > Limisphaerales > UBA11358 > UBA11358. The sequence goes on from DATCFH010000169.1 coordinate 1,758, forward strand.
AGAAATCGAAAGCCTGCGTTCATCACGAATCAGACAGCGAACGCGTGCCAATGGCCGATGCGAGAGTCTCCGCCGAATCGCTCGCCAGTTCGGGCGACGCGCCTTTTCCGAATAGCCCGATGGCACCGAGCCGGGCGGCAGGTGCGTCCGACAAAATGCGGTTTCATCCGCAGCGCTGGGCGAAGGTTTACGACCACTGGCTGACGAACATTCAGGACTGGTGCATCAGCCGCCAGCTTTGGTGGGGACATCGGATTCCGGTGTGGAGTGCTACTTTTGAAAACGAAACTGCTGTTGCAAAATCACTTGAAGAATTACGGCGCGACTTTCCAAAATTTGATGAGCTTGCCGTAATTCGCCAATCTGGTTCAACATTTTGGATTTCCACAATTAGTGCCGAAATCCAAGAGGATTTGGAAATTGTTCATGGCCTTGAGCAAGACCCCGACGTGCTCGACACCTGGTTCAGCTCGTGGCTGTGGCCGTTTGCCACGATGGGCTGGCCGGAGCCGACCGAGACGTTGAAGAAGTTTTATCCGACCACCGACCTCGTCACCGGGCCGGACATCATTTTCTTCTGGGTCGCGCGCATGATCATGGCCGGCTACGAATTCATGGGCGACGCGAAGTTCGCACTGCCCGATGCGATGCCGTTCAAGAATGTTTATTTCACCGGCATCATCCGCGACAAGCAGGGCCGCAAGATGTCCAAGACGCTCGGCAATTCTCCCGATCCGCTCGTGCTCATCGCCCAATACGGTGCAGACGCCCTCCGCTTCGGCACCATGCGCAGCGCGCCGCTCGGCCAGGACGTGCTCTTCGACGAGAAGGACGTGGAACTCGGCCGCAATTTCTGCAACAAGCTCTGGAACGCCTGCCGCTTCCGTCAAATGCAAGGCGGCGAAGTGCAGGGCGAAATTGATCCGCAATTGCTCACGCCGGATGACAAATGGATTCTGCTCAAGCTCGACGCCGCCATCCGCGAAGTCACCATTGCGCTGAACGAATATAAATTCAGCGAAGCCACCGCGGCGCTCTACAAATTTTTCTGGAACGAGTATTGCGATTGGTATGTCGAGGCGAGCAAAGCATCGCTGCCGCGTCCGCCCGCTGAAGCTGCACCGGGTGACGCGCCGATTGCTGTGCCCGCGCCAAATCCAGAAGTTGAAGCGCGCAAAGCCAACACGCTCGCCGGAATTGATTTCGTGCTCTCGCACACGATTCGCTTGTTCCATCCATTCGTGCCGTTTATCACCGAGGAACTTTGGCACGGCATGGGTTATGTGACCGATTTGCCGGACAATCAGGGCGGCAAGACCATCATGAACGCCCCGTGGCCATTGCCTTTCGACGACGATTTCAAAGGCCATTATGGTCTCGGCGATTGTTATCTTGAAATGACGGATGCGAAATACGAACTCGTCCGCAACGGTCGCGATTTGCGTCGCGCTGGAAATATTCAGGCCGCGAAAAAAGTAAAATACGTTTTCAAACCCGCGCAGCCGCTCACGCCACACGACGCGGAAGTTATCAAGCTGTTGCTTAACGCGGAATCGCTCGAAGTGAACGCCGATTATCTTCCACCAAAAGGCACGCCCGTTGTCGCGTCGCCGTTGGGCGAACTATTTTTGCCGCTCGAAGGCCTGATTGATGTCGCCGCTGAAAAAATCCGCCTTGGCAAAGAGATTGAAAAAATCCAATCCGAAATCGTGAAGGTGGAACAGAAGCTGGCGAATCCGAATTTCACTACGAAAGTTCCGCCCGCAGTTTTGGCGGAACACGAGCAACGCCTTGCGGAATGGAAAACCAAACTCGCGCACACGCAAGCCTCGCTCGACACGCTCGGTTGATTTTCTTTAACCGCGAAATGTTTCAGCTACGCGAAACACACGGAAGAATAAAATTCTTTCGTGTGTTTCGTGTATTTCACGGTTAATTTTCCGCCGTCATGGAGCACAGCCTCGTCACCGACATCGCCATCTGCATCATTGCCGCGTGGATTGTCGCCGTGATTTCACAGGTCGCGCGGCAACCGCTCCTGCTCGCGTATCTCGCCGCCGGTTTCATCATCGGCCCCAACGCGCTCGGCTGGATTGCGGACAAAGAATCCATCGCCACCATTTCCGAAATCGGCCTCTCGCTGCTGCTCTTCATGATCGGGCTGGAAATCGATTTGAAAAAAATGTTGAGCGCGGGCAAAGTCATTACCGTCACCGCCGCCACGCAAATTATCGGCTGCGTTGCGCTCGGCTGGCTGATTTTTAATTCCGTCGGCCTCGCAAAAAATCATTTGGAAGCGCTTTACCTCGCCGTCGCGGCGGCAATCAGCAGCACCATCATCATCGTCAAAATTCTCTACGACAAACGCGAACTCGAAACGCTCGCCGGCCGCGTCACGCTTGGCGTTTTGGTGTTGCAGGATGTATTCGTCATTTTGTTTCTCGCGCTCCAGCCGAACCTGAAAAATCCCGCTGTCAGCCTCATCGCCGTCGCGATCAGCCACGTCATTTTACTCGTCGCCGTCGCGTTTCTCGCGAGCCGGTTTGTGCTGCCGCCGGTTTTCAAATTCATCGCGCGCCTGCCGGAACTTGTCCTCGTCGGCGCGCTCGCTTGGTGTTTTGCGATGGCCGGTTTCGCCGGCTGGCTCGGTTTGTCCACCGCGATGGGCGCGCTCATCGCCGGCATGATGGTCAGCACTTTTCCCTACACGCTCGACGTCGTGGCGAAAGTCACCAGCCTCCGCGATTTTTTTGTGACGCTGTTTTTTGTCGGCCTTGGAATGAAAATTCCTTTGCCGACATGGGGCTGCATTTTGTGGGCGATTTTCCTTTGCCTCATCCTCATTGGCACGCGGCTCGCAACCATTTTTCCGCCGCTCTATCGGATGCGACAAGGCTTCCGCGTAAGTCTTTTGCCCACCATCAACCTTTGCCAGATGAGCGAGCTTTCCCTCGTCCTGCTCGCGCTCGGCAACAAGAGCGGCGACGTCTCGGACAACTCCATCGGCATCGCCGCGTTCGCCTTTGCGTTTCTTGCCATCGGCTCGACTTACGGCATTTTGCACAGTGAAAAAATTCTCCGCTGCACCGCGCCGTGGCTGAAAAAAATTGGATTGCGCGACCTCGACCAAAGCAATGCCGAGACTTCCGGCAGCGAAAAACCAAAACGACTTTGCCTGCTCGGTTTTTCGTGGACGGCCAGTTCGCTCATCGAAGAAATCAGCCGCGAACGCCCGGATTTGTTGACTGAAATCGCGGTCATTGATTTCAATCCCGTCGTCCACGGAAAATTAAAAGCGCGTAATGTCCACGCGATTTATGGCGACATCACCGCGCGCGATGTGTTGCTGCACGCGGGCGTGGCGCACGCGGAAGTCATCATCTGCTCGCTGCCGAACATGGTTTTGAAAGGCGCGGACAACATGAAAATTCTCCGCCAGCTTCGCGAACTGAATCCGTCCGGAAAAATAATCGTCCACGCCGAACTGCTCGCGAACATTCCCGCACTTTATGCTGCGGGCGCGAGTTACGTCACCGCGCCGCGACTGATTGAGTCCGCCGATTTGCTGCAAGCCGTCGAAGCTGCCGAACAAAATCTCCTCGACCAAAAACGCGGTGAACAGGAAAAGCGCCTCGCCGGTCGCAGCGAAATCATCCCTTAAAATTTATGAAAACTGTTGCTCTAAAATCCGCTCTCACCATCGCCATCAAAGCCGCGCGCGTCGTTGGCAAAGTGATGCACACCAACTGGCACAAGCCGAAACGCGTCAATTCTGCCGAGGCGCACGACATCAAATTGGAACTCGATGTGCAATGTCAGGCGCTCATCGAAAAAATTCTCGCGGATGCGTTCCCGCAAATTCCCGTGCTCGGCGAGGAAGGCTCAACTGGCGACGTGAACGCCGAGTATCGTTGGGTGATTGACCCGATTGACGGCACGGTGAACTATTTTTTTGGAATGCCGCACGCCTGTGTTTCCATTGCACTGCAACATCGCGCGCAATCCGTCGTCGGCGTGATTTACGATCCCTTCACCGATGAAATTTGGACGACGACCACCGGCCAGCCGACGCGGTTGAATGGAAAAATTGTCCGCGTCAGCAACCGTTCGCGCATTGAGGAATCGGTCATCGCGATGGGTTTTTCAAAAAGTCAGGACAATCTCGACAAAAGTATGCCGCATTTAATTCGCCTTTCCCGACGCGCCAAAAAAATCCGCATTATGGGTTCCGCCGCGCTGGAACTCGTTTATGTTGCGAGCGGACGACTCGATGCCTACATCGAACGCACCATCAATCTGTGGGACGTCGCTGCGGGAAGTTTGCTCGTCGAAAATGCTGGCGGGGAATTTTACACGCTACCCGCGCCGGGCGGCAAACTGCGGATGTGCGCCGACAACGGCAAGCTGCGGAAGAAACTTCAGGTCGGCAGTTTGCTAAAATAATTTTTGAGCTTCGCGAGCGCGTGCGCGCGGTGGCTCAATTTATTTTTCACATTCTCACCGAGTTCGGCGAATGATTGCGTAAAACCTTCCGGCACAAACAGCGGATCGTAACCGAAACCGCCCTGCCCGCTGGCGGCAAATTGAATCTGTCCTTCGCACGCGCCGTCGAAAATCTGCGCTTCAAATTCGTCCGCAAAACAAACGGGCGAGGCGCTGGCAATTTTTCCACACGGAACCGGCACGAGCGCGATGACGCAGCGAAAGCGTGCGGTGCGTTTTTCCGGCGGCACGTCTTTTAGCAGTCGCAACAGCTTCGCATTATTGTCCGCGTCTTTGGAATTTTCACTTTTATCCAGCGCGGCGAAACGCGCGGAATGCACGCCGGGCGCGCCGTTCAGCGCGTCCACTTCAAGGCCGGAATCGTCGGCGAGGACAAAGTTGAGTTTTAAGTTTTGAGTTTTTAATTTTGAGTTGTCAGCGAGCCACTGGGCAAGTTCGACGGCCTTCTTCGTAGCGTTGCCCGAAAAAGTTTCGGCATCCTCAATAACAGCGGGCGCGGCGGGAAATTCCTTGAGCGTGAGACAGCGGAATTGCGTGCCGAGAATGGCCTGGATTTCTCCGACCTTGTGGGCGTTGCGCGTGGCAATAAGCAGTGTCGTCATGCGCGAATTGTAATGAAAACTTGTTGGCGGGCGAGCTTGACGCGAAAAATTTCACCGGCAAAATTGGCGGATGAAATCACACTTCGCGCTCGCGCTCGGCTTTGCGCTGGCCGCTTTTACGGCGGGCATTGCCTCCGCTGAAACGGTCTGGCTGGACGATTTGAACCTCGCCGCCGCGACGCAAGGCTGGGGCAAACCGCACAAAAACCAGTCGGTTGAAGGCCACACGCTGACCATCGGCGGCAAAACATTTGAGCGCGGCTTCGGCACGCACGCGGAAGGCACGCTGCGCGTCAACCTGGGCGGCGGCGCGCAAAAATTTTCCGCCAGCGTCGGCGTGGACGACGAGGTAAATAAGAATCCGGCGGCGAGCGTTGAATTCATTGTGCGCGGCGATGGCAAGACACTTTGGCACAGCGGCGTGATGAAGGCGGGCGACGCGGCAAAGGATTGCGAAGTTGATTTGACCGGCGTGAAATCGTTGGTGTTACAAGTCAGCGATGCTGGCGACGGCAACAGTTTTGACCACGCGGACTGGGCGGATGCAAAATTTGAAACGGCATCAGCGAAAAATTTCGCCACCGGCGGCGAACCGGCGATGCCGCTTGTCGCGCCTTATATTTTGACGCCCGCCGCGCCGACCACGCCGCGCATCAATGGCGCGAATGTCTTTGGTGTGCGCCCCGGCTCGCCGTTTTTATTTACGATTCCGGCGACGGGCGAACGGCCGATGGAATTCAGCATCGAAACCGTTTCTTCCGGTCTAGCCATAACTACTACAAAATTAAATTCTTTTTCCGATGGGTTTATCAGCTCGAAGGGCAACCTTCATCTCAATTCCATCAATGGCCAAATCACCGGCAGCATCAGCGAAAAAGGCGAATACAAAATAGTCTTATGTGCAAAAAATTCCAAAGGTGAAGCCAAAAAAGATTTTCGCATTGTCGTCGGCGACCAGATTGCGCTCACGCCGCCGATGGGCTGGAACAGTTGGAACTGTTTTGCGGGCGCGGTTTCCGCTGACCGCGTGAAGCGAGCGGCAAACGCACTGGTGAAAAGCGGATTGGTAAATCACGGCTGGTCTTACATCAACATTGATGACTTTTGGCAAAATCATCGCGACGCGAAGGACCCGACGTTGCGCGGTGAATTTCGCGACACGAACGGCGTCATTGTTCCCAATTCGCGTTTTCCCGACATGAAAGGTCTGGCGGATTACGTTCACAATTTGGGTTTGAAAATCGGTTTGTATTCTTCGCCCGGCCCGTGGACGTGCGGCGGTTGCGCGGGCAGTTTTGATCACGAATCGCAGGACGCGCAGACTTACGCGCAGTGGGGTTTTGATTATCTGAAATACGACTGGTGTTCCTACAATCCCGAAATGGAAGATGTGCGCGGCAACCCGACCAATTATCCCGTCGCCGCCAAAAGCTGGGGCGGTTTCATGCCGAGTTCCACCGAACAGGCCAAACTCATCAAGCCTTACGAACTCATGGGCAAATGCCTGCGCGCACAAAATCGCGACATCGTTTTCAGCCTTTGCCAATATGGCATGGGCGACGTCTGGCAATGGGGCGGCTCGGTGAATGGCAACTGCTGGCGCACGACGGGCGACATCACGGACACTTGGCGCAGCATGAGCGGAATTGGTTTTCATCAGGATCAGGCCGCGCCGTTTGCGAAGCCGGGAAATTGGAACGATCCCGATATGCTCATCGTCGGCGAAGTCGGTTGGGGCAAAACGCATCCGTCGCGCCTGACGCCGGATGAACAATACACGCACATCAGTTTGTGGTGTCTGCTCTCCGCGCCGCTGCTCATCGGCTGCGACATGGAAAAGTTCGACGACTTCACGCTGAATCTTTTGGGCAATGATGAAGTGCTCGCGCTTGACCAAGACGCGCTGGGCAAGGAGGCGATGTGCGTTGCGACCAATGGTGATGTGCGGATTTACGCGAAAGAGTTGGAAGATGGCGGACGCGCGCTGGGATTTTTCAACCTGGGTCTGACGCCGACGCCGCTGGATTTGAAACAACTTACGTCACTCGGTTTTGGCGAAAAACAACGCGTCCGTAATCTGTGGCGGCAGCTTGACGTGCCCGTTTATGATATGCCGGCAGTGATGATTCCCGCGCACGGTGTGGTGCTTTACAAACTGACGGCGGTGAAATAATTCACACCAGCAGCTTGGCCAGCCGGCTGTGCTTCTGCTTGAGGACGTCAATCAGGCGGTTGTAATGCCGCAGCCGCCGCAACGCGTGGACGATGAGATACACCGCCAGCGCGATCAGGCCGAGGTTCAGCAGCAGCAGCGGCAACAGCCAGTGCATCACCGCGTGCAGCTCATACATCCGGGAGGTCGAGATCAGCACGCTCAAGACCGCCAGCGGAAAGGCGAAGATGGCGATGCCCGTGCGCAACATCGAGAGCGCCGTGCGCTTTTCCGCCAGCAACAATTGCATTTCCTGGATGACCAGCATATCCAGCGGCATTTCCAATTCATCGCTCATGGCAAATAAAATTAGCACAAGCCGCGCGAAGTGAAACGATTTTGCGCGCGTGAACAAAAATGGCGAACGCAAATTCCCGTCCGACCTCCCAAATTTAACAACCGGCCCACACTATTTGAAGTCCGGCCTGCTGAATTTAGTCTGCGGACACCTGAATTTCCCGTGCGACCCGATGAATTTACCGACTGGCTCACACTATTTCACGTCCGACCCACACTATTTGGCGACCGGCCTCCTGAATTTGGCGTGCGGACGACACTATTTGACGTTCGGCTTGCCAGATTTGACGACCGAGCCAAACTATTTGGCGTCCGGGGCGAAAGTATTTTCAACTGAAAACCCTTAAAATCGTCGTTTTTTGCCGTTCCAGAGCGATTTTTTGAAAGATTCACCGGTTTGGACCGTATTCAATAGTATGTAGGGATGAATTCCCCATCAGCCACCTCACAACCACCACAAACCGAAAACACACTAATATGGACAAGCCCGAAACCCACCGTTACGACACCTTTCAACGCGTCAAAACTTTTGGCACCGACAGCACCGCCGATTTTGCGCCCGGCGGAACTGCCGCCACGAACTTCACCATCATCACCAGCGTCATCACCGGACTCGACACCGCCAAGGCCGGTCAAAAGCCCGGCAAAAACACCAGCAAAGAAGTCCTCGTGGACGGCCTGCGGCTGGACATCCAGAACATCACCCGCACCGCCAGCGCCATTGCGTTGGAACAGCCCGGCTTTGCCGACAACTTCCGCCCGCCCGTCAACGGCAACGAAGGCACGCTCCTGACCACCGCCGACAAATTCCTGCAACAATTCGCCGCGCAACCCGCCCTCGTCGCACAATTCGTCGCGCACGAACTGCCCGCGAACTTTGTGACCACCCTGCAAAACGACCGCGACGCCATCACCACCGCCCACACCCAGCAGGAAACCGTGCGCGAAGGCGGCGTGGGCAACACCGCCACCATCGGCCAGTTGATCGCGCAAGGCATGAAAGCCCTGACCACACTCGACGCCATCATGCACAACAAATACGCCGGCCAGCCCGCGAAAATGGCCGCTTGGCTGACCGCCGCGCACATCGAACGCCCCGCGAAACACGCCGCACCACCCGCACCCGCACCGGCGGCAACACCGGCGAAATAAACTGACAACACGAGCGGCCTCTGGAAACGGAGGCCGCCTTTTTAATGCGCTGAAAGTGCTACGGAAATTAGCCTAGGGTTGGAGCGAAGCGACTACCCTAGGCTAATTTCCGTAGCGCCTTCAGCGCATTTGAATTGGTGGTCAGAAAAGCAAAAAGGCGAACGGAAATTTCCGTTCGCCTTTCGTGTTTCGGATTTGAATCCGTTTAGTAGCGGTAGTGTTCCGGCTTGTAAGGGCCTTCGACCGGCACGTTGAGATAATCCGCCTGCGCCTTCGTGAGCTTGGTCAGCACGACGCCGATTTTTTCCAGATGCAAACGCGCGACTTCTTCGTCGAGCTTTTTGGACAGGCGATAAACTGACTTTTCATATTTATCCTTGTTCGCCCAAAGGTCAATCTGCGCGAGCGTCTGGTTCGTAAAGGAGTTGCTCATCACGAAGCTCGGATGGCCGGTGGCGCAACCGAGGTTGACCAGGC
>DATCFH010000170.1:0-32456 GCA_036509625.1 Verrucomicrobiia bacterium
AATTTTCCAGATGAGCGGCAGGACGGCTTCGCCAAGTTCAACGTGGATGATGATTTGGTCGGCGCCGGCTTTGACGAACGGTTCCAGAAGAATTTCCGGCTTGCCACACATAAGATGAACGTCGAAGAAAAGTTTTTTGGCGTGCGGACGGATGGCGGCGACGACGGCGGGGCCGAAGGAAATGTTCGGCACAAACTGGCCGTCCATGATGTCGAGGTGCAACCAGTCGGCACCGGCGCTTTCGGCGCGGGCGGCTTCCTTGCCCAAACGGGTGAAATCGGCGGCGAGGAGTGAGGGCGCAATGATCATTATGAGTTTTTAATTCTTAATTTTTAGTTTTGAGTTGGAAGCAAACACAGCCATAACGGCAGGCAACCCGTATGATTCCATTTCGGGCAAACAACTTAAAACTAAAAATCAATCTGGATTTGTGTCGAGGCAGGTGCGGATGGTTTTGGTGAGTGTCTGCGGCAGGTAAGGTTTCTGCAAATACTGGATGCCGGGGTCGAGCTTGAAATCTTTGCCGAGCGTATCGGCGCCGTAACCACTGGTGAAAATCACTTTCATCTTCGGGTTGTCGGCCCAGATTTTTTCGGCCACTTCGCGTCCGTTCATGCCGCCGGTCATGATGACATCGGTGAAGATCAGTTTGATTTCGTTTTTGTATTCGCCCCAAATCTTGAGCGCGCTGGGGCCGTCCACGGCTTCAAAAATGCGGTAGCCGTGGCGGCGGAGTTCGCGGGAAACGAAGTCGCGCAGGTCGCGTTCGTCCTCGACGACGAGAATGGTCTCGGTGCCGCCACGTTGGCGAAATTGCGTCTCGGCAGCTTCCGGCTCGGCCACGGGCGCGTCCGTCGCGGGCAGAAAAACGTGAAAGGTCGTGCCTTTATCCAGCACGCTCTCGACTTGCACCCAGCCGTGATGCTGCTTGGCGATGCCGAAAACGGTGGCGAGACCGAGGCCGGTGCCTTTGCCGAGTTCTTTGGTGGTGAAAAACGGCTCGAAAATGCGCGTCAGGTTTTCCGGCGGAATGCCGCAGCCGGTGTCGGAGTGGCTGATGCAGACGAAGCTTCCGGGACGGGCATCCAGTATCGTGGCGGCGTAGGCGGCGTCAATTTCCCGCCGGCTGACGCGAACGGTAAGTTGCCCGCCGCGCGGCATGGCATCGCGGGAATTGACGGACAGGTTCAATAAAATTTGTTCCACCATGCCGGGGTCGGCCTCGACGACGGCGGATTCGCCGCTGAAATTAATTTGCAGCGTGACGTCTTCGCCGAGCAACCGGTCAATCATCTGGGACATGCCGCTGACAAGCTGGTTTAAGTCAATCGGGCGCGGGCTGGCGACCTGCTTGCGCCCAAACGCGAGCAGTTGGCGTGTGAGGCCGGCGGCGCGTTCGGAAGCCTGTTTGATCTGCTGCGCGGAGACCAGCGCCTTCGGATCAAGCGCCTGCATCGTGAGCAACGTCGCGTGGCCGAGGATGACGGTAAGAATGTTATTGAAGTCGTGCGCGATGCCGCCGGCAAGCTGGCCGATGGCTTCCATCTTCTGCGACTGGCGCAACTGTTCTTCCAATTTTTTCTGTTCGGTGATGTTGCGGAACAGGCTTAACAACAGTCGGGGTTTGCCACCGAGTTCCACATACGAGTCAGTGATTTCAAAAGTTACCGGCCGGCCATCGTGCAAGGTGAAATCTTTCGTATGCTTGCCCGTCAGTTTGCCGGGCTGAAAATTTTCGCGGTGCGACCGGAGCAATTTTTCCCAGTCCGTGCGCCCGTCGTAAATGACCGTGAACGGTTTGCCCTCCAGTTGCCGGCTCGGCAGTCCGACCAGAATGCAGAACGCCTCATTCACCGCCACGATGCCGCCACTCTCATCCGTGAGCCGCATACCGTCGAGAGAATTATCCCAGACGGAGCGAAATAAAGTTTCGGAACTGCGCCGCGCCGTTTCCACCGCGAGGCGCTCGGAAATGTCGCGGACGTGAAACAGCAAGGCCGGCTGGCTTTCAAATTCCACGCGCACGACGCGGATTTCCACCGGCACGGCGCGGCCATCGGCGCGACGGCTTTCGCTTTCAATCCAGGAAATCTGACCATTCGCCAGCTTATGAAATTCCTCCCGCGCTTGTTCGCGGCGCTCAACCGGCACGAGTTCCTCAATCGCATTTTTGCCGATCAACCAGTTGCGATCCACGCCGTGCAACGCGCAGGCGGCGCGATTCGCATCCAGCACATTGCCTTGCAAATCCTCGACGAAAATGGCGTCGGGCGAATTCTCAAACAATTCCCGGAACCGCCGCTGGCTGTGGCGCAATTCATCTTCGGCGCGGATGCGTTCGAGCGCGCCGCTGCATTGGTCGGCCAAAGTTTGGAGCGTGTGCAAATCCGCCGACATATAACTGCCCGACATCCGGCGCTGGATGAACAAGACGCCGATGACGTTTTCGCCTTTGCGAATCGGCGCAATCATCGTCGCGCCGTCCTTGTCGCCCGTTTCGGCGGCGGAAATCAATTCCGCGCCGCGCGTGATGACGCGTTGCACCAGCGCGTTCGCCGTCTTCGGCTGCGGCGATGCGGGAATTTCCACGCGCTGTCCTTCGATCGTCGTGATGGTCAGGAGCGAAACGACTTCGTCCTTTTGCACATCAAACAAATCCAGCGCAAAATCGTCCCAGTGAAATAATTCATCCGCCGCCTCGCAAATAAACATTCCCGCCGTGGACGGAACACTCACCGCGCTCAACTGATGGCTCAACTTGCCGAACACCGCGTTGTGATGTGCCGTGCGCCGGCGATCCGTCACGTCGGTGGACATCGTCAACGCGCACAACCGTCCCCGAAATGCCAGCGGCGTCCAGACCACTTCCATGTCCATCGCGCGACCGCTCTTGTGCCGGTGTCGCCACACGATGCCCTGACTCTCGGCATCCCAGACGGAATTGTTATCATGCCGGTCCCGCTCCGGCACACGCAAATCCACCAGCGTCATCGCCAGAAATTCCGGCTGGCTGAAACCGTAATGGTTGATGGCCGACTCGTTCACTTCGAGAATTCCCAGTGTTTCCAAGTCAAAAACCCACATCGGATGCGGGTTGCCCTGAAATAAAAGCCGGTATTGTTTTTCGCTCTGGCGCAAATCCGATTCCGCCAATTCACGCCGCAGCCGTTCCGCCGCCTCCGCCACCGCGCGCAAAATGGACGACGGCAGCCGCTCGCGATTTTGTTTGAGAACGTAATCCGTCGCGCCCGCCTTGAGACTTTCGATCGCCGCCAGTTCACCAATCGTGCCGGACAATAAAATAAACGGCGTCAACGGAAATTTTGCGCGCACCAATCGCAGCGCCTCAATGCCGGTGAAATCCGGCAGCCGGAAATCCGCGAGAATCAAATCCCATTTTTCCTTCGTCAGCGACGTGGTGAACTCCTCGCGCCCGGTCGCCAAAGTCACGCTCGCCGCGATGCCCTCGTGCGCCAGTTGGTCGCGCACCAGATTGCAATCTTCCGGATTATCTTCCAGATGCAGGATGCGAAGCGGTTGGTTCATTGCCGGGTAATCACAGAAATACTTCCCCACAAACAACCAGCCCGCCGCCCAAAAGTAAAGCGGGATGATACAGCGAGATGGCGTCCGTTTTCGCCGCTTTTTCGACGTTGACTTTCCGCCGCATTTCACTAGGCTCTCCGGCTCTTTAGCAAATCAATTGATAGTTTTATAAATTATGCCGAACACGAAGTCAGCCGAACGCCGGATGCGTAACAGTCAGCGCAAGAACCTCCAGAACAGCCGCGTCAAATCCAAATTGCGCCGCACGGAGAAAGAATTCCGCGCCGCCGTTGTCGCCGGCAAAACGGACGAAGCCATCAAGCTTCTCCCCGGTGTCCATTCCGCCTACGACAAGGCCGTCAAGGTCGGCGCCATCGCCCGCCCCACCGCCAATCGCAAAAAATCCCGCCTCGCCGTTTCCATCAAAGCGGTCAAGCCGGTTGCCAAAAAGTAAACGGCCACCGCATTTCGTAATTTCCTTTGCCCGCACGCTCTGGCTTAATCGCCGTTCATGCGGGCTATTTTCATTTCCATTAGCGCGGCGGTTTCGGTTTTAACTGCCGTTGGCGGCGAAACTAATTTCACGCCGCTGCCCTTGTCCGGCCAGACGTTCATCCACGATCCGTCCACCATCGTCAAAGATGGCGCGCGGTTTTACATCTTCGCCACCGGCTCCGGCATCCGCACCAAATCTTCGCCTGACTTAATCAACTGGACAGCGGACAATGCCGTCTTCGATGAACCGCCCGCGTGGACGACCAATGCCGTGTCCGGATTCAACGGTTACGCTTGGGCGCCAGACATCGTCCGCGTGAAGGGCAAATTTCTCCTCTATTATTCCGTTTCGACGTGGGGCAAAAAAACTTCCGCCATCGGCCTCGCCACCAATCCCACGCTCGACAACACCGCGACAAATTTTCTTTGGCGCGACGGCGGCGAAGTCATTCATTCCACCAGCCAAAATGCTTTCAACGCCATTGATCCCAGCGCGCTGCTCGACACCGACGGCAAACTCTGGCTCGCGTTCGGTTCCTACTGGCAGGGAATTTTTCTCACCGAATTAAATCCGCAGACCGGCCAGCGCATCAGCACCAATTCGCCGCTCTTTCGTCTCGCGTGGAATAATTCCATTGAAGCCGCGTGCCTGACGCACCACGCAAATTATTATTATCTCTTCGTCAACTGGGGCGAATGTTGCAAAGGCACGAACAGCACTTACGAAGTTCGCGTCGGACGCACGGAAAAGATCACCGGCCCGTATCTCGACCGCGCCGGAAAAGATTTGGCCGACGGCGGCGGCTCGCCATTTTTACAAAGCAGCGGACGCTTCATCGGCCCCGGCCACATCGGCATTTTGCGCGACGGCGACATCACTTGGTTCAGCTATCATTATTATGACGCCGAAACGCGTGGCCGCTCCCGGCTCGCACTCGGAAAAATTGACTGGTCGGACGGCTGGCCTGTGCCGACGAAATAATTTTCCACCGTAATCCATAAAACCGCAAAAGATTTTCCGGCGGTTGACTTGGATGGTTTTGAGATTTTGAAAACAACCGCAACCCGCCAATTTGAATTGCCCCGAACGCTTTTCTGACTACCCTGCTCGTCCGACATTTATTTGAAATGACCAAAGATCTCATCCCATCCATTCCGCCCGGCGTCAAACTTACGACGCTCGAAAACGGTCTCGTCATCATCGTCCGCGAAGATCACAACGCGCCGGTCGTCTCTGCGCAGGCGTGGGCGATGGCGGGCAGCATTCACGAAGGCAAATGGCTCGGCGCGGGGCTGTCGCATGTCCTCGAACACATGCTTTTCAAAGGCACGACGACGCGCGCGGGCAGCCGCATTGACCAGGAAGTGCAAGAAGCGGGCGGCTACATGAACGCCTACACGAGTTTTGATCGCACGGTTTATCACATTGACGTGCCGAACACCGGCGCGGTGAAGGCGATTGATATTTTGTGCGACATCATGCAGCACGCAAATTTGCCGCCGGATGAACTCGCGAAGGAAATGGATGTCATCCGCCGCGAAATGGATATGTGCCACGACGATCCGGGTCGCCGCGCGAGCCGCCGGCTTTTTGAAACGGCTTACACGAAAAGTCCCTATCGCTTTACCGTCATTGGCTATCCCGACATTTTTAATGAAGTGAAGCCGGACGACATCCGCAATTACTACACGGAAAAATACGCGCCGAACAATGTCTTCTACGTCGTCGCGGGCGATGTGAAAAACGATGAAGTCGTCGCGCAAATCAAAACGGCCTACGCGAACAGCAAATCAAAAGCGATGCCGCCGAGTGTTCTGCCACTCGAACCGAAGCAGACTGGCGAGCGCACGATCATCGAAGAAGCGGCGGTCGAACTTGGCCATGTGCATTTTGCCTGGCACATTCCCGAACTGCGCCACCCCGACGTCGTCGTGCTGGATGTGCTGGCCGTTTTGCTCGGCAGCGGACGCAGCTCGCGTTTGTTCCAACAAGTGCGCGAGAAGCAAGGCGTCGTGCATCACGTGGACGCGTGGACTTACAATCCCGGTTTGCCGGGACTGTTCGGCATCAGCGCAGTGGTTGATGGCGACCAATTCGAGGCAGCGAACAAAGCCATTTTTGCGGAGATTGAAAAAGTTAAAATGATTTCCGTTTCCTCAAATGAATTGCAGAAAGCCATCAAGCAATTTATTTCCGCTACACTTGCTTCGCGCAAAACGATGGAAGGTCAGGCGCAAAATCTCGGCGGCAACTGGCTCGCCGCGAACGACCTCAATTTCTCCGAGCGCTATCTTGCCGCTGTAAAAAACGTCACGCTGGCCGATGTCCAGCGCGTCACGCGTCAGTATCTCACGCCGGAAAACCGCACGCTTTACGCGCTCTTGCCCGAAGGCGCCGCGCCCAAAACAAAGGCGAATGTTGAGTCGAACAAAGATAACGCCATCCAGAAAATTGTTTTGCCAAACGGCCTGACGTTGCTGGTGAAGGAAGATCATCGCCTGCCGTTCGTTGAATTTCGCGCGATGTTCAAAGGCGGTGTCCTCGCGGAAAACGCCAATAACAACGGCACAACCATGCTGCTCGCCAAAATGCTCATCAAAGGCACGAAGACGCGCAGCGCGGAAAAAATCGCGGTGGAGATTGAATCCGTCGGCGGCCACATTGACAGCTACGGCGGCAATAACAGTTTTGGCATCAACGCCGAAGTGTTGAGCGAAGATTTTGCAACCGGTCTCGATTTGCTGGCCGATGTCATCTTGAATCCGATTTTTCCGGCTGACGAATTGGAACGCGAAAAGGAAGTCCAAATCGCCGGCATCCGCTCCCGCAAAGATGAGTTGCTCAAGAGCGCGAGCCTCGCGATGCGCCGCGCGCTCTTCGGCGAGACTGGCTACGGTTTGGATTCGCTTGGCTCGGAAGAATCCGCTGGCAAAGTTTCCGTCGCCGCACTGAAAGAGTTTCATCAGAAACTTACCGCGCCGAATAATTGCGTCCTCGCGATTTTCGGCGATGTAAGAATGGGCGAAGTTAAAGCCGCTGTGGAAAAAGCCTTTGCTGGCTGGAGAAAATCAGCGGACGTTTCGCTCGCCTCACAATCCCCTGCCCTGACTTCGCTCAAACGCACGGAAGAAACGCGCGACAAGAAGCAGGCCGTGCTCGTCATCGGTTTTCCCGGAACAACGCTCGGCAGCGATGACCGCTATGCGCTCGACCTGTTGCAGGAATGTTGCAGCGACCTCGGCTCGCGCTTGTTCCTCCGCATCCGCGAACAACTCGGACTCGCCTATTATGTCGGCGCGCAGAATTTTGTCGGCATTGCGCCGGGCTACTTTGCGTTTTACACCGGCACGGAACCGACGAAGGTGGCGCAGGTGGAATCCGAGTTGTTGAAGGAAGCGGAATTGCTCCGCACGGAAGGTTTGAGCGCGGATGAATTGAAGCGCGCGAAGGCCAAAATCATCGGCGGCAAAAAAATCGCCCGCGCCGACCTCGGCAATCTGGCCTCGACCGCTGCGCTCGACGAACTTTACGGTCTGGGCTGGCAACGCGCCGATTTGGACGATGCTAAATACGAAGCCGTCACGCTGGAACAAATCAAGACTGCCGCGCAAAAGTATCTCCAGCCGGATGCGCTGGTGATTTCGGTTGTTAAGCCGTAATGCTTGTTTATTTCTTTTGCCCCATCTGGGGCTGAAAAGTTTTTCCGCTTCACCCACGGCTCACGCCGTGGGCTACTTTCGCTCGCTGCTCCGCAGCTTCATTTTAGAAAACAAAAACGGCGTCTGACTTTTGTCGGACGCCGTTGCGTAATTTTATTTCAGCTTAAGCCAGCAGCGGATTTTCCGTTTCAGTGGCTTCCACTTCTTCGGGTTCCGGTTCTTCCGGCAACTCGACCAGCGGCTTGAGCGTGATCTTGCGGTGCATATCAAAGCCGGTTCCCGCCGGGATGATGTGACCCATGATGACGTTTTCCTTGAACCCGCGCAGCGAGTCAATCTTGGAACGCGTCGCGGCTTCGGTGAGCACGCGAGTCGTGTCTTGGAAGGACGCGGCGCTGAGGAAGCTGTCGGTTTCAAGCGACGCCTTCGTGATGCCGAGCAGCACGGGCACGGCTTCCGCCGGCTTGCCACCCTTCTTCTCGACGGCTTCGTTCTCGGCTTCGAATTCCAGCTTGTCCACCTGTTCGCCCCAGAGGAATTGCGTGTCGCCGGTTTCGGTGACGCGAATCTTGCGGAGCATCTGGCGCACAATGATCTCAATGTGCTTGTCGTTAATCGTCACGCCTTGCAGACGATAAACTTCCTGCACTTCGCTGACCAAATGTTCCTGCAATTCCTGCGGGCCGCAGACGTCCAGAATTTCGTGCGGATCCATCGGGCCTTCGGTGAGCTGCTGGCCTTTCTTGACCAAGTCGCCCTTGAAAACAATGACGTGTTTGCCAATCGGAATGAGATGTTCCTCTTCCAAGCCAGTGACCACATCCTTGATGAGCACGCAGCGTTTGCCACGCACGCTCGGACCGAAGTCCGCGATGCCGTCAATCTTGGAGATTTCCGACGCGTCTTTCGGGCGGCGCGCTTCAAACAATTCCGCAACGCGCGGCAGACCGCCGGTGATGTCGCGGGTCTTGGCCTGTTTGCGCGGCGTTTTGGCGATAAGTGTGCCGGGAACAATCTTGTCCGCTTCGCTGACGACGACGTGCGCGCCCGACGGAATCGGGTAGTTCGCGACGACTTCGCCCTTCTCGTCGGACATGATGATCTGCGGATGCAAATCTTCCTTGTGGTCAATGATGACCATGGATTCTTCGCCGGTGGCTTCGTCCACTTCCTGTTTCATCGTCACCCCTTCGATGATGTCATGGAATTTAACTTTACCAGCCTTCTCGGAGAGAATCGGCACGTTGTGCGGATCCCATTGGACGAACGTGTCGCCCTTCTTGACCTTCGCACCGTCTTTCACAGAAATAACCGCGCCGATGACGATGGTATGGTTTTCCAGTTCGCGACCGTCCGGTGCGAGAATCTGGATGGAACCGTTCTTGTTCAAAACAATGTTGTTGCCGTCTTCCAATTCAACAGAACGCAAGTCGGTGTATTTAATAACACCGTCGTTCTTCGACTTGATCTGCGGCTGTTTGAACACGCCCGCCGCGACACCGCCCGTATGGAACGTGCGCATCGTGAGCTGCGTGCCGGGTTCGCCGATGGATTGGGCGGCAATGATGCCGACCGCTTCACCGAGCTTGACCAGCGAGCCGGTCGCGAGATTGCGACCGTAGCAGTGACGGCAAATGCCGTGTTTGCTTTCGCAAGTGAGCACCGAGCGAATACGAACGCGATCAAGACCGGCAACGTCAATGCCTTTAGCCTTGGTCTCGTCAATTTCTTCGTTGGCGCGAATGAGGAATTCCTTCGGGCTGGTCGGATTAACGATGTCGTCGCAGGCAAAACGGCCAACCAAACGGTCGGAGATTTTGACCACTTCGTCTTCGCCTTCAAACACGGCGGAAACCCAGATGCCGTTCGTCGTGCCGCAATCAGCTTCTTGGATGATCACGTCTTGAGAAACGTCCACGAGCTTACGCGTCATGTAGCCGGAGTCGGCGGTCTTAAGCGCCGTGTCCGCCAAACCTTTACGCGCACCGTGCGTCGAGATGAAGTATTCCAAGACGGACAGACCTTCACGGAAGTTCGCGAGAATCGGCTTCTCGATGATTTCGCCGGACGGCTTGGCCATAAGACCACGCAAACCGGCGAGCTGACGAACCTGCTGTTTGTTACCACGCGCGCCGGAATCCACCATCAAATAGACGGGGTTGTATTCGTCCTTGTCCTGGTTTTTCTTCAACGTGTCAAACATCACGCTGGAAATCTTGTCCGTGCAATGCGTCCACACGTCAACAATCTTGTTGTAACGTTCGCCAGAGGTGATGACACCTTTGCGATACTGCTTCTCGACTTCCTTGATCTGCCCGTGAGCGGCGCGAATTTCTTCGTCGCGTTCTTTCGGAACGATCATGTCGTCAATGCCGATGGACACGCCGGACTTGGTCGCCTCGCGGAAACCGATTTCTTTCAATTTGTCCAACATGACAACCGTCTTGTCGTGGCCGGCAAACTTGTAACATTTCCAAATCAAATCACCGAGGTCGGATTTTTTGACCGGCTTGTTGTGGAAGCCGAGTTCCGTCGGCCAGATTTCGCTGAACAACACGCGGCCAACCGTCGTATCAATGATTTTCTTTTCGGAATTGCCGAAAGCGGTTTTCTTGCCGAGGTCAGGATTCGCCAAGCGAATGCGATCGTGCGTTTTCACGCCATCGTCGCTGTAAGCGTAAATGACTTCTTCCTTCGAGCCGAACAACGGCAGGTCGCTGGAATCCGCCGGAGCCGCCTTGCGCGGTTCCGCCGTGACGTAATAGCAACCGAGCGTGATGTCCTGTGTCGGCGTGATAATCGGCTTGCCCGAGGACGGCGAGAAAATGTTATTCGTCGCCATCATCAACAAGCGCGCTTCGAGTTGCGCTTCGACTGACAACGGAACGTGAACGGCCATTTGATCGCCGTCGAAATCCGCGTTGTAAGCTGTGCAAACCAGCGGATGAATGCGAATCGCTTCGCCTTCAATCAGCATCGGCTCAAACGCCTGAACGGACAAACGATGCAACGTCGGCGCGCGGTTCAAGAGAACCGGATGACCTTTCGTCACTTCTTCCAAAACGTCCCAAACTTCTTTCGTCTGACGCTCAATCATTTTCTTCGCGCTACGAACGGTGTGAACGTAGCCGAGCTCTTTCAAGCGGCGGATGATAAATGGCTCGAACAAAACGAGCGCCATCTTTTTCGGCAGACCGCATTGGTTCAATTTCAATTCCGGTCCGATCACGATGACGGAACGGCCTGAATAGTCCACGCGCTTACCGAGCAAGTTCTGACGGAAACGGCCACCTTTGCCCTTGAGCATGTCGCTCAAAGATTTCAGCGAACGATTTCCTGCGCCAGTCACTGGACGGCCATGACGACCGTTGTCGAACAACGCGTCCACGGCTTCCTGCAACATGCGTTTTTCGTTGCGGATAATTACTTCCGGCGTTTTCAACTGGAGCAACGTGCGGAGACGATTATTCCGGTTGATGACGCGGCGATACAGATCGTTCAAGTCAGATGTCGCAAAACGTCCGCCTTCGAGCGGAACCAGCGGACGCAAGTCCGGCGGAATCACCGGAAGCACCGTAAGAATCATCCATTCCGGACGGCTCTTCGACGACGCGAGACCTTGCAATAGCTTGATGCGCTTCGCCAATTTTTTGCGGATCTGTTTACTCTTCGTTTCCGTCATCGCGACGGCGAGTTCATCCGCCTGCTTGGCGAGATCAACGCGTTCCAACGCTTCGCGCACACCTTCCGCACCCATCTTGGCGACGAACGCTTCCGCGCCGTAAGTTTCACGCGCTTCACGAAGTTCAACTTCCGTGAGCAATGAATTTGCCTTGAGCGGCGTCGTGCCCGGATCAACAACGAGATAATCTTCGTAATAGATGACACGTTCCAAATGGCGCGCGGTCATGTCGAGCGCCAGCCCGATGCGCGACGGCATGCACTTGAAGAACCAGATGTGCTGCACCGGCACGGCGAGTTCGATGTGGCCCATGCGTTCGCGACGAACGCGGGACAAGGTCACTTCGACGCCGCAACGGTCGCAAACGATGCCGCGATGTTTGATGCGTTTATACTTGCCGCAGGAACATTCCCAGTCCTTGACGGGACCGAAAATGCGTTCGCAGAAAAGGCCGCCCTTTTCCGGTTTGAACGTGCGGTAGTTGATCGTTTCTGGATTCTTGACTTCGCCTTTGCTCCACGAGCGGATGGCTTCGGGCGACGCAAGCGTGATGCCGACATAGTCAACTTGGTTGACTTTTTCGAGGCCGAGAATCTCGCGGGCGTTTTCTTTGGAACTGGTCATACGATTTTATTTCAGCAAAGTTTCAGTTAGGACACCGTGGACGTTAGTGCAGCAACGGCAGCTTGCTGCGCGTTGTCACCGTTGGCGTGTTCGATCGGGTTGGAGTAACCAACCTTCACGTCGAGACCGAGCGATTGCATTTCCTTGACGAGCACGTTGAAGGATTCGGGAATGCCCGCTTCGAGCGAATTGTCGCCCTTGACGATGCTTTCGTAAATCCGCGTGCGGCCTTGCACGTCGTCAGACTTGACGGTGAGCAATTCCTGCAAGGTGTAAGCTGCGCCGTAGGCTTCCATCGCCCACACTTCCATTTCGCCGAAGCGCTGGCCGCCGTATTGCGCCTTACCACCGAGCGGCTGCTGGGTGACGAGCGAATACGGTCCGACGGCGCGGGCGTGAATCTTGTCCGCGACCAAGTGACCCAGCTTCATCATATAGATGTAGCCGACGACAATTTCCTGATCGAAAACTTCACCCGTGCGTCCATCAATCAAATGCGTCTTGGCGTGTTCGGGCAAACCGGCTTGTTTCAAATAGCCGCGAATGTCTTTTTCCTTCATGCCGTCAAACACAGGCGTGGCGAACTTCAAACCGAGCAGCTTTGCCGCCCAGCCCAAGTGCGTTTCCAAAACCTGTCCGACATTCATACGGCTCGGCACACCCAGCGGATTCAATACGATTTCCACCGGCGTTCCATCCGCGAGATACGGCATGTCTTCTTCTTTAACAATTTTGGCGACGACACCTTTGTTACCGTGACGTCCGGCCATCTTGTCACCAACCGACAATTTACGTTTCGACGCGATATAGACTTTCACCGATTTGACGACGCCGCTTTCCGTGCCTTCACCGGCTTCGGCGCGTTCCATTTCTTCGTCGTATTGCATCTGCAAGTCGTCGAATTTCTTCTTAAACTGGCCGATGATTTCGTTGATCTTGTTACGGATCGGCGACGGATCAATTTCAATGCGGTCGTAAACGGTTGCAAGTTTACGCAACAGCGTTTTGGTAATCTTGCGATTCGCGGGAATAATAATTTCGCCGGTTTCGGAATTCACCACGTCGAGCGGAATTTTTTCGCCGAGCAAAATGTTGCTCAACGCTTCCGTCAATTGGTCTTCCTGTTCGGTGACTTTTTTCTTGTGATCTTCTTCGATCTGTTTCGCGTGGCGTTTTTCCTCGCTGGAAACGGAACGGCTGACGCGGTCGGCATCTTTCTTCGCCGAGACTTTCACGTCCATGACGATACCGTAAGTTCCCGACGGAACTTTCAGCGAAGTGTCTTTCACATCCGCCGCTTTTTCACCAAAGATGGCGCGGAGCAAACGCTCTTCCGGCGCGAGTTCAGTTTCAGATTTCGGCGTGATTTTGCCGACGAGAATATCGCCCGGCTTCACTTCTGCACCGATGCGAATGACGCCATCCGTGCCGAGATTTTTCAACGCTTCATCGCCGAGGTTCGGGATGTCGCGCGTGATTTCTTCCGGTCCGAGTTTCGTATCGCGGGCAGCCACTTCAAATTCATCAATGTGAATCGAAGTGAAGATGTCTTCTTTGACAATCTTCTCACTGATCATGATTGCGTCCTCGAAGTTGTAGCCGTTCCACGGCATGAACGCCACGAGCACATTGCGACCGAGCGCGAGCTCGCCGCCCTGCGTGCAAGGACCATCAGCGAGAATTTGACCCTTCTTAATTGAGTCACCTTTTTCAACCAAAATTTTCTGGTTGATGCAGGTCGCCGCATTCGAGCGCATGAATTTGCGAACGGGATAAACGGAAACGCCGTTTTCCGGGTCGTGCTTGATTTTCTTTTTGGTCTCGGGCAAATGACCGTTTTCAGTGATAATGATTTGATCACCGCTGACGGACGCGACTTTACCAGCTTCTTCCGACACCAAGACGGCGCGGGAATCACGGGCAACGCGTTCTTCCATGCCCGTCGCGACGAGCGGCGCCTCGGTCACGAGGAGCGGCACGGCTTGGCGTTGCATGTTGGAACCCATCAAAGCGCGGTTCGCATCATCATGTTCGAGGAACGGAATGAGCGATGCCGCGATGGAAACAAGCTGTTTCGGCGATACGTCCATGAAGTCAACTTTCGTCGGCTCCACGTCAATGAATTCGCCGCGTTGACGACAGACCACGCGTTCGTCGGTGAACAGACCTTTGTCATTCATCACCGAATTCGCCTGCGCGACGATGAATTGTTCTTCACGATCAGCAGTCAGGTATTCAATTTTTTCCGTGACGCGACCGTTATCAACTTTGCGATACGGCGTTTCAAGGAAACCGAATTCGTTGATGCGCGCGAACGTCGCGAGCGACGCAATCAGACCGATGTTCGGGCCTTCCGGCGTTTCAATCGGACAGATACGACCGTAGTGCGACGGATGAACGTCGCGGACTTCAAAGCCTGCACGATCACGTGAGAGACCGCCCGGCCCAAGCGCCGACAAGCGGCGTTTATGGGTCAATTCGGCGAGTGGATTAATCTGATCCATGAACTGCGACAATTGGCTCCGGCCAAAGAAATCGCGAATCACGGCTGAAAGTGCTTTCGGATTGATGAGCTTTTGCGGCGTCATCGCTTCGATGGTCTGATCGAACAACGTCATGCGTTCCTTCACCAGACGTTCCGTGCGGGACAGACCCACGCGGCACTGGTTGGAAAGCAATTCGCCCACCGTGCGGATGCGGCGGCTGCCCAAATGATCAATGTCATCCAGTGAACCTTCACCCTTCTTGAGCTTGAGCAAATACTTCGTCGCCGCGACCAAATCTTCCTTGGTCAGAATGCGGCTGTCGCCCTTCATGCCCAATTTCTGATTGATCTTGTAACGGCCAACGCGACCGAGGTCATAGCGTTTTTCGTCAAAGAACAAACGTTTGATGAGCGCGCGGGAATTCGCCGCCGTCGGGGGATCTCCAGGACGCAGGCGGCGATAAATATCTTTCAACGCCTCGACTTCATTCTTGGCCGGATCTTTCTTGAGGCACTTAATCATGTTGCCTTCGTCCACCGAAGTGTCCACAACCTTGATTTTAGTAACGCCGAGTTCGGCAATCTGCTTGACGACGGCCTTCGAGAGCGGCTCGAAAGCGCGCGCCACGACCAAGCCCTTTTCTTCGTCCACCGCGTCATGCACGAGCACGCGATTCTGCAAATCTTCAATTTTCTCCGCTTCCTTCACCGTCAATTCCTCGATGGTGTAGAACAGCTTCAAAACATCTTCGTCCGTGCCGCGCAACAGGCCGGGATCTTCCTTCGACTTGCTGCCCTTTTCCTTTTCCTCGTGATCGAGGAAGGAAAGCGCACGGAAAAAAGTCGTCGTCAAAAATTTGCGGCGGCGTTTTTTGCGGTCGAGATAAACGTAGAGCAAATCGCTCGTGTCAAACATTGCTTCATACCAGGAGCCGCGATCAGGAATGACGCGGAAGCTATGGAGCATTTTGCCGTTCGGGTGCTGGGTCGCTTCAAACGCGATGCCCGGCGAGCGGTGCAACTGCGAAACGACCACGCGTTCCGCACCATTGATGCAGAACGTGCCTTGCGGCGTCATGAGCGGAAGTTCGCCCATGAAAACTTTTTCTTCCTTCGCGCTCTTGCCCTCGTCCTTCAACAGGAACGTGACATACAGCGGCGCGCCATACGTCGTGCCTTCGCGGAGGCATTCCAGCCAGTCCACTTTCGGCGCACCAATCTCGTAAGACGAGTAGTCGAGGACAACCTTGCCGTCGTAACTCTGGATGGGAAATACTTCGCGGAAAACCGATTCCAGTCCGACGTGTTTCTGGCGCTTTGACGGCGTCAGGTCGGCCTGCAAAAATTCCGCGTAGGAGTTCGTCTGCAACTCGATCATGTTCGGCGGAATGACGATTTCCTTGATTTTTCCGAAGTTGATACGTTCTGTGGATCGCGATGGCATTTTATATTTTCTGTTAGGCGCGGCACACGCCGCACCGATTTTCACTTAACGACACAAGGCAAGCCCGTCGTCTTAAACGACCAGCTTGCCAACCGGCAACCGAATTGTTCTACCAAACTAAAATTGTCAATGTGTCCCGCCTTTTGCGGGGATAAAATAGGGCGACGGCTATTTGCCGCCGCCCCGAAACCGGTCAACTTACTTGATTTCGACTTTCGCGCCCGCTTCTTCGAGCTTCTTCTTGGCGGCGTCGGAATCAGCTTTGTTCGCACCTTCGAGCAAAGTTTTCGGCGCGCCTTCGACCAAAGCTTTCGCTTCGGCGAGACCCAAACCGGCCTTCACTTCACGGACGGCTTTGATGACGGAAATCTTCTTGTCGGCCGGAACCGAGGCGAGGATCACGTCAAACGTGGTCTGTGCTTCCGCCGGAGCAGCCGCAGCGGCAGCGCCACCACCAGCCGCAACCGCGACGGACGCGGCAGCGGAAACGCCCCACTTGGTTTCCAGTTGTTTCACGAGGTCAGCGGCTTCGATAACCGTCAACTTGCTTAATTCTTCTACGATGTTTGCGAGGTCTGCCATAATTTTACTTTTGCTTTCTATGTTCGTCTCGTCGTCTGCCAGTGCCCCGGCAATTTTCAGTTCACGGCCTGCGAACCGACGATTTACGTTATTGTTTGTTGTTGGTTTTTCCGATTTGAAATTTCAAATTCCAAATCAAAATTGTTTAAGCCGGTTGTTCGACTTTTTCCGCCTTGGCCTTGATGACCGCCGCGATTTGCGTTCCGGGCGTGTTGAACAGCCCGAGCAATTTCGCCCGCAGCACTTCGAGGCTCGGCAAATCGGCATACGCCATGAGCGTGGCCGGTTCGACGCGCTTGTTATCCAAAAAGCCGAACTTGAGTTTCAGCTTGTCGAATTCCGCCGCGAAATTTTTCAGCGCCTTCGCGGCGACGAAAATATCCTTCTTGCCGGTCACGACCGCCATTTGTCCGGCAAGGCTGCCGTTCAATTCGCCGATGCCCGCTTCTTTCGCAGCCACGTTAAACACGGTGTTTTTCACAACGTGAATTTCCGCGCCCGCAAGCGTCAGACGTTTACGCAACTCGGAGAGGTGCGCGACCTTCAAACCTTGATAGCCAACGACGATAAAAAACGGCGAGGCGTTCAACCGGGCGACATATTCACCCGTCAATAATTTCTTTTCAGCACGCATGGTAAAATCCTTTTTTAGTTGGCGACAAATTCACGGATGTCAACACGCACGGGCGGACTCATCGTCGCCGAGAGCGTGCATGAATTGATGTAAGTTCCCTTGACGCTGTTCGGGCGCGCTTTCGCAACGGCCTCAATCACGGCGCGGGCATTTTCTTCGATGTGTTCGGCACTAAACGAAGCCTTGCCCACGATGACGTGAACATTCGCAGCCTTGTCCACCTTGAACTCGACGCGGCCGGCTTTCACTTCGCGCACAGCCTTCGCCGTGTCTTCGGTGACCGTGCCGGTTTTCGGATTCGGCATGAGACCGCGCGGCCCGAGAACTTTGCCGAGCTTACGAACTTCGATCATCGCTTCGGGCGTCGCAATCGCGACATCAAAATCATTCCAACCGCCATTGCACTTGGCGATCATGTCTTCAAAGCCAACGTTTTCCGCGCCCGCAGCTTTCGCCGCGTCCGCCGCGTTGCCGCGAGCGAAAACGAGCACGCGCACCGTCTTGCCGCTGCCGTGGGGCAACGGAACCGTGCCGCGAACCATCTGGTCAGACTGCTTCGGGTCAACGCCGAGGCGGAACGCGAGGTCAATGGTTTCGTTAAATTTGGCCTTGGGGAATTTGGCGAGCACGCCAACCGCGTCTTTGAGTGCGTAGGCTTTTTTGCCGTCCACGACTTCAAGCGCCTTTTTATATCTTTTGCTGGGCATTTGTATTTGTGCGGTGCATGCGAGCTTTTGGCTCTCCCGCGATTGTGTTTTTAATTAACCGACAACTTCAATTCCCATGCTGCGCGCCGTGCCTGAAATCAGGCGAACCGCCGCTTCTTCCGAGTTGGCATGGAGATCTTTGGATTTCATTTTGATGATGTCCAAAATTTGTTTGCGCGTGACCTTGCCGACTTTGTCCTTGTTCGGCGTCTTGGAGCCAGCGGTGATGCCGGCGGCTTTTTTGAGCAGCACGGACGCGGGCGGCGACTTGGTGATAAACGTGAACGACTTGTCCTGATACACCGTGATGACCACGGGGATAATCAGGCCGGCGTCATTTTTGGTCGCGGCGTTAAATTCTTTGCAGAAACCCATGATGTTCACGCCGTGCTGACCGAGTGCGGGGCCGACGGGCGGCGCGGGATTGGCCTGACCGGCCGGAATCTGCAACTTGATTTGTCCTGTAATTTTCTTTGCCATAAAATTCTAAAATCTAATTAAGCTTTCTCGACTTGCCAGTATTCCAATTCCACCGGCGTATTGCGTCCAAAAATGTTTACCGTAACTTTCAGCTTGCCGCGTTCGGGATCGATCTCTTCAATCACGCCGCTGAAATTCAAGAACGGCCCGTTGTTAATTTTGACCGTTTCGCCGACCGCAAAATTGACCTTCGGTTTTTCCGTTTCTTCCGACGCAGAAATTTGCACCTTGATGGCGTCCACTTCTTCGGTCGGCGTCGGTTGCGGCGGATCGCTCAAGAAACCGATGACACCCTGCGTTTCCCTGATGAAATACCACGGCTTCTCGATGATGCGATGTTCGTCATCGAGCAACACCATTTCCACAAAAACATAACCTGGCCACAACTTGCGGTTGGACACGGTTTTTTTCTGGTTGCGAACTTCGACGACTTTTTCGATCGGCACCATGACTTCTTTGATGAAGTCCTGCATTTCCTCGGTCTTGACGCGTTTTTCAATGCTGTCTTTGACCTTGTTTTCCTGGCCGGAAAGCGTCTGGATGATGAACCACTGGTTGCGCATGAAATTATAAAATTATTGACGCTTGGATTGGAGAATGAGCCACCCGACATAGCCGGCCACCATTATACCGAACATTGCAAATAAATTGAATGCTGCACGGCCAAGAATGTAATCGATCACCATAACGTATGCACCGAGCAGCGCGACCATGATGATAATAAGCGCAGTCGAACCCTTCAATTCACCCCAGCTCGGCCACGCGCATTTTTTAAGTTCCTCGCGCGTTTCCGCAACATAGGTCGCCAAGCGCTGAACCTGCCCTTGCCACCATAGGTAGCCGAACACGGCGCCAATGACTGCTGCCCAAATTAAAATTGTTGTCCAATTATTCACAAAATTTATCTGCTTGGCGAGCCGCAGCCCGCGCATTTCATTTTTCCTTCACCGCCAAAATTGGCGGAGAGGGAGGGATTCGAACCCCCGTTAGGCTTTCGCCTAAAGCGGTTTTCAAGACCGCCGCGATAGACCACTCTGCCACCTCTCCAACTTTAGCAGACTGGCACGGCAGGCAGGACTTGAACCTGCAACCAATGGTTTTGGAGACCACTACTCTACCAATTGAGCTACTGCCGTAACCGTCCAAAACACCGCCGAATCTTCGGACAAAAAGGGAGCACGGAGGTTCAAACTCCGCGCTCCCGAAACTAAATTCGCAATTAAGCGACGACTTCCACCACGATGCCGGAACCGATGGTGCGGCCACCTTCGCGAATCGCGAACTTGAGACCTTTTTCCATCGCGACGGACTTCTGCAATTCGATTTCCACCGAGACATTGTCGCCCGGCATCACCATTTCGATGCCCGCAGGCAGCGTGAGCGTGCCGGTGACGTCGGAGGTGCGGAAGTAAAATTGCGGACGGTAATTCGTAAAGAACGGCGTGTGACGGCCACCTTCATCCTTGGTCAAGACGTAGACTTCGCCCTTGAATTTCGTGTGCGGCTTGATGGAACCAGGCTTGGCCAAAACCATGCCGCGTTCCACTTCGTCCTTGGTCGTGCCGCGCAGCAGCACACCGACGTTGTCGCCGGCGCTCGCCGAATCCAGCAGCTTGCGGAACATTTCGATGTCCGTCGCCACCGTCTTCTTCGTGTCTTTCAAGCCGACGATTTCAACTTCTTCCATCTTCTTGAGAATGCCGCGTTCCACGCGACCGGTGACGACCGTGCCACGGCCTTCAATGGTGAACACGTCTTCGACGCACATCAAAAACGGCTTGTCAATTTCGCGCGTCGGGTCGGGAATAAAAGTGTCCAGCGCTTCGAGCAACGCGGCGATTTGAGCTTCACCTTCCGGCTTGCCCGCGAGAGCCGCCGTGGCGGAGGCGCGAATAATCGGCGTCGTGTCACCAGGGAAACCATACTTCGTGAGCAACTCACGGATTTCCATTTCGATGAGTTCGAGCAAATCGGCATCGGCCAAGTCAACCTTGTTCAGGCAGACAATGATGCTCGGCACACCGACCTGGCGGGCGAGCAAAATGTGTTCGCGCGTCTGCGGCATCGGGCCGTCAGCGGCGCTCACCACGAGAATCGCACCATCCATCTGCGCGGCGCCCGTAATCATGTTCTTCACATAATCAGCGTGGCCGGGGCAGTCAACGTGCGCGTAATGGCGCTTGGGAGATTCATATTCGACGTGCGACACCGCGATGGTCACGGTTTTCGTTTCGTCACGCACCGTGCCGCCCTTGGTGATGTCCTTGTATTCAATCAAGGGCGCCATGCCTTTGCGGTTTTGCACCGCGACAATGGCGGCGGTCAAGGTGGATTTGCCGTGGTCAACGTGACCGATGGTGCCGACGTTGACGTGCGGTTTCGTTCTTTGAAATTGCTCTTTGGCCATGTGATTTCGTGTGTTGCTGTTTTCGTTTTTGTTTAACTGGAGCCCAAGATCAGGATTGAACTGATGACCTCGTCCTTACCAAGGACGTGCTCTACCAACTGAGCTACTTGGGCATCCAAAAATCTATTGTTCAAGCCCGAATCGTAAAGCGACAAAAAACCAACCCTCTCAACTTTCTTCCGAAATAGAGAGGGCTTCGGTTATTGAATTTTACGGCTCTGACTGACGCAAGTTAGGTAACTACAGCCAGGGAGTCAATAATTTTTTAATTTTTCTTTTGGTTGAGCAACTGCCGCGCCCGCGCCAGCGCACTCTTCATGTCGCCACAGACATTCGCCGCGCCAATCTTTTCCATAAAACCCGCTCGCATCAAGGCAAATAGCGGTTGCGAATGCGGGCCGCATAAAATTAAATCCTTCCGGTCGCGCCGCAATTTTTCCAGTAAATCTTCCAGCGCGTCCAAACCCGTCGCGTCCAGCGCCAGCACATCGCGCATCCGCAAAATTAAAACTTCCGGCAATTGTCCCGCGTCGCGCAAGGAAGTTTCCAATTTGTCCGCCGCGCCAAAAAAGAACGCGCCAAAAACGCGGAACACCATGACGCCTTGCGGAATAATTTTTCCTTCCGTCTGCTGTCCCGGCGAATTGCCCTGCGTCACTTCCGCGTCCGGCTCCACCTGCGCCGTTTCCGCCATGCGTTTCACCATCAGTGCCGACGCTAAAATCAACGACGCGCCCACCGCCGTCGGCAAATCCACCATCACCGTCAACGAAAACGCGCATAAAAAAACGACCGCATCGCTCTTCGGCCATTTCGTCAACCGTTTGAACTGATGCCACTCGCCCATCCGCAATGACACCACGACCAGCACCGCACTCAACGCCGCCATTGGAATGTGTTTCGCCAGCGGTGCGGCTACTAACAATATCACCAGCAGCGTCAGTGAATGAATGATTCCCGCCACCGGCGTTTTGGCGCCGCTGCGAATACTTGTCGCCGTGCGCGCGATCACGCCCGTCGTCGGCATTCCACCAAAAATTCCCACAACAACATTCGCAATGCCCTGCCCCATCAACTCCTGATTCGAATCATGCCGATCATCAATCATACCGTCCGCCACCACCGCGCACAGCAGCGATTCGATTGCGCCCAACACCGCGACCGTCAACGCCGCTGGCACGAGCGAGCGCCACGCCTCGAACGACAACGACGGCCAATGCGGCAGCGGCAAACCGCGCGGCATTTCACCAAATTGCGAGAACAAAGTTTGAATGCCCGCTTGCTCGTCCCAATGAAAAAACTTCACCGCGAGCGACGCCAGCACAATGACCGCGATGGAACCCGGCACACGTCGCCCAAGTTTTTTCGGCCAGAACCAAATTGCCAGCGTCGTCGCCGTCGCCAGCAAAACCGTCGGCCAGTTCGGTTGAAAATTTCCCAGCACCGCGCGCAGCTTGCCGATGAAATCCGGCGGCAGTTTTTGTGACAACCCAAAGAAGTCCTTTATCTGCGTGCTTAAAATGATGATGGCGATGCCACTCGTAAAACCCGTCACCACCGGAAACGGAATGTATTTGATCAGCGTGCCCAACTTGCACGCGCCCAACACAAATAAAATTACGCCCGCCATCAACGCGCAAACCACCAGCGCCTGCGGCCCGTGCAGCAACACAATCGGCGCGAGCAACGGCACGAACGCGCCCGCCGGCCCGCCGATTTGCACGCGCGAACCGCCGAACAGCGAAACCAAAAGTCCGCCAATAATCGCCGTAAAAATTCCAATCTCCGGTTTCAGTCCCGACGCAATGGCCAGCGCCATCGCCAGCGGCAACGCGACGATGCCGACAATCAATCCCGCCGTAAGGTCGGCGGAAAAAGTCTTCGCTGAATAATTTTTCAGCGTGTCAACGAGCTTCGGACGAAAAGCAAAATCAATTTTCATTTTTCAAAAACCTATTGGAAAAATTCTCCAAGTTTTGATTTTGCACCGACTCGCTAGAAAGACAATTAAAAATCCTTTGCAGAAATTGCTGCAAACTTTTCTATCAATTCGGTGGGGCGAGCGTCCCCGCGAGCCGCTGAACATTTTATCAATTCGACAATTGAACCCATCACGCCCGCGGGTGCGCCGCATCATAAGCCCGCTTCAATCGTTCCGTCGTGACGTGCGTATAAACCTGCGTCGTGATGAGATGCGCGTGACCGAGCAGTTCCTGCACGCTCCGCAAATCCGCGCCCGCATCCAGCAGATGCGTCGCGTAGCTGTGCCGCAATTTGTGCGGCGTCAGACTTGGATCCAGCCCCGCGATGGACAAATAATTTTTCAGCCGCCGCGAAAGTTGCAGCGGCGACAGCGGCGCACGTTTTTTTGTCTCCGCAAAAAAAATCGGCGACGTCCCGCCCGGCGGCTGTTTGAACGTATTCCAATAATCCTGGATCGCCATCAAAGCCGGCTTGCCGATCGGCACGAGCCGTTCCTTTTTTCCCTTGCCGCGCACCCGCATGACTTGTTCGCTCCAGTCAACATCATCCACGCGCAAGCCGCACAATTCACTCACGCGCAGACCGCACGAATAAACAGTTTCGAGAACCGCCACGTCGCGCAACGCGGCGATTTGAGAAATTGGCCGGCCAACTTTTTTCTCCTTCTGAATTTTCAAAAGCTCAAACGGCGCGATGAGCAACGCTTCCATCTGCTGCTTCGTCAAAAATTTCGGCAACCGCTTTTCCGGCTTCGGCAGCGAAAGATTTTTGATCGGCGAACTTTCCGCCGCACCATGCCGAATCAAAAATTTGTAAAATGTCCGCAGCGCGGAAAAACGAAGCTGCGTCGCCGCGCGACTTAAATTATTTCTTCCGAGAAATCTTACGAAGCTGCGAAAATCATCGCGCTGAAGTTTTCCCCAAACCGGCGGCGATTTGCGTTCGCCCAAATGCCAGCGAAAAAACTCTGTCAACGCCTGTGAATAATTCCTCTGCGTGTAAATGGACGCGCCGCGATCCGTCGCCAAGTGCGTTAGAAATTTTGAAATCCACTGGTCGCGGATTTCCACTTTTCCATCAGTCGGTTCAGGATTCGATTTCAAGCGCGACAGGTAAGCCGAAATTTTCCCGAAGTCAACGGCGGCAATTTTTCCACCGCGCTGACCACGATTTTATTTTTAAGTTGCAGCAAACTTTCGATTTTCTCCGTCACCAATTTTAATTCTTCCGCGCCCGGAATTTCGTGGTCAGGAATAAATTGAAAATCACAATCGCCGTTTTCAAATTGCCGCAGTTGATAATGCGCGATGCCATTTGCGCCAATAAAACATTGGTCAACATCGTAAGTCGTCACGCGCCGCCCATCGCGACGACGCAACGCGTCGCGTGCGCGACCGTGGACAAAATAATTTGTTTCACCAGACTTTTCTTGGCACTCAACCAAATCACCAACCCGATAGCGCACGAGCGGCATAATCTCGTTCGTCAACGTCGTCACGACCAAATCGCCGATGCCGCGCTCGTCCGGCGCGACGAGTTCGTAAAAAACATTTTCGAGGCTGGCCTTCATTTCGCCGCGCTCATTTTCCATCAGCAAATGGCCAGTTTCCGTCGAGCCGTAAAAATTAAAAATCGGCACGCCAAAAACACGCGACAAAATTTTCCGGTGGACGACGCTGACAAATTCGTAACTGCACAAAATGAATTTCACCGACGGAAATTTTATTCCATTCCGTTCACAATACAGCGCAAACCAAGCGCCGTGCACCGGATCCAAATCCAAAAACACCGGCGACCATTCCGAAACTTCTTCCGCCATGCGCACGAACTCCGCGTCCGTCAGCAAAAACGGAATGCGCGCCTGATTCACATAAATCGTCGCGTCCACCGTGCGCGCGGTTTTGGAAGTGTAATTGGAAAAGCAAACCAGGCCGTTACAAATTGGCGGCACAATTGTCGCGCGGCGCGCGTGCGGATGCGCGTCTAAAACTTGGGCGACAAAACTATTCAGCCGCAGCACGCGCGCTTCCTGTTCATTCCACCAGCCGCGCCCAAACAACACCGCTGTGCGTTCGTCCGAACTGCCGGATGTGTGCTCCAATTCCACCGATTTATTTGCCAGCAACGCGTCGAGATTTTGTCCGTCGCGCAAAAAGTTTTTTGGGAAATTCTCACGCAGCTCGCGTTTGGTGATTAACGGCTGACTGGAAAAACCATTGATCGTTGTGGCCTGATAAATGGGCAGTTCGCGCCAGCGCGGCAGAAGTTTTTCCACGCGCGCCAACTGCGCCGCCGCGCGCATGGATTCAGGAGTTGCTGACATCGTGCCCATAGCAATGCACCAAGTTTGAAATTTTTCCAGTGCGATGTGTTTTTTTATTTTTCCACGTTTCACAGAAACGCTTGCACTAACCGCAGAAATTCTTCCGGCTGATCCGCGTGAACCCAATGGCTCGCCTCGGCCAGCGTCTCGATTTGCGCCTGCGGAAACAATTCGCGAATCAACGCTTCGTCTTCCGCTTTCAGGTAATTTGATTTGCCACCGCGAATGAACAACGCCGGTTTCGCGAACGGCGCGACGGCGGAAATCGGTTCACCAAGCTGCGGATAATTTTCCGCAAGGCTGCGCAAATTTATCTTCCAGAAAAATTCGCCAGTAGAATTTCGCCCCAGATTTTTCAACAGAAAGCGGCGCAAAACCAGATTGGGAATTTCCGGCGCAAGTGCGTCCTCAATTTGCTGGCGCGCCGAAAAAGATTTCAAATCCAGCGCGAGCAGTGCGGCGAAAACCTTATCATGCGCGGGCGCATACGCGCGCGGCGCCATGTCCGCGACGATAAGTTTTTCCACGCGCGACGGAAATTGCAGCGCGAACTGCATCGCCGTTTTGCCGCCCATCGAATGACCGATGACAAATGCCGTTTCAATTTCGCGCGATGCCATGAATTCATTTACGTCAATCGCCATCAAGGAATAATTCATTTCCGCACTGTGCGGCGACTGGCCGTGATTGCGCTGGTCGAGCGCGAAGACCTGAAAATTTTTCGCCAGCCGCTGCGCGATGGGATGCCAGTTATCCGACGAACCAAACAGTCCGTGCAACAAAATGACTGCCCTGCCCTGTCCGGATTTTTTGAAATGAAGTTCCATCGTCGGCAAAATTTGACCACCGCTTTTGTAACAGTCGGACGGCGGCTGCTCAATGCTTGAAATCGGCTGGCGACCATCGGAGAATGGGCGCTCATGATTTTGCGTCCCACAAAAAATGCCGCCTACGGATTGGCAACAGCAGTCTTTTTCCTGCTCGCGACTAAAATGTTCGCCGCCGCGCCGACTGGCCCAACCCTGCACTTTGATTACGGCCACGGTGAATTGCGCGACAATCCCGTCAGCAAGTTCATGTATTTTGTGCCGCTGATTTCGCCGGAGCCGGTTTCGGTTTTCACCAATGCCGGCAACCCGCAATACACGCGCGTGCTTTCATTTTCCAGCCGGACGAATGGCGCAACCTTTTCCGTCACCTGCGAATTTGATTTCACCGGCACCGGTTCGCTGCAAAATGTTTTTGATCACACGCCCAAAATCCAAATGCACGAAAAGGAACTTCGCGCGGGCACGCCGCTCAAACATCAGCTCGACTCCATTAATGTCCTGGGAAACGGCAGCGGCAGCATTGAAATCGATGGGGCGTTCACCAACGGCCAGCGCGTGATCAATCTGGTGGAATTGCGTTTCAACCGCCACGGCCACACCAGTCCCGTGACCATCAATCTGGAAGACATCGTCTATCGCAACGGCGCGGTGCGGTCAGAAAATGAAATGGTCGCGCGCGTGAACGCACTGATATTTCGTCGCGTAGCTGGCACGCCTAAAATGGAAGTCTCGCTCGCTTCGCTAAAATCAAAGGCGGCGGGCGACGGGCTGTGGCAGAATTTTATGGGCAGCCTCAAAGGCGCGACGGCCAACCTGTTTCTCCCGCCGCTCAAGATTGAACCCGAAGGTCAGCAAGCCATGCTGGATTTTGGCCTCGCCCTCGCCACGGAAAAATCTGATTTCACTTTTCCCATTGCCACGCGGCTGAAAGTCAGCGCGCCAGCGAAGTTGTAAAAATCAGTCTTCCTCGCGCGCCGGGAACTCGAAGGTGATTTTGCCCTTTTTGTCCATCACGAGGAACGCCGGAAACGGCTTGCCGGATTTGGAAATAAATTTTTCCATCACGTCGCTCTTTTTGTCCTTGAGAATTTTCGCCGCCTGCACCGCGTCAATCGGCTGCTCCAAAATCGTCTTGCCAATGGGCTTGAACGTGCAGCGCTTCTCTGCGCGCTGGGAATTTTCGCAGACGTAGCCCGACTCGACATCAAACACCTGACCGTCGCATTTCGGACATTTGCCGATAACGTCCTTGCCCGTAAAATCAAGCTTCGGCGGCGGCTCGCTACTCTTGGTTTTGCCTTTGCCTTCGCGCGGCGGAAACTCAAACGCCGTGCCGCCATCTTTGAGGATCAGATACGCTTTGAACGGACGATTGTTTTTCTTCGAGATAAATTTCGTGAACAAATCCGTCTTGCCCGTCTCCAGCATTTTTTTCACCTGCGCCGCCTCAATCGGCTGCTGCAAAATAATTTTGCCGGTCTTAAATTTGCAGGTCTTGTCCGGGCCGGTCGCTTTCTCGCATAGATAATTCATCCCACCGTCGAACACGCGCGCACCGCACGCAGGACATTTGCCGAGCGGTTCTTTGCCAGTAAAATCAATGGCTGCAGCGGCCTCGCCATCCTTGCCCTGGTCATTACCAAAATCAAACTCCGGCTTGAACTCCGCGCCCATCTTGATGACGGCGGCGAACGGAAAACCCTGTTTGCTGCGAAAACCTTGCAGCGGTCCGACCGAGCCTTTCGTGAGCAATTCCTCAATTTCGGGAATTTCATACTGGCGGCCGGCGACAATTTTCCACAGCGAATAATCGCATTTCTGGCACTGGAATTTTTTGTAATTCTCGTGGATTTCGCCGCCGCATTTCGGGCACGGCACATTGAGTTTTCCAAAATCACCGGGAATCGTGTCGCTCTCGTAGCTCTTCGCTTTCGCAACCATGTCGCGCGTCGCGTCGGCGATTTCGCGCATGAAATCTTCGCGCTTCAATTTGCCGCGCGACATCTCGTTGAGCTTGTGTTCCCACTCGCCCGTCAGTTCCGGCGAGCAAAGCTGCGGAATGTCGAGACCGCGCAGCAGCGTGATGATTGAAAATGCCTTCGCCGTCGGCTGCAATTCGCGGCCAACGCGGTGGACATATTTTTCCCAGATTAAACCTTCGATGATCGTCGCGCGCGTCGCGGGCGTGCCGAGACCTTTATCGCTCATCGCCGCGCGCAATTCCTCGTCGTCAATCAATTTGCCCGCGCTTTCCATCGCGCCGAGCAACGTCGCTTCCGAATAACGCGCCGGCGGTTTGGTGACGTTCGCCTCGACTTCGATTTTCTCGGTCTTGACGGTTTCGTTTGGCTTCACCGGCACGAGGCTCGGCGTGTCATCCGCTTCCGCCGCTTCCTTGCCGTAAACTGCGAGCCAACCCGCGTTGACCATCACTTTGCCTTCGCTTTTGAACGGCTCATTTTCAACGCGCGTAATTCGCGTTGTGACCAAAAATTCTGCTGCTGGATAAAAAACGGCGAGAAAACGTTTCGTGACGAGGTCGTAAAGCTTTTGTTCCGGCTCGCTCAAAACTTTGGGCGCGATGAGCGTGGGAATGATCGCGAAGTGATCCGAGATTTTCGCATTATTAAAGATGCGCTTGTTCGGACGCACCCAGCCGCT
The DNA here is from genome assembly GCA_036509625.1 of Verrucomicrobiia bacterium. Taxonomy (GTDB): domain Bacteria; phylum Verrucomicrobiota; class Verrucomicrobiia; order Limisphaerales; family UBA11358; genus UBA11358. The sequence goes on from DATCFH010000170.1 coordinate 28,544, forward strand.
TTTCAAAATCTGGTCGGCAAACGTGGAATAACCCGTCACGCCGTCGAGCATCTTCAGCGTTTCCTTCACCGTTTCCAAATAATCTTCCGGCAACGCGCGCGCGTCCGTTCTCGGATAAGTCAGGACTTTATGTTTTTCGTAAAGCGCCTGCGCGAGTCCCAAAGTATTTTTCGCAGAGAAACCAAACCGCCCGTTCGCCTCGCGCTGCAACGTCGTCAAGTCGTAGAGCATCGGCGACATCGAAGTCGTCGGCTTGCTTTCTTCCGTGACGATACACGGCTGGCCGAGACATTTTTTTTGAATTTCCTCCGCGCGGGAAATTTCCCAAACGCGCTCCGGCCTGGATTGTTCGTCGCCTTCCTTTTTGAAATTTTCATCGAACCAGCGTCCCGCATATTCGCCGGCTTGCGCGGCAAATGTCCCGTGAATTTCCCAGTAGTCGCGCGCAACAAATTTTTTAATTTTCTCTTCGCGCTCGACGAGAATTGCCAGCGTCGGTGTCTGCACGCGGCCAACCGTCGTGAGATGAAAACCGCCGCTCTTGGAATTAAACGCCGTCATCGCGCGCGTGCCGTTGATGCCGACGAGCCAGTCGGATTCGCTCCGGCACGTCGCCGCGTCCGCGAGTGGAATCATTTCCGAATTAGTTCGTAGCTTCGCAAAACCATCACGGATGGCGGCGGCGGTCATGGATTGCAGCCAGAGCCGTTGAATGGGTTTGTCACTTTTCGCGTATTGAACAATGTAGCGAAAAATCAATTCCCCTTCGCGCCCGGCGTCGCACGCATTCACGAGCGAAGTGACATCCTTGCGCTTGATGAGCTTTAGCACGGCCTTGAGGCGCGGCTCGCTTTTCTCAATCGGCAGCAGATCAAAATGCGGTGGAATCACCGGCAGATTCGCGAACGTCCATTTGCCGCGCTTGACCTCGAACTGTTCGGGCACGCAAATCGTGAGCAGATGGCCGACCGCCGAGGTGATGACGTATTGGTCATTCTCGAAATGGTCGTCGTGCTTTTCAAATTTTCCGAGCGCCTTGCTGATGTCGCTGGCGACGGACGGTTTTTCCGCGATGATGAGGGCTTTTCCCATGTGTCGTGCCAATCTTTAAGCCGCGCGACGCCCATTGCGCAACTTATTTTTTTGGGGAAGCAAATCATTTCAACCACAGATGGACACAGATAAACACAGATAAAACCAAGACGGTTTCACATAAATTCAAAATCATCCGGCCGGTAAAATAAAATTTTCCCATCCGTATTAATCCGTGTCCATCCGTGGTTATAAAATAAATCTCCCGTTGCGCGCTTGCGTTCGCTTCCCCGCAAATTAAACTCCGCGCCCGATGGTCAACCTGAACACGCTCAATCCGCAGCAACGCCTCGCCGCCGAGACCATTCGCGGCCCGGTCTTGATTCTCGCCGGTGCGGGCACGGGCAAGACGCGCGTCATTACTTTCCGCATCGCGCACATGGTGGATCGCGGCGTGGCGCCCGGTCACATTCTCGGCGTCACCTTCACCAACAAAGCCGCGCGCGAAATGCAGGAACGCGTTCGCAAACTTTTGCCCAAAGTAAAATCCGACGACAAAAACAACCGTCCGACGATTTGCACGTTCCATTCCTTGTGTGTGCGAATTTTGCGGCAACATATCGAGAAACTTGGCTACAAACGCAGCTTCGTCATTTACGATTCGTCGGAGCAACTCGCGGCGGTGAAAAAAATTCTTTCCGCCATTTCTGCGAAGGGCGAGAAGACCGATCCGGGCGCGGTTTTGGCGATGTTGAGCAAATTCAAAAACGGCGGCGAAAATTCTGCGACGTTCGGCGATCCCAGTGTTCGCGCGCTCGCGCAACATATCGCCAAGCGCTACGAATCCGCGTTGCACGCCTGCAACGCCGTGGACTTTGACGATTTGATTTTGCTCACGTTGCGATTATTCCGCGAACATCCCGACGCGCTCGAAACCTGCCGTGCGAAATATAAATACGTCATGGTGGACGAGTATCAGGACACCAACGCCGCACAATTTGAGTTGGTGCATTCGCTCACGAAGGAGCATCGGAATTTTTGCGTCGTCGGTGACGATGACCAGAGTATTTACGGCTGGCGCGGCGCGGAAGTCGCCAATCTGCTCAATCTCGAACAACATTTTCCCGAAGTTAAAATCGTCAAGCTGGAACAAAATTACCGCAGCACGTCCAACATTCTGAATGCCGCCAACGCCATCATCAAAAACAATGTCCGGCGACGCGGCAAATCGCTTTGGTCGCAGAAAGGCGCGGGCGCAAAAATCCTGTTGCAGACTTATCCGAATGACGAAGATGAGGCGCGCGAGACCGTCGCGCAGATTGAATTTAAGCGTATCGCCTACCGAATCCCGTGGCAGGATTGCGCGATTCTCTTCCGCACCAACCAGCAGTCGCGCCCGATTGAAATGGAATTGCGCAAGGCGGGCGTGAAGTATCATTTGGTCGGCGGCCAAAGTTTTTTTGACCGGCGCGAGATCAAAGATTTTCTCGCCTACACCAAAACTTTTTTGAACCCGCACGACGACATCAGCCTGCTGCGAATCGCGAATGTTCCCGCACGCGGCTTGAGCGATGTCACGATGGAACGGCTGCTCGGCGCGAGCCACGAGCGCGGCTGCTCGGTTTTCACCGCGATGAAAAATCCGCTGGTCACGACCACCTTCCAGACGAATACGCGCAAGAGCATCGAAGCGTTTGTTGAATTCGTGGAGCAGACGCAAAATCAAATTCAAACGGCCACCAGCGATTTGCGGTTGCAAACTTGGGCTGAGAATTTCCTCAATGAAACCGGCTACTTCGCCGAGTTAAAGCGATTGGAAAAAGATCCCGAAGTCGCGGAAGCGCGCGGCCGCAGCTTGCGCGAACTGATGGCGACGATGGACGGCGCAGGCAACGCTCCGGCGGAACGGCTGGAGAATTTTCTGGAGAATGTCACGCTCGACAGCGACCGCGCGGAGGAAAAAGAAAACACCAGCGACGCCGCGACACTCATCACCATGCACTCGTGCAAAGGTCTGGAATTCCCGCACGTCTTCGTCGTCGGACTGGAAGATGGTTTGTTGCCGCACTCGCGCTCGAAAGTGGAAGGCACGATGGACGAGGAGCGCCGGTTATTTTACGTCGCTGTCACGCGCGCGATGGAGACGCTGACCATTTCGCATTGCGGCGGTCGAAAAAAATACGGCCAGCTTCTCCCCTGCCAACCGTCGCCGTTTTTGAAGGAGCTGCCGGAGGAACTCGTCGAACATTCGGATTCAAAATCCAAGACGCCCGTCGCGCAGGAATCCGGCAAAAATCTTTTTGCCGCGATGCGCTCCGTCGTTTCGTGAGGCGGTGATGACAACGCGCGGCGGGTTTGAAAATTAAATCTTGCCTTCATCGCTGCGTTACTCTCAACTCAAGCCACTTCGGGCATGAAAATTCGGGAAATAATTTTCGCAACCGCGCAATGTGCATTTGGCGCAGGGAATTCTTCTGTCGTAAATCAGTTTCCTTACGTCGCTTGTCGGAGCTTCTCCGGCAGACCGCCGCGTTCCTCCGGCACACCGCCGAGCTTCTCCGTCAACTGCCGGAATTCCTCCGGCACGCGCCCGAATGTCTCCGGCAACTCCCCGAACCCTTCCGGCACACGCCGGAGTTCCTCGGCGGTCTGCCCGAATAGTTCCGGCACGCGCCGGAATCCCTCCGTCAACTGCCGGAGCTTCCCAGAAGTCTGCCGGAATCATTCCGGCACGCCACAACCCTTCAAAAACCCTTATTTTCTCACAATTTCCCTCACCCGGCCTTCGGCCACCCTCTCCCATTGGATGGGAGAGGGACGGGGTGAGGGCAACCAACAACAACCATCAAGCAAAGACTGATTATGGCAAAACGCGACGCAG
>DATCFH010000171.1:0-9871 GCA_036509625.1 Verrucomicrobiia bacterium
GAGTTTTTCGTCCACATAAAAAAGCATTCCCGCTTCGCCGTTCGCGCCGGACACGTTGCCGATGGTTCCCGTCACCGTCGCCGAATGCGTGGCGATGTGCGGATAGACTTGCAAATCTTCGATCCAAACCATCGGCGTCGCGCGCAGCGAAAGGTCGCCGACGAGGCCGTTCCAGTTGCCTTGCGTGTGGTCGCTGATGCTGGTGGAATCTTCGCCGATGTCCACGATGCGGCGATTGTCCACGCGAATCGTCAGCGTGTGTTTGCCCGGCGCGAGCTGGCCGAAATCATATTCGTGCGGCGTGCCAAGGGAATCGTTCGTGCCGAAATTTTTTCCGTCCAACCAAACTTGCGTCTGCCAGTGCGGGCGTTCCAGCGTCAGGACGACGCGCTTATTTTTCCAGTCCAATGGAATTTCTACCGTGCGCTGAAACCACGCTGCGCCCGCGTAATACTTTTCCGGCGTCAGCCAGAAGGGCAGTTTTATATTTCCGGGCTGCCGATACTTTTCAAATTCCGGCGCGGTGAAATACGAAGTGTCGCGGATGCCGCCGGTCCAGACGGTGTTCGTTGTCACGGCGTCGCCGATGCCTTGTTCCGGCAGCGAGCCGGGCAAGTGGATGCGTCCGGAAAGTTTTTTTGCCGACCAGTTTTCTGCGATGCCCGCGTCGGCGCGGTCGAGTTGAAAGCGCCAAGTGCCGTCCAGCGACAGCGCGTCATTGGCGGGCAACGCGCGCGCGAGCAGGCCGCTGAAAATCACGGCGGACAGGACAAAGATGCGTTTCATTGGCAATCGTAGTTTAACCGGCGCGTGTCCGTTCGGAAACAAGCAACTGATTTCCGCCCCCGACTTGTTAGGCGCTTGGCCATAGCTCTACCTCAATACCGGCTTCTTTTAGTGACTTCAGAATCTTGACCATATTATTCTTAATCAATATGTCATCGTTGCCTGACCGGATTCCAACCTCACCAACACCAACCACCCTCCCGTAAGGCCAAGCGTTTGTGGGCAGTTGCTTGAGAACATCCGTAAGCTTTTCAGGAGAAATATGCCCTGCTACTCCTCTGACTTCGATGCCATCTGCGTAAACTGAAACAACCGGGTTACGCCAGTCGGCAGAATCTCGAATGCCTTTGTATGCGTGCCGGTCGGCTGGCGGAATGCCCTGATTCTTTGAACACCCGGCAAGGAAACACAATGCAAGAAAAAACACGACATTGAATTTTAGTCTCGTAATCATAAGCGCCTAACATAGAAAGCTGAAACGCCGCCGACGCGCGGCGTGAACCGCGCCAGCGGAACGACCAGCGCCAACGTCTTATTGTTTATAGTGTCCATCTAAAATCCGCCCTAATTACTTCTCAACTATCTGGACTCCCTTATCTCGAAGAATCTTCAACACTGAATCCAGAGTTGCGTTTTCAGGGATAACAACCAAATCCACCGGACCGACAACAATCACAAGCTTGTATTTGTTCTTCAATTTCAAAACCGAAAACCCTGTGCCTTTGTAACTGTCACGATGAACCGTGCAACTTTCAATGTCAGTGTAAGCCGACCGAAAACCCGATGCTCTGGCTGCTCCTGTCCCACCGCCACCTGTTCGCTGGTAAATACAATCGTCTCTCAACTCAACGGTCGAGTTGCCAGCAAAGAATGGCGACAAGAAACCAAATACTCCCAATCTTTTGCGCTCATAAAGCGCGGTTGGTTCAGACCACCGCATCAGCATGCCGCTTGGCAAGTCAGAAGTAGGCTGCAATCTTTGGTTGACGATGTTGGAAATAAAGCTCATTGCCTCACAAATTTTTCAAGCTCCACCTGCATTTTTTTCAGGTCGGGCAAATTGATATACATCATGTGGCCAGCGTCGAACTCGGCGAAGGTCACATTGCGGCGGTAGGCGTCCGCCAGCGCCATGTGATCCACGCTGTGCCGCATCGTGTCAATCGGGCAGACCAGGTCGCAGCGGCCGCCAAGCACGAGGATTTTCAGATACGGCTCCTCGTTCATCACGGACGCGAGCCGGTCGCTGGCGTTGGCAAAATTATTGCGCGCGCCGTAATTCCACGGCTGCACGCCGGCGATGAGTTCGTAAGGCAGGTCGTCTTCAAACTTCAATTCGCTGCGGACATACGAATTCATCGCCGCCGAAAACGGCCCCATCACCGCCGTGCTGGAAGGATCAAAATCCGCGCCCGGTCCCGCCGGATCGCCGTCGCGTCCGGTCAACCGCGCATCGTAAGCGCCGAGAATCAAACCTTCGTCGTGCAACAGTTGCTTGCGGAAGGTGAACGGATCCACGCGCAAATTATTGTCTTCGATGACGGACGCTTTCAGGCCGGTGAGCCGCCCGAGTTCCACGACAACTTTTTTCCGCTCGTCCGCCGGCAGCGACGAACCTTGCAGCAGCGCGGAAGTGTATTCGCCTTTCGCAAAGGCGCGCGCCTCGGCGAGTGCGTTCGTCAAATTGGATTGCAAGTCTGTCGGAAGTTTATTGTGAAAATGCGCCGCCGCCGTGTAGGCTGGCAAAATCAGCGGATACGGCAAATCGTTGCCCGTGCCGCCGCTGATCGTGCCGAAATCCAGCACGCCGCTCACGAGGATGAGGCCGTTCAGATAAAGTCCGTAGCGGCTGCGGAGATGTTCCGCGAGACCGGCGGCGCGAAAGACGCCATAGCTTTCGCCGCAGACAAATTTCGGCGAGAGCCAGCGGTCATGGCGCGTCGTCCAGAGGCGGATAAATTCGCCGACGGAATCCAAATCCGCTTCGTCGCCGAAAAACGTATCCGGCTTTTCGTCCTTCGTCGCGCGGCTGAAACCCGTCGCGACGGGATCAATGAAAACCAGATCGCTTGCGTTGAGAATGGAAAATTCATTGTCCACCAATGCGAACGGCGGCGCGGGCATGGAACCGTCCTCATTCATTTTCACGCGACGCGGGCCGAGCGCGCCGAGGTGCAGCCAGAGCGACGCCGAACCGGGCCCGCCGTTGAAACAAAACGTGACGGGACGGTCCTTGCGGACGGCCACCATTTCCGTTTTCCGCTTTCCGTTTTCCGCTTTGTCTTCATCCGTGCGCGTGTAGGCGACGTAAAAAACTGACGCGCGCGACGTGCCATCCGGTTTGAGCAACGGCAACATTCCCGTCTCGGCGATGTAAGTGACGCGCTCGCCTGCGATGCTGACCGTGTTGGTCACGCGCACCGGCGCGTGCGAGGCATCGGGAATCTGGCCGAGCATGGCTTTATCTTTGTCCGGCGCGGCGGCGGGCGCGTTGGTGTCAGCCGCGCGGAGCGACAGCGCGGCGGCGAACAGGAATAGAGCGAAGTTTTTTTTCATTTTAATAATGGTCAGGTTGGACGCAGATTAGCGGCTTCGCGTTCACACGCCACGGAAATTTTTCCAAGCCCGCGAAAGTCGGACACCGGCAAAACCGTTCGCAGCGGAATTTGGAAAAGAACCTTGACAGTTTTTTGGCGCAAGATTTTAATGGCGCGGCGACCGGGCTATTATGGGTGGAAAAAGGGCATTTGGGAATGGGGCGGGCTACTTTGCTTGTTTGGGGAAGAGGCCAGGGATGGATTGTCTTCAGTTCCGGCGTTTCACGGTGGCTGCTTCGGTTCACACTAACGCAATATCAGTCCGCGCAATTGGTTCGCAGCCAGCTTTCACATTGATAGAACTTCTCGTCGTCATCGCCATCATCGCGATTTTGGCGGCGATGCTTTTACCGGCCTTAAGCAAAGCCAAGGCGACGGCGCAAGCGATTGCCTGCCGGAACAATCTCAAGCAATGGGGCTTGGCGACGCATCTTTACGCGGCGGATCACGAAGATTATTTGCCGAAAAACGGTTCGTCCGGCGGTGATTTGTTTGCGGATGGCTGGTATGTGGATTTGCCCAAGGAACTAAACTTGCCGCCTTACAATGAAATGCGTTGGCGCACCAACGCAGACATTGATCCCGGTCGATCAATCTGGATTTGTCCGGCCAATCTGCGCCGCAGCACGGGAACAAATTTGTTTCATTATTGCCTGAATAAAAACGTCAATGGTTCGGGCAATCAGGCCAAACTTGCTTCCGTCCGTTTGCCGTCAGTCACAGTTTGGTTGTTCGACAACGGGAAACTTGGGCCGGTGGCGCAACAAAACAACGTCCACACCAACCTGCATAATCACGGCGCGCAATTTTTATTTCTCGACGGCCATGTGCAGCACTTTCGCAACCCGGAGTATTGGAATTTTTCCGCAAATAAAGGGCTCACGAATAATCCGGAATTGGTCTGGATTCCATGATTTCGGTCAACCATCCAAATAATAAAAACATGAAAATAAAAAACCTGTTCGGCGGCGTTGCAATATTAGTTTGTGGCAGCACGGCGCTGTGCGTCCAACCGGCCTTGGCTCAAGTCACGCTGACGGGCACAAACTACATTCAAAACTTCAACGCTATCAGCAGCGGTCTGCCGACAGGCTGGTCGGTCAGGACGAACGCGACGACCGCAAGTCTGGGCACGATCACAAGTTTTCCAACCGCCGGAAAAACGTGGGCGGATACCACCGGAGAATTTGGCAACTGCGCTTCAACCATGAGCAATTCTGGAACAAATTTTAACGGCCTTGAATCCACCACGCCCATTCAGAGCAATTGCACCAATCGCTCGCTGGCAATCCGCCAGACGGCGGGCTTTGGCGATCCGGGCGCGGCCTTTGTTTTTCAAATCGCCAATACCACCGGTTGCAGCAATCTGACTTTTAGCGTTGATCTCAATATGCTGGGCGTGCAAGCCCATTCAACTGCTTGGACAATTGCTTACGCCGTCGGTAATGCGCCCGCTTCCTTTACCACGCTTGGCAGCTATGCTGATCCTGGAATTTTTGGTGCGACCCGCGAAACTTACAGTCTCGGCTCCGACGCCAATAATCAGTCGCAAAATGTTTGGATTCGTCTCGTCGCACTTTCTGCGTCAACCGGCACAACTGGCTCGCGCGACACCTTCGGCATAGATAACTTTTCACTTTCGTGGGTCAACATCACGCCCGTAAACATTGCCAGAATTTCCATTGTTGCCGGCAACGTGCAGATTGATTTTGCCGCCGGGGCAAGCGATGTCCCGACGGCATTTTTGCTGGCAAGCGCGACCCGGGTGGATGGCGATTATGCCGATGTCGGCGCGACCATCACTTCACCGGGAGCAGGATTGTTCCGCGCTGTCTGCGCCGTGAACGGTGCGCAACAATTCTACTGCATCAAGCGGCCTTGAGTTTCAAAACGCGGCAAATCAAACCGCCGCCGCAATCGCATCGCCCATCTGCGAGGTGCCGACGCGTTTTGCGCCGGTTTCGTTTGCGCTGAAAATGTCGCCCGTGCGGTTGCCCGCGTTAATCGCTGCGGCCACCGCCGCTTCAATCGCCGCCGCCGCGTCGTTCAAACCAAAACTCTGGCGCAGCATCATCGCGCTCGACAAAATCTGCGCGATGGGATTCGCCAGATTTTTCCCCGCGATGTCCGGCGCCGTGCCGCCCGCTGGCTCGTAGAAACCAAAAGTATTTCCGCCATTCGTTGCACCGAGGCTCGCGCTCGGCAACATTCCCAGTGAACCGCCCAGCGCCGCCGCCTCGTCGCTCAAAATATCGCCGAACATATTTTCGCATAACATCACGTCGAACTGCGTCGGCTTGAGCATGAGCTGCATCGCGCCGTTATCCACGAACATATGTTCCAGCGTCACGTCGGGATAATTTTTGCCGACGCGCGTTACGACTTCGCGCCACAGAATGCCGTTCTCCAGCACGTTTGCCTTATCAATGCTCGTCAATTTCTTGCGACGCAACTGCGCGGCCTGAAACGCGACGTGCGCGATGCGTTCGATTTCAGGAGTCGTATAAACCATCGTGTCCGTCGCGCGAAAATTGCCATCGCCGATGTCTTCCGTTTTTTTCGGCTGGCCGAAATACATTCCGCCGGTCAATTCGCGCACAACGAGAATGTCAATGCCGTCGCCTTGACGTTCCTTTGCGAGCGGGCACGCGTGCGACAAAACTTTTGGCAATTTGACGGGACGCAAATTGGCGAACAAACCAAATTCTTTTCGCAGTCGCAAAAGTGCGGCGCGTTCGGGACGTTCCTCTTTCGGAATCGTCGGGTCGCGATCCGGCAAACCGACGGAGCCGAATAAAATAGAATCCGATTTTTTGCACAGCGCGAGCGTCGCGTCCGGCAACGCTTTGCCGGCGGCATCAATGCCCGCCCAGCCGACGGGCGCGGCGGTAATGTTGAGTTGAAAGCCGAATTTTTTCTCGGTGGCGCGCAAAACCTTGATGGCTTCAGCCATGACTTCGTTGCCGATGCCGTCACCCGCGAGCGCGGCGATGTTGAATGTTTTCATGAATTAAGAACGGCGATTTTAATTTTTTTTGGCGCGCTGACAATGGAATTTTTACCGCGTCGCGGGCGCGTTGGTGGCGCGGAACGATTCGCGCCACGGCTGGTTTTGTTGGTAAAGTTCGAGCCGTTTTTGCAGCGGCGCAACATTGCTCATCTGCGCCGCGTTCGCGCGCGCAAGCGCGTTTTGCGCGCAGGCAACGGCGTTGGTGAAATCGCCGGTCTCGGCATAAGCCATGCCGAGCGCGTCCAAAACGAACGGCTGTTCGCCGCCGGTCAAATCGTTCGCGCGGCTGGCCAATTCCAACGCGGTTGCGCCGTTGCGCCCGACGGCATTTTCATCCGCCGCGAAAACGCGTGCGGTGTAGGCGAGCATTTGAAAATCGTTCGGATCGTTTTGCAACGCCAGACGCAATTCGCCAATGGCCATCACATCATCGCCGCGTTTGAGTAATAATTTCCCCAGTTGATAATGTGGCCGTGCATCCGTCGGTTCCAACGCCGCCGCGAGTTTGAATTGTTCCGCCGCCTCGTCAAAACGATTCAATTCAACGAGCAAAATTCCGTAGTTGAGATGCGCTTCGAGTGCGTTCGGATCCAACTGCAAGGCGGCCAGATATTCCGCGCGCGCGGCGTCCGGCTGACCGGCGGCATCGAGGAGATCGGCGATGTTGTTGTGCGTGTGTGCGCGGCGCGGATTGATTTTCAATGCCGCGCGGTATTCGTTCATGGCCTCGGCGGTGCGACCTTGTTTTTCATAGACGACGCCGAGGTTGAGGTGTGCGATTTCATTGTCGCTGGTCACGGCGATGGCGTGGGAAAATAGGGTTTCGTCCGTGCGCCAATACTGAAGTTGAATTTCCGTGGCGAACACGCAGCCGGCGATAATCAAAATTGCCGCCGGTGCCAAAATCTTTTTTACGAAAGCAAATCGTTCGGCCAAGGCGAGTCCACCAAACGTGACAATGATGAAAATGCCGACGGACGGCAGATACGAATAGCGGTCGGCCATGGACTGTTCGCCGACTTGCACGAGGCCGATGACGGGCACGAGCGTTCCCAAAAACCACAGCCAGCCGACCAGCACATACGGTTGCGCGCGCCGCGTGCGCCACGTGAGAAAACTGATTGTCGCCAATGTTAAAGAGGCGATGGCGAGGTTCGCTGGCGAACGTCCGGTCAGCGGATAAAAAAATGCGAGGTTCACCGGCCAGAAGAGTTTGAGCAGATAAAGCGCGTAAGTGACGACCGAATTTTCCAGCCGCAGCGGGAACGGCAGTCGTTCCAGCGAACTCATCGCCGCGCGTTGCGCCAGACAGGTGAGCACGCACGCGGGAATGACGAGCAGGAAGAATGGAATTTTTTCCGCGAACAGTTTTGCGAAAATTTGAAATTTGAAATTTGAAATTTGCCAGCGTTGCAGCGGCCAGAAATCCAGCAGCAACATGACGAATGGCAGTGTGACGAGCATCTGTTTGGCCATCAGTCCGAGCGCGAAGAAAATCAGCGCGAGCCAGTAAGATTTGGAGATAGGAGATGGGAGATGGGAGATAGAATTTGGCGTCGGCTCCTTGCTTCTGGCTCTTTGCTCCTGCGCGAATCGTGCATAAGCGATGAGTGTCAGCAGTCCGAAAAAAGTGCTCAACACATCTTTGCGCTCGGAAATCCACGCGACCGATTGGATGTGCAGCGGATGCCAGGCAAACAATGCGGCAATGAACGCGGACGGCCAGATTTTTTTAGTCAACCGCAACAGCAGCGTGAACAACAGCGCCGTGTTGGCAGCATGAAAAAGGACGTTGACGAAGTGCATCGCGCCCGGATTCAGGCCGAACAGCGAGCAGTCAATCATGTGTGAAATCCACGTGAGCGGATGCCAGTTGGCGGCGTGGAAGGAAGTGAACGCCTGCGCGATGTCCGTCCCATTCAACCCGTTTTTTACGAAAATATTTTCGGTGACGTAATCCGGATCATCGTAGTTCACGAAGCCAAACCAGCCCGTCGGCAGGAACACGACGAGCGTGCCGAGCGCGAGCAACAGGGCGATGAGACGCGGACGAGACATGAAGAATTTACGATTGATGATTTATGATTTATGATTTTCCCGCAATCGTCAAAATCATCAATCGTAAATCAAAAATGTCGTTACCTTACAAAATCGCCACGCTGCTTTATTGCTTCAATGAAGCGGGCGAAATTCTGTTGCTCGAACGCGCGCAGGAACCGAATCGCGGCTTCTGGAGTCCGGGCGGTGGCAAGTTGAAAATGGACATTGGCGAATCGCCTTACGCGTGCGCGTGCCGCGAGGCGCACGAGGAAATTGGCTTGCAGCTCGCGCCGTCGGATTTGCATCTCGCCGGACTTGTCAGCGAACACGGTTATCAAGGCCAGACGCACTGGCTGATGTTTTTGTTCGAGGTAAAGGTGAAATTGAAAGCGTTGCCGCCGCCGATGAGCGAAGGCCGTTTTGAATTTTTCCCGCGCGAAAAGATTTCTGGTTTGAAAATTCCGCAGACCGACCGCGAACAAATCTGGCCGTGGTTCTGGCAATTTCGCGGCGGCTTTTTTGCGGCACATTGCCATTGCCACGCGGACGGGCGGAACGAGTGGAAGCTGGAAGAATCTTTTGTAGGAGACGAGGTGACGAGTTTCAAAAATTCAAACCAAACTAAAAGTTAGAGACGCCTCACGTCGTCTCCTACAATTTACCAAATGAGCGAAGTGATTATTGATTTGCACAGCGACGATTATTTCATGGGCGAAGCGTTGCGGCAGGCGGCGAAAGCTTATGAGCGTGGTGAAGTGCCTGTCGGCGCCGTTGTCGTGCGTGAAGGGCGCATGATTGCGCGCGCCTACAATCAAGTCGAGACGCTCAAGGACGCCACCGCGCACGCAGAAATGCTCGCGCTCACGCAGGCGGAAAATGCCGTGGGCGACTGGCGGCTCACTGATTGCACGCTTTACGTCACCAAGGAACCTTGCCCGATGTGCGCGGGCGCGGTCGTGCACACGCGCCTCGCGCGCGTGGTGTTTGGCGCGGGCGATCCGAAAGGCGGCGCGGCGGGCGGCGCGCTGAATCTGCTGCAATTTCCCACGCTCAATCATAAGTGCGAAATCACGTCCGGCGTGCGGTTGGAAGAATGCCGCGAACTGCTGCGAAGTTTTTTTGCCGAGCAACGCGCGGCGAAGAAGAATGGTGAAAGTCCGGCGGCGGAATAAAGAGTGACGCGCCCTACCACCGGAAAATAAAAAAGGCGCTCCTTGCGGAGCGCCTTGGTGTTTTCAGCCTAAACGGAATTGTTTAGGGAGCGAAGTTATACCACGGCAAGGCCACTGTATTGGTGCCGTTCATCAAGAGGGTTTGCAGGCCGGTCACTGTGGGTGTTTGCACGCTGCCGTCAGACATTTGCACATTACCCGACTTCTTGTGCAGGTCAGAAGTAGTCCAAGCCATTGTATTCAGATAGGACTGATACGCAACCGTT